>CAYVBH010000018.1:0-23656 GCA_964449015.1 uncultured Bacteroidales bacterium
TCCAGTTCAACAAGGAAGTGATTGCAGCCGAAGTATCCCGGCGTACCGGAAAGACAGTAAAACTTGGAAGAATGAACTGGCAGGCTGATTCATATCACATCTACGGAAAAGACATAGAAATGGCCAAGTCCATGCTGTTCGACCGGATCGACTCAATGCAGCTCGAAGAACGCACCTACAATTTCTCCGACCCATACATCAGGCAGATGTATGACGATGCCGAGCCCGGCATTCTCGAAAAGATCAGGCAGTACGATGCTGCACGGAAGGCCTGACAAGCATTACTTCTTATCCTTACCTGCGTCTGGTTTCTCTTTTGGTGCCGGAGCGGGTTCAACAGGAATGGGTTTTTCAGTATGGCCTGCCTTTTCTTCTTTTTTGCCTGTGCCACTTAAGAAATCAGGCAGTTCCAGTCCGGCCTGGTTAAACAGGTCCTTCATGGGCGGAATGGCAGCCAGCATGCTGGCAAAGTAATTGGCCGTAGCCGAGCCTTTACCGTCTTTGCCGGATGACATGGTATCCCAAACGGTAACCTTGTCAATCTTCAGGTTCTTCACAGCTTCAACCTGTGTTTTTACGAGTTCGGGCAACTTGTCGGCAATCATCATCATCACGGCTTTCTGGGCATCGTTGTTGGCGGCATTCACCAGTTTTTCAAAACCGCTTGCCTGCTTGCCCAGTATTTCAAAAATACCCTTGGCCTGTGCTTCCATTTTCATGAATATGGCATCGGCATCTCCCTTGGCATGTCTGCGGGTTTGCTCGGCAATGGCTTCTGCGGCAATTTCGATTTTCTGCTTGTCAATCTGCGTTGGTATAATGATATCGGCAATCTGGGTTGCCTTTTCTTTTTCAGACCTCACCATTTCTGCTTCACGTTCCGCTGCATAAGCCTCCTCGAGCGCCTTGGCCTGGGCTACCTTTTCAGCAGCCACAGCCTTGCGTTCGGCTTCAGCTTCTTTTTCACGCCTTGTGGCATTGGAATTGGCAACCTGAATCTTGGCGGTATTTTCTCCTTCAACGGCATTGGCATTGGCCGATGCTACCTTGATGCGCTGATCCTGCATGGCGTTAGCCTCACCAATCGATCCGTCACGGTTCTTTTCAGCCACACTTCGCTTGGCATCATTTATGGCCTTTGCAGCCGCTTCTTTACCAAGTGCTTCAATATATCCCGATTCATCATTGATGTCCGTGACGTTCACGTTGATTAGTTTCAGACCCACTTTCTTCAACTCCTGCTCCACGTTTCGTGAAACGGCATCCAGGAATAAGTCGCGGTTGCTGTTGATCTCTTCAATATCCATGGTGGCCACAACCAGACGCAGCTGTCCGAATATGATGTCTTTGGCCAGGTTGCTGATATCCGCCTGTTTCAATCCCAGCAACCTCTCAGCGGCATTGCTCATCACACCGGTTTCAGTGGATATACCCACGGTAAAGATTGAAGGCACGTCAACCCGGATATTTTGCTTACTCAACGCGCTTTTCAGGTTGATTTCAATGGATATGGGCGTCAGATCCAGGAATTCATAATCCTGAATAACAGGCCAGATAAAAGAAGCTCCCCCGTGAATACACCGCGATGACCGGGATTCGGTTTCCCCTCCTTTGCCGATCTTTCCGTAAATCACCAGGATGCGGTCGGAAGGACAGCGTTTGTAACGGCGTAAAAAAGTGACTATCAGTATAAAAATGAACAGGATGGCCAGAACGACCACTACTACTAAATATTGTCCCATGATATCGTTGGTTTATTGAGGTTTTACAAGCAATACTTCATTATCAATTGAATCCACTACTTCCACAACTGCCCCGGTTTTGATTTCCTCTTTGGAGTCGGTGATGGCATTGAGTGTCTGAAATCCCTGCACATTGATCTGTACCTTCCCCATACCTTTGCGCTCCGCAGGTATCCTTAGGTATACGGTACCTATTCTTCCTTTGGCATTATTCAGATTCAGGACATTGTGCTCAGTCAGCTTTCCCAGGTAGTATACGATGGTAGCCATGATCACCATCATGACCAAACCTGCGAGTACCGAAACCATAATGGTTGTGCCCAGTCCTTTCCCGCCGCTCAGCAAGGCAATGCCTGTCCATCCGAAAATGGCAAAAAAGCCCACCAGGTTTTTGATGCTCAGAAACTGAAAGCCAATACCGTGATCGCTGTCGAAAGCCACATCATGATCGGCCGAAACATCCAGGTGATCGGTATCGCCACCAAAAAAGGTAAGTACCAGTTGAAAAAGGAATACGGCTGTAGCCGGAAGGGCAATCAGCCAGTATACTCTTTCCGCTACGCTCAATGCGCTCCACCAGGTTTCAGATGAGAATTCCATAGTTAAGGGTATTAATCCTTAAATATAGCTGTTTTTTTAACTTTTGCCGAAACGAATTTGAAAAAAGATTGCGGAACCTCCATTTTCAATACGAAACACGATGTATATAATCAATTCTCAATAATATTCATTGACGTTAAACTATGTTAAAACCAATAAATGTGCGCCCCTGTTAAGTATATTTGACAAAACCCCATTCATGACAAAAAATGCTTATGTTCACGGATATTCGGCCCGTGAGACCATCCGGCTGAACGACCAGGCTGAGACACTGGATAACTTACTCCACCATGATACCCTGTTCAACCCAAGCGACGTTGTCCTTGAAGCGGGATGCGGCGTGGGAGCCCAAACCCGGATTATTGCCCCGAAGAACCCGGAAACCCGGTTTATTTCTGTGGACCTGTCGGTTGAATCACTGACTTCTGCAAAGAAAACCATGGATTCATTGCAGATTCACAATGTGGAATTTCAGCAGGCCGACATCTTCACACTCCCGTTCAGCGATAGTTTGTTTGATGGAATTCTGGTTTGCTTTGTATTGGAACATCTGCATGATCCGCTGTCCGCGCTTCGTGAGCTTAAACGGGTACTTAAAAAGGACGGGGTTATCATGGTCATTGAAGGAGATCACGGATCCACGTTCTTTTATCCCGACAGCGGCTTTGCCCATAGGGCCATTGATTGCCAGGTTCAGTTGCAGAAAAAACACGGAGGTAATTGTAACATAGGAAGGGAAGTATATCCTTTGCTTAGCGCTTCGGGATTCAGGAACATACATGTATCACCAAGGATGGTTTATGTAGACGCATCACGCTCCCGTTTGGTTGACGGGTTTATAAGAAATACCTTTACTGCCATGATTGAGGGAGTGGGTCCCGATGCATTCCGGCAAGGCATCATTGATGAGGAAACCTTCAACAAAGGTATTCACGATCTGTACCGCACAGCAGAGGCTGATGGCGTGTTTTCCTATACTTTCTTCAAAGGAATTGCAGCCAAATAAGCAGCCCGGAATATCTTGTCGTATTGCAGGAAGTATGCTATATTTACAGGCTTTTCAGAACATCATATAAATAACCTATGGATAAAGTCGTCACCTTCGGAGAGATCATGCTCAGGCTCTCCACACCCGGATTTCAGCGATTTTCACAGGCAAAACAATTTGATATTGAGTTCGGCGGAGGCGAGGCCAATGTAGCTGTTTCGCTCGCAAATTATGGCATACCGGTGGATTTTGTAACCCGAGTGCCGCAAAACGATATCGGCCAGGCCTGCATCATGGAATTAAAACGCTTTGGCGTGGGCACAGAACAAATCATCAAGGGCGGTGAGCGGCTGGGAATTTATTTCCTCGAAACCGGCGCAGTGGCCAGGGCAAGCAAAGTGATTTACGACCGGGCTTTCTCTTCCATCTCAACCATACACCCCGGGATGATTAACTGGGACCGGGTTTTTGAAGGAGCCAAGTGGTTTCACTGGACAGGCATCACGCCGGCTATTGCCGAAGGAACGGCACAGGTTTGCCTTGAAGCTATAAAAGCAGCCAATAAAAAAGGAATTACCGTTTCAACCGATCTGAATTACCGGAAAAATTTGTGGAAATACGGGAAAAAGGCTTCCGATGTAATGCCGGAACTGGTGGCCGGTTGCGACATTATTCTGGGCAATGAAGAAGATGCAGAAAAGGTATTCGGTATCAAGCCCGAAGGTGGTGATGTAACCAGCGGACATGTGGAAGCAGCTGCCTATGAATCGGTTTGCCGGCAACTGTCGCAGAAATTCCCTAAAGCAAAAAAGGTGATCATCACCTTGCGCGGATCAATCAATGCCAACCACAATACCTGGAGCGGTGTGCTTTGGGATGGCAAAAAACTATTACAGGCACCGGAGTATGACATCACCCATATTGTTGACCGTGTAGGAGGGGGTGATTCTTTTATGGGCGGTCTTATTTACGGCTTGCTGACATACCATAACGATGACCAGAAAGCCCTGAATTTTGCCGTAGCTGCCTCCTGCCTGAAGCATACCATCCCGGGTGACTTTAACCTGGTAACCGTGGAAGAAGTGGAGAAGCTCATGGGAGGGGATGCCTCGGGAAGGGTTTCCAGGTAGAGTATCAGCTATTAGCTATTGGCCATTAGCCGTTAGCTGTGAGCCGTGAGATTTTGGCGATTGGCCGTTAACTCTTGACTCTTTGATCTTGGATCTTGGATCTTTGTGTGTAGGTTTTTAACTCCTATTTAACAGTTTAAGATAATTATGTTGGAGATACATTTGAAAAATGTTTAGTAATTTTTCCACTTGTTTAAACAAAAGCAATTAACCCACACCCTTCAAATTATGGAAAATAAGAATCGCCGTGATTTCCTGAAAAAAAGCATTCTGGGCGTATCCGGAGCAGCTTTGATACCTGGGTCTTTGAATGCAGATAACGCTATAAGTAAGAAATTTCCTGACTTGCCCAGTCGCATTCTGGGAAGAACCGGGATTAACAGTCCACTCATCAGCATGGGCGTTGGCATGACGACCAATCCAAATTTTATTAAAGCGGCCTATAATGAAGGAATCAAATTGTTTTTTACTGCTTCCTATTATAGGGAAGGAAATAACGAGCGGTTGCTGGGAAGTGCATTAAAAGATGTGCCGAGGGAATCCTATGTTGTTTGTACTTCAGCTGATCCCGAAGGATTTGATAGTCGCGCTCAGCAGTACACTCCTAATTTCAGCGCTGATGCTTATATGAAAAAGGCTGAAGGAGGGCTAAAACGGCTTGAACTTGACTATGTTGACATCTTCCTGTTGCCCATGGTTTGTAAAAGGGAAACCGTTCTTTTTGAACCGGTGCTTAATGTATTAAAAGAGTTCAAGAAACAAGGCAAAACAAAATACCTGGGGTTGGCAACCCACGATATGTGCGAGGAAGCGTTGTATGCCGCCGCTGATACCGGTATCTTTGATGTTGTAATGATTGCTTATAATTACAAGATCCAGAATAAGGAAAGTATGCACAAGGCAATGGAATATGCCAGCAAGGCCGGAATGGGAATCATTGGCATGAAATCAACTGCCGGAGCCTTCAGGGATAAGAACAGGACATCCCCATTGAATACGGATGCAGCACTCAAATGGGTGTTGCAGAACAAAAACATATCTACCATTGTTTCCGGCATGTCGAATGTGGAACAGTTGCAGAAAAATCTGGCCATGATCAACAATCTGAAGATGACCGATCAGGAAGTGAACGATCTTAATCTGGCCGGTTTGAACTCGGAACCCAGCCTTTATTGTTTGCAGTGCAAGAATTGCATTCCGCAATGCCCTCATAATCTCGATATACCGACCATCATGCGAAGTTACATGTATGCTTACGGTTACCGGGATCTTGAACATGCGCAATATACATTATCACAATCAGGTTTGTCTGGCAATCCCTGCGAAAACTGTGAAGCATGTCGAGTGAATTGCACAACCGGATTTGATGTCAAGGATAAAATACTAGATATAGCCAGGCTTAAAGATGTCCCCCGGGAATTCCTGCCGGCATAAAAAATTCTGACATCCCGATGTTGTAACCACGCCACGTCGGGATCTTAACTTAAACCCAAAACTTATGAATTCGAATCATCGTCGCGACTTTTTAAAGAAAAGCATCCTCGGGTTATCCGGGGCAGCACTGTTACCTGGAGCAGTAAATGCAGCAGAAACAGCAAATTTCAGTAATCTATCTCGGTCTGATTTACCCGTCAGAACACTGGGCAAAACAGGTTTGAAAATACCTGTGCTGAGCATGGGCACGGGTGATACCAGCAATCCTGCTCTGGTTAAGGGAGCACTGGATCAAGGTGTGAAATTGTTGGGCACATCTGCCTATTATGGAAACGGTAATAACGAAGCCATGCTGGGAGGTTTATTAAAGAACTTGCCACGTGAATCTTATATGGTAGCTACCAGCGCCATGCCCAAGGGAACCGATCACCAGAACGGGCTGTTTACCGATGCCACGGCTGCTGAATCATTTAAAACCGATGTGGAAGCCGGAATGAAGCGTTTGAATGTAGATTATCTCGATATTTTATTCCTTCCCTTTGTGGGCAAACGTGAATCCGTATTTTTCGAACCGCTGCTGCGGGTGATGGAAGATTTCAAGAAATCGGGGAAAGCACGTTTTATAGGTATTGCCTCGCACAGTTTTATTGGTGAAGCCTTGCGTGGTGCAACCGACACGGGAATCTACGATGTGGCCATGATCGCCTATAATTTTAAGCTTGAGCAAATGGATGCGGTGGTCAGTGCGGTGGATTATGCTGCAGGCAAGGGTATGGGACTGATTGCCATGAAAAGTATGGCCGGCGGATACTGGGACAAGGAACGTACCCAGCCCATCAGCTCTTCAGCAGCGCTGAAATGGGTATTGCAGAATAAGAACATCCATACCATCATGTCGGGCATGACATCATTTGATGAATTGCTGAAGAATGTTGAAATGGTAAAGAATCCGGAGTTTACAGAAGATGACAAGAAGGAGCTCAAACTGGCCGAAGCAAATCATGAGCACGGATTATACTGCCTGCAATGCAGGGAATGTGAAGGTCAGTGCAGGCACAACCTGGATATCCCCACCCTGATGCGCAGCTACATGTATGCATACGGCTATCGGAATCTTCACCATGCACAGCAGACTGTTGAAATGGTTGACCTTTCGGGTAATACCTGCGACCAGTGCGATGAATGTACGGTGAGCTGCAAAGCCGGTTTCAACCTGAAGTCAAAGGTTAGTGATATTGCACGACTCAAAGATGTACCGTCTGATTTTCTGATGGTATAGTCAGAAAGCTGACCATTCGTTGCATGCCAGGTGGACAGGAAGTACAAAAAAAATATTCGTGGGAGGGATGTCTCATACGATAAAGGATTTTTATGTACATTAGGCCTAAATCAATTACAACCTTACTGGCTTTATGATGACAAAAATTCCCAATCGTCTGTGGTCCAAATGCGGAAAAGTTATCCTGTTGTTGTTTATTAGCCCGACAACTCTTCTATTGTCCCAGGAATACAGGTTTGACCATATAAGCACAGATCAGGGCCTGTCGCAGGCAACTGTTAATTGTATCTTCAAAGACAGCAAAGGATTTATATGGATTGGAACCAATGACGGCCTTAATTGTTACGATGCATATTCTTTCAGGGCATACAGACATAATCCTAATGATGCCCGGACAATCAGCGGTAATATCATCACATCAATTGCAGAGGACAGTTGTTCTAACCTGTGGATTGCCACCCGAAATAATGGTCTGAATTATTACAACAGGAAAAAGGATAAATTTACGCGATACACCCATATCAACAGTGATACTTCATCGCTTTCCTCAGACAATATTAAGAAAGTTACGGTTGCCCGGAATGGCACTCTGTTGATAGGAACACTGGGCGCCGGATTGAACCTATTGCTGCCCGGAGAGAAAAAATTCATTGCCTATACAAGCAGAAGCGATGACAAAACCAGTTTGAGCAATAATTATGTATATAGTATCGTAGAAGAAAATGATGGGAAGTTCTGGATTGGTTCAGACGCCGGCAGTGTCGACTTGTTTGATCCTAAAACAGGTATTTTTAAAAAATATGTTTTTAAGGAGGATTACAGGAATTCCAGCTCAGATATTGGTGTATCACTACTTAAAGATAAATCCGGCGATCTCTGGATAGGAACCAATAAGAACGGATTGTATAAAATTAAGGCCAATAACGGTCAGATTGTTGTACTGAGCGGTAAAGGCATTACAAAAGACCTGAACGATAAAATATTTACCTCATTTGCTGCCTTCCAAAATCAGATTGTTGCCGGCACTGATGGTACTGGGATTTATTTCCTTGATGAATCGGGCAATCTTCTATTAAACCTTGTAAATGATTTGGGAAATATGCTTAGTCTGAGCAATAATGCTATCTACTGCCTGTTTTCCGATGACGAAGGTTCATTATGGACTGGAAATTACCAAGGTGGAATTAACCTATATAATCCAACCAAGTACAAATTCCGAGTTTATACCCAGCAAACCGGAAAACAGAATAGCCTGAGTAATAAATCTGTACTGGCTATTTATCAGGATAAGAAGCAACGAATATGGGTAGGCACAGATGGGGGCGGATTGAATCTGTTCCATCCTGACAGAAGTACGTTTGAACATTTTATGGCCGACGGTTTAGAAAACACCATTAGCGGTAACGTGGTAAAATCAATATTTGAAGATCATCAGGGAAATCTTTGGATTGGTACTTATTCCAACGGACTTAATCGAATGAATGCTGATAGTCGCAGGTTCAGGCATTACGCCTCAGGAAAGGGAGATCCATCGGGTCTGACCATGAATAATGTATGGGCCGTATTCGAGGATTCGAAAAACAATCTCTGGATTGGACTTATGGGAGGAGGTTTAGAACTGATGGACCGCATCTCGGGAACTTTCACGCATTACCGGCATTCCGAAACTGATCCGAAAAGCATCAGCAGCAACAATGTAAAAGTCATCTTTGAGGACAACCGTAAAAACCTATGGATTGGTACCGAAGGAGGTGGGTTGAATTTGTTCAATCCTTCATCAGGTTCATTTACCCGGTTTGTAAACATCCTGGATGACAAAACAAGTATTATCGATAATGATGTGAGAGCCTTGTTCCAGGATCATCAAGGAATTTTGTGGATAGGCACTTCCAATGGTCTTGCTAATTTTGATTATGAAGCACAGACTTTCAGCACACCCGAATTTAACATTGCATTGCCCAATAAGATAATCAACGGCATACTTGAAGATGATCAGCACAATCTTTGGATTTCCACCAACAAGGGGCTGTCATGCTACTCCTCAGAAAACCAAATGGTAAGGAATTACAGCATATCTGATGGTCTTCAGGGAAACGATTTCAATTATACAGCTCAATTCAGGAGCCCATACACCGGAGAAATGTTTTTCGGAGGCACCAATGGTTTTAATGTTTTTAAACCCGATGAGATCTTGTATAACACTTTCATCCCCAAAGTTGCTTTTACCCGGCTCTATATCTCAGGTAAAGAAATCAACACGGGCGATACACTGAACAAAAGGGTGATTCTGAAAGACATTTTGTCTGAAACACGAAAAATCAGCCTTTCACGTAAAGAAAATTTCATTGAAATTGAATTTGCTGCTCTGGATTATATTGCCCCGGAAAAAATCCAGTACAAATACAAACTAGAAGGTGTAGATGAAGATTGGATAATTACATCGGCGAAAAAAAGACTGGCGACTTACATGAACCTCGACCCGGGAAAACATATTCTCAGGGTAATGGCAAGTAATAGTGACGGGCTTTGGTCTGACAAGGAAACAACCCTTGAAATGGTCATTATTGCGCCCTGGTGGAAAACCCGGTTGTTCAGGGTGTTCATGTTGTTGTCTATTATGGGCGCTCTATTTGCTGCCTACCAAACCAGAATGAAATCGGTACGCCACCAAAAAAGGAAACTCGAAAAAGCAGTGGAAAGTCGTACCAGCGATCTGAAACAGGTTATTGAAGTAATCCGGGAAAAATGCGAAAACCTGTTTAATACCGGGAGTATTCTGAATGAAAAAGCTTCATTTTTACATGATGGAGTGAAAAACCAGGGTTTTGCTGCCGATCAGATCAAAAGCTCGCTGAATGATATTACCGAACATTCAAGAAAAAATTCCGATAATGCAAGGGAAGCTGATGTGATATCCAAGAAAACCCTGGAACAATTGGATGGAATAAAACAAGCTGCAGAGAAGAATATACGGGAAATTGATGTGATCTGCGATAAAATTGGTGTTCTCGAAGATATTTTCAGGCAAACCAACCTGTTATCGCTAAATGCTTCTATTGAAGCTGCAAGAGCCGGTGAACAGGGAAAGGGATTTGCAGTTGTGGCCAATGAGGTACGGAAGCTCGCTGAACGAAGCAAATCAGCGTCTTTTGAAATCACCAACTCGGCTAAGAATGGCGCAGAAGTTTCACAGACTACAGGAAAAGTCATTCTTGGTTTTACCCAGGATGTCCAAAAAACCATTGATATTATTCGCGAAATATCCCATGCCAGCATTGAGCAGCGCGATTTTATCGAGCAGATCAATGTCAAACTCAGCGACCTGTTGCACATTATTAACCAGCACAGCCAGGTTGCCAGCGATATTTCGGACACAGCAAAAGAAATTGACACGCTGGCCAAGAGCCTGAATTCACAGGTGGCAACAATCAAACTTTAGTGTTTGCCGGCTAAGTTTGCACTTCAACAGGCAACCCGGTAAAAATAGCTTATCGAAATGACTGACTCCATGCTGAGCGTAGTCTCCCGACAAGGATCTCATTTCATCCTTTATACAAACCCAAAATAATTCCGGGCATTGTAATAACACACATCCTCAACAATCTTCCCCAGCCAGGCTTTATCATTGGGAAGCTCTCCCTTTTCCACATCGGCACCCAACAGGTTGCACAACACCCTGCGGAAATACTCGTGCCGGGGATACGACAAAAGACTGCGTGAATCGGTTAGCATACCTACAAAACGACTTAACAAGCCCAGGTTTGACAAAGTATTGAGCTGCTTTTCAATTCCGTCTTTTTGATCAAGGAACCACCACGCGGCGCCCCATTGAATTTTCCCCGGTATGGATCCGTCCTGAAAGTTGCCTGTCATGGTGGCCATTATTTCATTATCAGCCGGATTTATGTTATAAAGTATTGTTCTTGCAAGTTTTCCTTCTTTGTCAAGCCTGTCGAGGTAACGTGACATGGACACGGTATAATTGGAATCGCCTATTGAATCAAAGCCTCCGTCAGGTCCGAATGAGTTTAACATACGGGAGTTGTTGTTTCGTAAAGGGCCTACATGGAATTGCTGAGTCCAATCCCGCTTATAATCCATTACGGCATGCTCATAAAGCAGGGCAGATCTGAATTTAAGAACCTCATCATGGGTAAGTATGTTTCCTCCTCGAGCTTTCATGAATATGTTATTCACTTCTGCATCTGTATAGAAAGCTGCATAAAAGGTCTCCAGACCGTGATCTGAAAGTCTGCATCCACTGTTGTGAAAATACTCATGTCGTTTGTCAAGTGCTTCAATCAGCAAAGAAAAGCTTCTGATTTCCACATTGGCCACCTGTTCAAGCAGAACAATATACTCATTGAATTTCGGGTGATCATCAATCATTAACAACTTGTCAGGCCTCCAGGCGGGAATAACAGTGATATTGAAATTTTTTTCCTTTATCTTTTTGTGGTATTCAAGGGAATCAACAGGGTCGTCAGTGGTACAAACAACTTCCACATGCATCCTTTTAATGAGCTCTACAGGACTGTAATCTTTTTGTTTCAGTAAGGAAGCAGTCTTTTCATAAATTGAATCCGCTGTTTGCGGGCTCAGCAATTCACGTATGCCAAAGTAACGCTGCAATTCAAGGTGCGTCCAATGATACAACGGATTGCGAACCGTATAAGGCACTGTTTCGGCCCATTTATCGAACTTTTCCCGGTCAGAAGCATTTCCCGAACAGAACCGCTCTTCCGCACCGTTGGTGCGCATGGCACGCCACTTGTAGTGGTCGCCATACAACCAGGGTTGGGTGATATTCTCGAAGTTTTTATTTGCGGCTATCTGAGCAGGGGACAGATGACAATGATAGTCGATAATCGGCAAATTTGCCGCATGCTCATGATAAAGGTATTCGGCAGTTCTTGAGTGTAACAGAAAATTTTCGTCCAGGAAATTTTTCATTGCTTACAAATTTTCAACTCGTTTAAGTTTTGGAACCAGGAAATGCATGACAATCCAGGCTGCAATATAAGCAATACCACAAAAAATAAACAGGAAACTGTAGCCAATTTCAATTTTGCCCAGTGCAGCAAAATGTTTGAGCAATAGTCCAGCCGTTTGAGATACCAACAGGCCGCCAATGGCTCCTGCAAATCCACCAATCCCTGTTACCGAAGCCACAGCCTTTTTAGGGAACATGTCAGTCACAGTTGTGAAAATGTTTGCTGACCATGCCTGGTGTGCTGCACAAGCTATCCCAATTACCAATACGGCATACCATGTATTAAACTGTCCCAGCCACGAAGCCATCAATACAGTTAGCGGGAACAAGGCATAAATGAACATGGAGGTTTTCCGTGCTTTATATGAAGGCATACCTCCTTCAACAAATCTTTTGGGAAGCCATCCGCCATAAACCGAGCCGATCGTGGATATGGTATAAACCACTGCCACGGCAAATGTCCATGTAATCACACCCGGAATATCTCCCAAATCTCCAATGAAATCAGGATTCAGGTTTTTAAATTCAGCAGCTTTCCTGGCATTTTCGCCATGTAAAAAAGCAGGCAACCAAAAGAGGTAAAACCACCAAACTCCGTCGGTAAGGAATTTTCCAAAAAAGAACGACCAGGTCTGACGAAATCTCAAGAGTTTCACCCAGGGAACCCTTTCCTTCTTTTCGTCATTTTGCTCTTCAGCCTGTTCGTCAACATCGCTGTGGATGTAATTGTATTCTTCCTGGGTAAGCACACCGTCTTTCAGTTTCTGTTCTGGAGAAGCATAGATCCGGTACCAAAAGAAAAGCCAGATCAGACCAACTGTCCCTACCACAATGAAAGCCCATTGCCAGCCCCATTTTTCGGCCATCCAGGGGACAAACAAGGGTGTTACAATAGCCCCAATATTGGCCCCTGAATTGTATATGCCAGTAGCAAATGCCCTTTCCTTTTTTGGGAACCACTCCGCCATGGTTTTGTTGGCAGCTGGAAAATTGCCAGCTTCAGTTAATCCCAGAGCAGCGCGCCATATTCC
This sequence comes from uncultured Bacteroidales bacterium, assembly GCA_964449015.1. Taxonomy (GTDB): domain Bacteria; phylum Bacteroidota; class Bacteroidia; order Bacteroidales; family UBA10428; genus UBA5072. The sequence goes on from CAYVBH010000018.1 coordinate 13,198, forward strand.
AAATGAAATGGTATTATGAGCCAGGGCATGCCCTATGGCTGCAATACTCCAGCCCAGCAGCGAAAACAGGTATCCCCGCTTGGTACCAATCCAGTCGATGAATCGCCCGGCTAACAGCATTCCAACGGCATATGCTATCTGAAAGCTCATTACCACCCATGAATAATAGAGTTCCCGGCTGGCTACATCTTCACCAAAGATGCCTGCTTCATCTAGGATGGGTCTGAGCAATCCCAGTACATTCCTATCGAAATAGTTAATAGTTGTGGCAAAGAAAACCAGTGCGCAAATGGTCCACCGGTACTTTCCAACTTGTTGAGATATTGTTGTCATGTCGATTAATTTGAGGTAATTGGTGAATGCTCAGTTTTATTGTTAATTGTTAATTGTTTCAAATCCTGTCCCTACACGCCCACAGTCCAATAGCCGGATTGGAAATAAAGTAAAATTCCTCACCGTTATCTGTTGTATTGAATCCGTCTTTCAGTATAGCAGGGTTGTATCTTTTCATCATGATTTCCGGATCGGCATACCTGAAATTAACCGATTCCACTTCCTGTCGGGTCAGGTGACCCGGACAGTAAGTTATGGAAAACCTGCCTTCGGAACTGCCATGAATCAGATGCGCTGCAGCGCTCAGGTTGTTCTCAAGTTCCTTGTTTTCTTTTAGTTTCCTGAGTGTTTCGGGAGTGCTGAAATATCCATATTTTCTGACCAACCGGTCAATTTCCGGATCTTCTCCAAATTCCTTTATGCCGGGTGCCAGCACAATTAACTCCCCATTGTCAGCAATGGCCATACGAGTGCGGTAAATACTCTTATTCCCCACCCAGGTACTCTTAAACTCTGCCGGATCAAGGTAAACAACCACTTTTTTCAAAGGCTTGTCGAACAGGGTGAAATTCACTTTCAGTGACAGTTCAGCAGCGCGGGTGAACACTTCCACATCATCCCCGATGAACAGTCCTCTGACCACCATGTCACCCTTTTCATTTCGTCCGACCACGGTATGCACATACACAAGGGGAAGATGACTGATGAAATGTTCTGATGCGTAGTTCAGCAATCTTCTAACCGGGTTGTCGGCTTTTCCCATCAGTCGCTCCATACCATAAACTGCTCCTACAAAGTGGCTCTTGTTAATTCCCTCTGATCCGCCTGTGCCCACAAAAAGATTTTTGTTGTAATTTGCCATTCCAATCACTTCATGAGGTACAACCTGCCCAATGGAAAGAATGAGATCGTGTCCCCCCTGATAAACCAGTTTGTTAAGCTGCGCCGGCCAGTCGTATGAAAGCGCATTGTTGGTAATCTCTGCAACGAAGCTGCCCGGAACCTCACCTACAGTGATCACATCATTGCGCCAGTCGTGCACCCTGAATACTTTTGAGGGAACATTCGGAAACATGGTATCAATTTGTCCTGCCGTCATGGGGGTATGTGTTCCCAAAGCCGGTAGTACATCGGTAAGCCTGTCCTGGTAATATTCGTAAACCAGTGAAGTCAGGGCGCCGGCATGCGAATGAAACCTTGTAAAATCGGGTGGTACAGCAAGCACCCGGTTGCGTGGTCCCAGTTTACCCAATGCGGTGAACAACCCTTCTTTCAGGTCGTTTTTTGTAAGAATTTCATCCTCTGATCCGCGTTCAAAATAAATCATATTCCCGCTTTTAAACTTTTATACACCACCAAAAGCACTGTAACCACCATCAACAGGGAGAACCACTCCGGTGATGAACGATGACATATCGGAAAGCAGGAACAGCATGGCGCCCTGCAGATCTTCCGGTTCTCCGTATTTTCCTACAGGTGTGTTGTCCATGATTTTTTTGCCGCGAGGTGTAGCCTGACCGGTTTTTTCATCTACCAGCAAAAAGCGGTTTTGGTTGGTCAGGAAAAAGCCCGGGGCAATGGCATTCACCCTAACGCCTGTTTTGGCAAGATGAACCGACAGCCACTGGGTGAAATTATTCACTGAAGCCTTGGCAGCCGAATACGCAGGGATCTTGGTCAATGGTCTGAATGAATTCATGGATGAGATATTCAGCACACCCCCCTTGCCCCGTTTAATCATGTCCGGTACAAATACCATGGTAGGTAGGAGTGTACCGGAAAAATTGAGAGCAAATACCTTGTCGAATCCGCTCAGATCGAGTCCAAAGAATGTTTCGGATGCCTGAAAATCTCCCGCATTGGTAATCTGCTCTACCTTTGTGGTTGCGTTGGGTGAGTTGCCTCCGGCTCCGTTGATCAGAAAATCAACAGGGCCCAGTTTCGCAGTTATTACTTTTTCAGCTGCAACCAGTGATTCCTTATCGAGCACACTGGCTTGCACTCCAATGCATTCGGTGCCGTATTTTGTGGTCAATATCGCTGCCATTGTTGTTGCGGCTTCAAGATTCAGATCAATGATGGCAGTTTTGATGCCGGCTGCAGCAAGTGCATCGCACAAAGCCTGCCCAATAATTCCCGCGCCTCCGGTTATTACACACACTTTTCCTTTCAAATCAGAGAAATCATACTTTTTCATATTCGGATTCAGTTACTGGTATTTTTATAAAAATCTACATTTTCACGGATAATAATATCAATGGCACTGTAATTGATCTTTTCAACCTGCTTTCCGGTGAGCAGGTAATTGAACATGGCCATGGCCGATCGGTAACCCTGATCCTCGGGTTTTTGACAGATCAGAAAATCAATATAACCTTTTTTCAGATATGCTCGATTCTCATCAATCAAATCATAACCTATCAACGCAGGTCTTTCCTTTCGTGCTTCCGAGAAGTAACAAGCCACCTTATGTACCCACGAAGTGGTGACAAAAATACCAGCTATGTCGGGTTCCTTGCTGAAAAGGCGCTTCAGCGTTGCTGCCGGTTCAGACTTGGAGGAGAGGTCTGCATCTACTGACATGATTCTGATCCCATGTCCAGGAACATCCGTGTCGAAATATTGACGGAAACCCTGCTCCCTTCGTTTCATGTGCCGGGTAACGATCTTGTTCCTGGACAGATTAAAGATAATAACCCTGGCCTCCGGGGATAACTTGTTGTGCATTAATTTAGCAGCAACTATACCACTCTGCAAGGCGTTCTGCCCAAAATAGGCAAGTCCTTCGTCATTATCAAGATTGTTATCAATTAAAATTACCGGGATGTTCAGGTCTTTACATTTGGAAATCATTTCAATAGCCACATCATGAAAATTAGGTGACATGATAATCCCATCAGGATGTAATAACAGTATCCTGTTGAACTCCTTTATAAAAGAACCTGCATTGCCAGGGTCAAAATAATGAACATGGATTTTGGCATGAAAGTCATTTAATTCTTTTGTGGCCCTGTTAAAACCGGTAATCGGCTCCTTCCAGTATGGATTGTTCACTCCGGCTTCAGGGATCAGTGCAACAATGCTAAAGCTTTTTTTAAGTGCCAGCGATTTGGCAAGGAGGTTTGGCGTATACCCCAGCTTTTCCACAAACGACATCACTCGCTCTTCGGTCTGTGGGTTGACTTCTCCCCTTTTGTGCAACACACGATCAACGGTTCCAATAGAAACATTGGCCATGGCAGCAATATCTTTAATGGTTACCCTTCGCTGTGCCGGTTTCGTGATTTTTCCCATGGACAAGATTGTTCGTGTACGTTAACGGCAAGTTAAAACAATATTTTAAAATAAATCGCCATTCAGCCGAAAAATTCACAGGAATTTTCCTTCCTGGTCTGCACAAGCTCATTCAGTCCTGAAAGCTGTTAATTCCGGGCTTTTATAAACACCTGCCTACCTCTTGCAGATAGCCGATTATTTTAGATATTTGCACCCTCTTTAGATGTAATATCAGTAATATGGCCAGTCATAATCAGCCGTCAGTGTTGGCAAATGAACGGATCGGAAAATTGTTGATGCAGTATTCTTTGCCTGCCATTGTTGCAACAGCTGCGGCATCTCTATACAACATTGTCGACCGCATATTCATTGGGCATGGCGTGGGTCCCCTGGCCATTTCAGGACTGGCACTCACCTTTCCGCTCATGAATATAACCGGGGCTTTCGGATCGCTTGTCGGAGCAGGTGGAGCCACCCTGATCTCTATCCGGCTGGGCGAACAAAACCGTCAGGAAGCTACGCTGATCCTGGGAAATATTGTAAAGCTGAACCTGATTATCGGGATCGCTGTTTCCATCATCGGGTTGATCTTCCTCCGCCCCATCCTGTTTGCCCTGGGAGCCAGCGAAGAAACCTATCCCTATGCACGCGACTTCATGCAGATCATATTTGCAGGTAACGTCATCACGCATTTGTATCTGGGACTCAACAGCGTCATGCGCGCGTCAGGATATCCTCGGAAAGCCATGATCACCACCCTACTTACGGTTGGCATAAACATAATGCTTGCCCCGATTTTTATTTTCGCATTCAACTGGGGTATCCGGGGCGCCGCATTGGCCACTGTTATCGCCCAGCTGGCAGGGACCATTTATAATTTCATACACTTCCTAAGCGGAGTGAGTTTTGTACATTTCCTGCCCGGATATTTCAAGCTGAAAAGAAAGATCATCGGTGGTATTTTTTCCATCGGCATGGCCAATTTCTTCATGATGTTTTTCGGCAGCATGGTATTTCTGGTCATCAACCAAAGTCTAAAAAAATATGGCGGTGATTACGCTATCGGCGCCTTCGGGATTATTCAGGGTATCGGCAATCTGGTGGCTATGGTGGTACTGGGATTCAACCAGGGCATGCAACCGATTGCCGGATACAATTATGGTGCACGACAATACAGCCGTGTGATCAAGGTATTCAAGCTGACGCTCATTGCCGGAACCCTTACCAGTACAATGGGCTTTCTGATGGGAGAACTCATTCCCAAAACAATTGCTATGGCCTTTACCTCGCATGAAGAATTGATCAGGCTTTCGGTTAACGGTATGCGTATCAATTTTGCCCTTCTTGCTATAGTTGGCTTTCAGATGGTAACCACATCATTCTTTCAATCGATAGGGAAAGCAAAAATATCGATTCTGCTGTCCCTCACCCGGCAAGGAATTCTGCTCATCCCAAGCCTGCTGATCCTTCCCCGTTATTATGGATTGAATGGTGTCTGGCTGAGCGCTCCTGTTTCAGATTTCGTATCTTCCCTGCTTACCCTAACCGTTTTGTACTATATGATCAAGAAGAAAGGTGCTTTTGGCGCCTAATCTTACCTCCCTGAAAATTCCAGTTTCTTCTGTTCGTAAAAATCATGCAGTATATAAAAAGCCTTCTTTTTGGTTCCGTTTTCGCCGATCAGGCCTTTGCGGTTCCACCCGTCCTGTATATTTGCCAGGTGCCTGCGGGGAGATCTGAAATCGCAAAGGATCCAGGGTGATACCCCACGGAACTGGGGAATTTTTGAAAGCATAGCGAGGTTCCGCCTGAACAGGTCTTCCTGGAATTCCTCGGTCCAGCGGGTAAGTGCATCTCCATGCAATCCCTGTAATGCCCCGGCACCCACTTCGCTTATCATCACCGGTTTGTTATAGTTGATAATCCAGTTGATCTTGTCGCAATCCGGCGGTAATCCATCATACCATCCTACATATTCATTGAAATTTACAATATCGGTATATTCGGCAAACGGATCTTCTACGATCCGGTCATAAGGTTTTCCCGGATCACGATGCACCTCCATGGCTGCTGAAATAAGCCGGGTATTGTCGAGTTCACGTGCATGGGTAACCAGTTTTTTAAGGAAACTGGTGCGGGCATCACTTACCGGGGTTTCATTGGCCATTGACCAGATGATTACGGAAGCCCTGTTTTTGTCACGGGTGATCAGCTCGGTGAGCTGATTCCTGGCATTTTCATAGGTGGCGGGGTTATCCCAAAGAATGGTCCAATAAACCGGATTCTCCTCCCAAACCAGTATGCCCATTTCATCAGCCACCCGGGCCATGTTTTCATTGTGCGGATAATGCGCCAGTCGCACATAATTGCAGCCCATTTCCTTTGCCCAACCCAGAAGCATTCGGGCATCCTCAACCGAGTATGCCCTGCCGCCACGCATCGGATTCTCCTCATGAATGCAAATGCCCCTGAGAAATACAGACACTCCGTTCAGCAGGATGTCGGTGCCCCGGATTTCTATATTTCTGAAACCGATCTTTTCGCTGATCGCATCACCTCCCGCGGAGATGATCACCTGGTAAAGCTTTGGATTGGCTGTTGACCATCGTTCCAGTTTCTTAACAGGAATTTCTATATTGGCAGTGCCATTCGCATCGGTGGATATTTCTGTCGTAATTTTCAATTCAGGTATTTCAATTCGGATCTTTTGAGAAATCTTCTGTCCGTTCAATTTTACATATCCCGATATCAGGTCCTGCCTTCCCTTTTCCAGTTGAATCAAGTAATCCGATATGAAAGTTCCGGGTACTTCAACGAGACAAACGTCCCGTGTCAGACCTCCATAATTGAACCAATCGGTGTTTAACGTGGGTACTCCGTCACGCCTGCGCTTGTTGTCCACCTTTACCACCACAGAATTCGGGCCATCTTTTAATGTGCCGGTTATTTCAAAGTTAAAAGGAGTAAAACCTCCAATATGTTTACCCAGTTTACGGCCGTTCAAATACACATCGGTTTCGTAATTGGCCCCGCCAAAACAAATAAATACCCGGTTCGCTGCATCCTTTTTGTCATATTCAAACAACTTCCGGTACCAAACCGTACCTTCATAATAAAACAATTTGTCCTCCTGTGAATTCCAGTCGCCGGGTACCATCAGTGTAGGCATCAGGTCAAAGTCATATTCCACCAGGTCTGACTTGCTGGTCGGTTTGCGGTCAAGAAAATACCCTCCAGTAGGATTTTCATTTTTATCGAAAGGCTCGTAACGGTAATCGTAATACCCGTTCTCATAAGGGTCTACAATGTAATTCCACTTTCCGTTAAGTGAAAAACTGTTACGCCCTGGAACATTGATCATCACCTCCTGCGACAGGGCATAGGCACTAAGTCCTAAAGCTATTGACAATACTGCAGTTCTCATGATACCGGATTTAAAGTTATTATACTAACAAATGTACTCGAATGAAGCGACAAGACCTAAACGCGGCAGCTATTTAACACCCGTTTAAAAAGTATGCTGCAATATCACTGTAGTTAAAAAAGTTATAACCTGAAAAAAGGGCAGTATGAAATGTGTTTCTTTTCATGGCTTTTCTGATGGCTTCCTCAGGCTTGTTGTAGCCAACATTGTAGGCAGCCGCATAAAATCTGAGTTTGCAGCATAGATCATTGTTAAAATCAGAGCCATACCGCTGATCCATGATTTGAACAAACCAAACCAGGTATTGAACCTGCCATATTGCCGAATTGAGTCTTTTCACCCTTGCCAGTCGGGCTGCAGGCGTATCTGCCGTATCAATTATATCCCTGGATTTGTATCGGCTATTGCAGTTAAGAACATCGCGTTCCAATTGCCATGCAAATGAAGGCTTCATCTGAAAATGTCCGACTGAGAAATCCGAATACCGCTCTCCATACTGTACATAGAGTGTAAACAAGCCTTGCAGTTCCAGTTTGTCCTTAATGACTGAGTACCTGATCACTTCAGGGAACACTATTGCCTTTGCAAAATCAGGGGATAAGCCGTTTGCTATCAAAGAATCGCTGATCCAATGCTGGTTGATGAGATAGTTTTCAGCTTCAGTATATTTATCACCAAAGATTTGCGGGTAATCAATCCTGTCAGCATTTCCCGGGATTGTTTCATTTAGGGCATGTCCAGAAAACGCAATAAAAAAACAAAAAGAAAGAATGAGGCTCACAGATTAAAGTGGTCTTGAATAAAGCACTAGATCCTTTTCATTTTCAAGAGAGATCCACTTGATGATGATCTTGCCTGCATCTTCAATGGTATTGGTTTTGATTGGATAGGGATAAACAGAACCATCGCTGAAAATAATTTTATCATAAGAAGCAGCTGCAAATCTTTTTCCGTCATTTGACAGCCAGATATCGCATGAATTCAGCTCAAGATCCTCATACTTTTTCACTTGTTTACCATTAATATACAAACTGTTATCAATAACCATGATCCAGTTCTCGCCTCCGGTTTTTAAAAATACCGGGTTGTTCGATGAAAACGTTTCGGGGTCAAACGGCCCCAGTTTAGGGCTGTTGCTCGAATATATCCATGCTTTCGGAGGGCCCGCTTTTTGAGCCTTTTCCTCCTGCTCTTTGGCAAATTTCAGCATGTCTTCGGGAGTCATATTTGAAAAGTCCATTTTGAGGATTGCAGGATCCATACCCGGAGTTTCCTTTACTGCAAAAACGAAGGTGTTGCCAGAAGGACTCATCCGGAGCGATTCCACATCACCTTCAAGAGGCATTTGCCGGCCATCGGAAGTTACCAGGTAAGACTTCATTTCGGCGCTCATGGTGATGGCAGTAAATTTGGTTTTCTGTTCATTCAAATGTAAAGCCTTAATATAAGGATAAGGGCCGAAGCTCTTGCCGCCAAATTTGATGAAATATTGGCCCTCATCCGACATGGAGATATTATCCTGATTAACTGTCTGGCTTTCCGCATGGAAAACATGGCAAGATTGGTCTTCAGCACCTTTTTCACATGGCTTATAGCCTCCCTTTTCCAGATTATCAAATGGTCCCTTTCGCTGACCATTTTCATAAATATAATATTTTCCATTGAGCATGGTGACCATATACAATTGATCACCAGAAAGGTCGAGCGGGAAACAGCTTTCATCATACAAAATACCTTCTTCGGTTTGAATAGTAGCCAAGACTTTACGCAAAGGAGATCCGGTTGTTGAAGAATTTTGCGACTGGGCAATTCCAAAAATGCCTGTCAGCATCAACAGTAAAAATAACAGGTGTTTCATCAGGTTAGTTTTATTGAATTGAATCCAAGATAATGATTATTGTGAATTTTTCAACTGATCAATAAGTAATCCTGTTAATTTTGCAGCTTCAAGGTAGTTAATTAGTTTAATCCAGCCTGTTCAACATGACTGAAAAAGTTAAAACTGCGAGTCTGTCGATTATTTCAAACTCCTGTCTGATCATCATGAAGTTTCTTGCCGGTTTGCTCAGCGGATCGGTAAGTATTCTTTCCGAAGCCATTCACTCGGGGATGGACCTGCTTGCTGCCATCATCGCTTTCTTTTCGGTTAAGGTTTCGGATACTCCTCCTGATAAAGAGCATCCTTATGGTCATGGTAAAGTTGAAAACATATCCGGAGTGATCGAAGCGATCCTGATATTTATTGCAGCTGCATGGATTATATATGAAGCCATTCATAAAATTTTCAAACCCGAACCGGTTGATAATCTTGCCCTGGGCGTTGTGGTTATGGCTATTTCTGCGGTTGTGAATATCCTTGTGTCACGTAAGCTTTACCAGGTTGCCAAAAAAACCGATTCCATTGCCCTCGAAGCCGACGCCCTTCACCTGAAGACTGATGTTTATACCTCTGCTGGTGTAGCCGTTGGCCTTTTGCTTATTTGGCTTACCGGATGGACCTTTCTCGATCCGGTCATTGCCATTGGCGTTGCGCTGCTTATACTGAAAGAATCTTACAATTTATTGCAGCATGCCTTTTCACCATTGCTTGATGCATCACTTTCCGAGGAAGAAAACAGGATCATCCGGGAAGAAATTGCCAAATATTCATTTTCCTTTCATAACCTGCGTACCCGCAAATCAGGCCATTACAGGTTTGCCGATGTGCACCTTGAAATGCCTGAGAATATGGAACTCAGGGATGTACATCGCATCTGTGATGAAATTGAAGACCGGATCATGATAAAAATTGACCACATTGAGGTTAATATTCATGTGGAACCTGTTGAGACTAAGAAAGAGGATACGGGTGAAGTCCTGATTTGACTTAGTTACAAATGCATCAGAAGGGAAGGCTTTTAATTTAAGATTTCAACCCGGTCAATCGGCTGTGGGTTCCCGATAACATAAAATTCAATAATCAGCTTATTGTTGTCAGCACATGCTCTGATGGCACCAAATTCTTCCTCATAGCAGCATATATTGAATTCTTCGGCAGGCAGAGGATTGGAATTGCAGCCTCCATTCTTTCTGAATCCGCTTAAACCATTAATTATGTAATAGGTTCCTTCCTCTCCAATTTTTTCAATCCTTTCGTAAATATGATCATGTCCGGCAAAGGTTGCATCAATTCCCAGCCGGTGAAAATCCCATTGCGTCTCAACAGCATTTCCATGAGCTCCTGTAGAATAAGGAGAGTAATGAAAACAAACAATATTAAAAGGTGTTTGGGATGCAATAACCTGTTCTTCGAGCCACTTTCTGCCAACGTCGACATAAGGGCTTAAAGCATTTATGGAATATAGGGTCACCGGGCCCCATATCAATTTGTAATTACTTTCATCACCGGGAAGGGTAAAGAAACTGAAATATGGCTCCAACCCAATA
>CAYVBH010000019.1:0-2439 GCA_964449015.1 uncultured Bacteroidales bacterium
AAGGATCTCATTCGATCTCAATTACAGGGCTTCTTTCTGGAAGGATCGGGAAAGTGAGCTCCGTGCCATCTTTACCGAAATTGCAAGCGTATCCGACATCCTGGTGGGAAATGAGGAAGATTTCCAGCTGTGCCTGGGTATTGAGGGACCCGAAGCCGGAGGTAAGGATATTGCCGGTAAGATCCTGGGATTTAAAGGTATGATTGCCAATGTGAAAAAGGCTTTTCCGAACGCTTCTGTGTTTGCCACCACATTAAGGCAGGTAATTAACACAAACGCCCATATGTGGGGCGCCATTATGCTTGTAGGCGACGAATGGCATGTGGTGGAACCGCGTGAGATTCATGTGCTCGATCGCATTGGTGGCGGCGACGGTTTTGTGGGAGGCATGTTGTATGCCATTTTGAAAGGATGGGAACCTCAAAAATGGATTGAGTTTGGCTGGGCCTCCGGGGCACTGGCAACAACATTCCTTACCGACTATGCACAGCCTGCCGATGAGGAGCAGGTTTGGAGCGTGTGGGAAGGAAATGCCAGGGTGAAGAGGTAATGGCTCAGATGTCTTTCAATGCTTTGTTATTCGGCGAATTCAGCAAATCTTCGTAGAATGAATCAACGACTTTGCTGAGTTTGCCATATTCCCTGGTTTCTTTGTCAAAAGTGACTTCCTGTCCCTTCTTGTCAAGAGCTTCAATGATATAGCTAACAGTAAGTTTTACCGGATCAGTTGCCGGCTGATAACCTACTTCACGCACTTCGTGGGTAAGCGTTTCAATAATGATGCGGGCGTTCAGCAGATCGTACAGTATGTCGCGCACAATTCTTGTAGGTATACCTAAATGATCAGCAATTTCCGATGAATTCAACGGCGGTTTCCCATCAGAGAAATTGGTGATTATTTTTTGCGAAACTAATAATTCCAGCACCCTGCGTTGTTTGGTACTTACCATTATATCTTCAGCTTCCTGTTCATAATGGGCAGCATTCTGGTAAGCATAGGATATTTCTGCTCCCAGCAGAACTATGAGCCAGCTGAATTCAAGCCACATCATCAACAAGGGCAATGCGGCAAAAGTTCCGTAAATGGCGCCGTAGCTCGACAACAACGACTGAAAGTTCACATACCCCCATTGTAGCAGTTGAAACATGGTCCCTGCTATTATTCCTCCGACAAGGGCAGGAAGAAAATTGACTTTTGTGTTGGGAACAATGATGTATATGAGTGTGAAGACAAACCATATCAGGGTGTACGATATGAGGGTAACCATCACTTTCAATACCGAATCGAGGTAGTGAAGAAACGGAATGCTTGAGGAAATACCGGACAATTGTGATACATTGAAACTGCTGGCAATGATCAGAAATACTGGCGCAATGACCAGTAGTGATATGTAATCGGTAAACTGCCGTGATATCATCCTGGATTTCTTGATCTGCCATATATTATTGAATGAACTTTCGATATTACCCAGCACTTTCAATACCGACCAAAACAGGATGATTACTCCGATTCCGGCGATGTATCCCGAGTTAATACGACCAAGATATCTTTCAACAAACTGCAGCAGAACACTCAGCAATTCTTCCTGGCCTGCCAGCTTCTCTGTAATAATTGAATTCAGCCGGTCTTTCATGCCAAATCCCTGGGCAACGGCAAAAACCATGGCCAGCAGGGGCACAATGGAGAGGAGCGTGTAATAGGACAACGCAGAAGCTCTGAGCTGGATTTTATCTTTGTTAAACCCTTTAACAGCAATAAAGAAGATCTTGCCAAGTCTTACAAAAAAGCTGAAGACCGGATGTTTGTCCTTGGTGGATATTTTCCAGATATCCTTCTCGAAAAACTGGACTGCCTGTTGAATAACGTTTTTTTTCATTTTCATACTTCCTGATAAAAGTACTATTTTTTATATATTTACGCTGAATAGTCCAATAGGTTTTACATGTCCCCTCTAAATCTTGAAAATAAGAAAATCCTCATTGTGGAAGATGATGATTTGAGTTTTTTGTATCTCAATCATATTCTTTTACTCACCAAAGGAACATTTATCCGGGAAAAGAAAGGCATTGACGCCATTGAGCGATTTCGCAGCGATGCTGCATTCGATTTGATACTTATGGACATTCAATTGCCTGACATGGACGGAAAACAGGTGACCCGTGAGATCAGGTTGGTTGATGGTGAAATACCAATTATTGCACAAACTGCATCCCGGTCCACTCTGGATAAAGATCTGATGTTGGAAGCCGGCTGCACCGACGTGCTTACCAAGCCATTCTCGATGGATGAGTTGTTTGCGATGATCGGGAGGTATATTGGGGAAGTCTCCTAAGTCTTCAATGTCAACAAAGTCTTCAAAGTCTCCAAAGTCTCCAAAGTCGTGTAGGTGTGCATATTTATAGTCACACTGAGCTTGTCGAAGTGCGACATAGAGCATT
>CAYVBH010000019.1:2449-23203 GCA_964449015.1 uncultured Bacteroidales bacterium
AATGCCATACTTCGACAGGCTCAGTATGACAGCGAATAGCTAATAACCAACAGCTATTTCCTACTCATAACTCGAACAATCCCAGCAATGGGTGCAAAGCTTTTCTTTGGGAAGGCCTATTGCATTCACCAAATCATCCAGTGTCTGAAATGACAGCGTGGTCAGTCCCAGGTTTTTTCTGATCTGTTCTATCATAGCAGCGTATTTGCTGTTATTTGGGTCGGAATAGGGTGCCATGTCGGAATCATCCTTTCCTTCGAGTTGGTGCACTGCTTTGTGGGTGGCTAAATCCAGGTTCGACCGGGAACGGCTGAAGTTGAGGAATTCACAAGGATAGGTAAGTGGCGGGCAGGCGATGCGCATGTGGATTTCCTTAATTCCGGCAGCATGAAGATGTTTTACGTTGTCCTTCAGTTGGGTCCCTCTCACTATGGAATCATCCAGGAATATACCCCTTTGGTCCTTTACTACCGATTCATTGGTAATGAGCTTCATTTTGGCAACCAGATCGCGTGTTACCTGGTTCTGAGGCATGAAGCTGCGCGGCCATGTCGGAGTGTATTTTGTGTATGGCCTTTTCAAAGGAATTCCTCGGTGGTTACTATAACCCATGGCATGACCAATCCCGGAATCGGGGATGCCGGCCACAAAGTCGGCTTCTATATTATCTCTTTTTGCCAGGGCTGCACCACATCTGTAGCGTGAAGCATCCACGTTGATCCCTTCATAAAATGAGGGCGGATATCCATAATAAACCCACAGAAAAGAGCATACCTGCATTTTGTCCAGCGGCTTGCTCATTTGTTCCATGCCGTCAGCAGTTATTCTGACTATTTCACCGGGGCCCAGGAATTTGACTACTTCATATGAGAGGTTGGGGAACGAACAGGTTTCGAAGGTGACTGCCCACGAACCCTCTTTTTTGCCAATTACAACGGGAGTTCTGCCCAGCTTGTCGCGTGCTGCAATGATGCTGTTATCCGTGAGGATGAGCATGGAACAGGATCCTTTGATGCGGCGGCTCACGTTCTGTATTCCGGAAAGGAAGTCATCTCCTTCAGCAATCATTTTGGCTACCAGTTCAGTAGGATTGACTGAACCCTGGCTTGTTTCTGCAAAAGTCTGGTGCTTCTTCAGAAAAGATGTCTCCAGTTCAGTAAGATTGTTGATTTTACTTACCGTGGCAACCGCAAAACGGCCAAGATGCGTATTTACCAGTATCGGCTGCGCCTCCGTATCGCTGATCACGCCGATACCTATGTTGCCTTTGAAACCGAGCATGTCGGTTTCGAATTTATTCCTGAAATAACCGTCTTCCAAACTGTGGATGGCGCGCTGAAAACCATTTTCAGCCGAAAAAAACGCCATGCCGGCCCTTTTGGTACCCAAATGGGAATGATAATCAGTTCCATAAAATACATCTGCAACACAGTCACTCTTGGAGATACATCCGAAAAAACCACTCATATACGGCAGGATTAATTTTATTGAGGGTTCAAAAATAAGAAACAATTGCTTTGGAAATTCGGGTGTTGATAAATGATTGAGAAACTTAATATCTTTGGTTAATTAATTTGTTGAAGATAATTTCTCTTGTACTAAAGAATCTGAATTCCAAATTATGAAGAAGATTGGCCTGATCGGGGGAATGGGCCCCGAATCCACCCTGGATTATTACCGCAGCATCATCGATTCATTCAAAACAGGTGAGGGCGAGCTCAATTATCCGGAAATCATCATTTACAGCGTGAATATCTCAGAATTTCTGAACCTGATGAAGGCCGGGAAATATGATGAAATAGTAACTCTTTTGTCAGGAAAAATCGATGCCCTGGCCAAAGCAGGAGCTGAATTTGCGGCTATCACGGCCAATACCCCACACATGTTCTATGATGCCATTGCAGCAAAATCTCCTTTGCCCATGATCAGTATCGTAGAGGCAACCTGCCGGGAAACAGTCAGAAGAGGTCTGAAAAGACCGGGACTGTTTGGTACAGGCTTTACCATGGCATCCGATTTCTATCAAAATGTCTTTGGCCGGTTTCAAATCCCTGTTGTTCTGCCCGATGTGGATGAAAGAGAGATCCTGAACCAGAAACTCTTCAATGAAATTGAACTGGGCATTTTCAGAGAAGATACCCGAAACCTGCTGATCGAGATCATCAAAAGGATGGTGAAGGAGGAAAAGATTGATTCGCTGATCCTGGGATGCACGGAATTTCCACTCATACTTACCGCCCCGGAATACGCCGGTATTCCCATGCTCAATACCACCCAAATTCACGTGGAGGCTATTGTGAAGGAGTGCAGGAGGTAACGCGTATAAGTGAATCTACATACTTCCTGACATATTCCTCCTTTCGCTTTGCCCTGTACTGCATGATGAACCGAGGGTGCTCCAGGGTTATGATGTTTTCAAAGAAGTGCCGTTCGGCATTCAATCTTCTCAAAAAAGCATCGTTTTTCCCTGTTCCCAGACAAATGCAGGATGAAGTGTCAATGCCAAGGTGAATTTGCTTTTCCAGACTTTCTGTAATAAACCTGTAAATCATTTTGATCAGTGCGGAATCGTCGTAATAATTGTAGTTGACTTCTTTGCCTTTCGAATTGATACGGGTAAAGCCGAGCGGGCATACGGCACTCACAAAAAACCGGCTGTAAAATTTCCCGACACCTCCATATGTTTCGATCATATCGTAAATGAAAGAAGAGGAAGGCTCGTAGGTGCGAAACCGGTCAAACCGGATACCGCATTTTTCGTTCAGGCGGATGGTATCGGTAAACGGAATACCCGTGACACCAGCCCCGAAACGTCCCGGGTTGATACCGAGGATGAGCTTTCTCGGATGGTTGTCGTTATAAAACCGGTTGCAGAACTCGCTGATTACATCAATAACAGAGTCGTTTCCGCAAAAGGGATTCATCAGGTTAATTCCCGCAGGCAGGGGACCTGAATAATTCAGACCTTTGTAAAATGAAATCACGTTGTGTGCAAAAGTCATGGTGATACTTTTGATGGTTAATCCAACTGAAAGTTAAGAATTTTATATCTTTGTTTCTTTATGACAAGTAAAACCAAATATCTTCACATTATAGCCATTGTGCGATAGCAGGGGAAGCAACGCTTTTCTGTGCCCTTTCCCTGTATCACCCTGCCAGCAGGCAGGGAGTTAATTCATTATTCTCATCTTAAGTTTACTATATTAATTGCGCAAACAATGGACTTATTAAATCAATTTGGCTGGAACGATTTTT
The DNA here is from genome assembly GCA_964449015.1 of uncultured Bacteroidales bacterium. Classification (GTDB taxonomy): domain Bacteria; phylum Bacteroidota; class Bacteroidia; order Bacteroidales; family UBA10428; genus UBA5072. Next base: position 5,705 of record CAYVBH010000019.1, read on the forward strand.
TTAACAATCATTATATCAACGGCAATCCCGGCAGTGATCTGAAACCCGGCCGGGTAATTTCATTACTGGGAATGAAATATCATGTGGTTACACGAGAAGGTGAACTGGAGTGTGAATTGTCAGGCAAGCTGCTGTATGGTATCGAACCGGAACTACTGCCCCGGGTGGGAGACTGGGTATACTACCTCGATTATGAATCAATGGGGTATATCGTGGATGTGTTTCCAAGGCAGAATGCCTTATCGCGCAGGACTCCCGGAGGTAAGTCAGAGCGGCAGGTAATTGCGGCCAATATTGATTATGCTTTGGTAATCCAGGGTCTCGACAGGGACTTCAACATCATGCGGATTGACCGTTACCTGGTGCAGATTATATCATGCGGCATTACCCCGGTGGTAGTTCTAAACAAGGCTGACCTGGTTGAAGATGTTGAACCATTCCGAAAAGAAATTGCCCGGCTGAGGAGAGACTGCCCGGTTTACTTTTGCAGTACTTACAGCGGCTTTGGGATGGATGAACTGAGATCTGGTGTTCTCAAACCACTGAAGACGCATATTTTTATTGGCTCCTCCGGGGTGGGGAAGAGCTCTATTATCAATGAACTGACAGGGGATCATCATTTGAAAACAACAACGCTGAGTCATTCTACCAACAAGGGCAGGCACACTACCACAACCCGTGATCTTTTTGTTGCGCCCAATGGCAGTTTGGTAATCGACACTCCGGGCATGCGTGAATTTGGTGTGGCTTTGGATGATGGTCTTGCTGAATCAGGATTATTTCCTGAGATTGATAAGTATGCAAATGGATGCAGGTATGCCGATTGCAGGCATTTGGTTGAGGAAGGTTGTGCCGTGATCAGGGCTTATGAAAGCGGTACGCTGGATCCGAAACTCTATGCAAGCTATCTCAAACTAGTGAAGGAGCAGCAGCATTTTGAAATCAGGGTGGAGGATAAAAAGCGGCTGGGAAAGCAATTCGGGAAGATGGTGCGGGAGGTGAAAGCGTTTAAGGATAAGTATAAATAGCTTTTGACCGTTGGCTTTAGATAAAAGCTAACGGCTAACGGCTGCTGTTGCGAGGTAATTGATTACTGGGCTGGCATAGATTTTCAGCAGCAGTTCTCTTTGGAGTGCAGTATCTCCAGAGAAGATGGACAGTTCCTGATCGGTGTAGGCCAAAAATTTCTCCTTTTCTTCGCTGGTATACAGGTGGCTGAACCTTTGGCCCTGGGTGAGCAGGTCAAAGGCAATGTAATTGGTGGGCCACAGTTTAAAATTATTGTAAACGGTGGAGTCGATTAAGGCGGCAAGCCGGTTGATCTTTTCATTTACACCCTGGCATCCTTCAGTTGCCTGGATCATCTGGTTGACTGGCGTGCAGGCTGCCAGGTGAATCCTGCCTTTGGGTTGTGTAATGCCGGCAATGATGCTCATCAGGTCTTCATTAGGTTCCTTCTGGTATGGAATGCCATTGGCAACCGAGGCTGTTTCTCTTACTTTGAAAGCACAACAGGGCTCGAATTCATAAGAAATAGAAAGGGGAACGATGTTCAATTCGGAGAATGAACTGATGAAATCTTTAGATCCGCTGATATTGAACATTTTAAGTAAGCCGGTTTCTGTTTTATCGAAACCGTCTTTTGTACGGCCACTGCGTTGGGCTATCCATGCCGAAGTCTTCTTTTGCGTGAGGTTATACCTGATGTAGGACGACAAGATCTGTGAATTTCTGAAAAGTTCCATGCGGTTGCCGCCCCGGTTCACCTTGAACATGCGGTTCACCTTGCCCAGATCGATGATGAACTGGTTGGTCATCAGGTTGCTCCCGAAAGTGATCTCGGAAGTTTCATGTCCATAGTCAAGCAAAATAACCTGAAGTATAGCCGAATCCAATACGATATCCCTGTGATTGCCAACAAACAGGTATGGTGTTCCTGGCTTAAGGTGTTCGAATCCGCTGGTGGTAAGACCTTGTGCTGTTTTTTTTACAATTGAATTGACAAGCGGATGCATAAATTGCTTCTGAAAATCAAGGGCGGTATTGATATTCAGAAGGTTGTTAACGATGTCTTCTTTCTTTTTTTGGGGAAACAGAAATTCCAGGATTTTGCCGAATTCAGGAACAGCGGTAATTCTTTGTAGTGCCGGGTTGATTTCCTCATCGAAATAGGGCCGGATATCTTCAAATTCCACTTTTCTTTGCATCTCTGGCTGATTTACTTTATTCGAATTCTTTTTTAAGAGCAGCCATCTTAATGGCAGTAATTGCAGCCTCGTCGCCTTTGTTCCCATGTTTGCCCCCGGCACGTTCTTTAGCCTGTTCAAATGTGTTTGTAGTTAAAACACCAAATACAACAGGTATTTTGTAATCCAGGTTGAGTTTGGTTATGCCCTGTGTAACCGATTGACAAATGAAGTCGAAATGCCGGGTTTCACCCTGAATCACGCAGCCAAGGCAAATTACAGCATCAAATTCTTCGGTTTCTGCCATCCATTGAGCACCCAGTGTAAGTTCAAAGCTACCGGGCACATGTTTGACCACAATATTGTTTTTCAAAGCACCTTGCCTGAGCAAGGTGTTAATAGCAGCATCGCGCAAAGCAAAGGTGATTTCATGATTCCATTCGGCAACAACAATTCCGAATTTCATCTGACGGGCACTGGGGACGTCATCTGGATCACATGAGGAAAGATTCTTAAGTGCTGTAGCCATACCTGGTAAATAAAAAAAGTACCAACAAACGGGTATTTATTGATACTTCTTTGGTTAATAAACCTGGAACTAATTCATTTTTATTTTCAGTGCAGCGATATATTTATCAATTTGTTTTCCCTCTTCGGACTCAGGATAATCCTTTTGAATGGTTTCATATGCTTTCAATGCCTTGTCGTATTGCTGCATGTCCTCCATTACCATTCCCGCCTTTTTGAGATAAAGGGGAGAAGTAAACGCGTTTTTCTTGCGGGCACCGGCTTTTAAATAAAACGACACCGCTTCTTCTTTATCATCAAGCTCCATATAGCAATCTCCAATGGCTCCGAGTGCTATGGTTCCGATCATAATATCTTCAGCATCAAATTTTTCCAAATGATCAATGGCGTCTTCATAAGCTCCCATTCGCAGATAGCAGATTCCGGCATAGTATTGTGCCAGGTTGGCTGCTTTGGTAACGCTGTACTCATCAATGATTTCAAGAAAGCCAAAATTTTGCCCGTCACCATTCAGTGCCAATTTAAAGGAGTCCTGCTCGAAATATTGTTCGGCCATATACATATCGGTTTGAGCTTCACGGTTTTTGGGTTCGAGGTAGAGTCTTTTATAACCCAGGTAACCTCCGACGATGATCACAATAGCTAAAACAATAATGGACAGACTCTTTTGATTCTCTTCAATGTACTGTTCCGTGCGGCTTAGTGCATTTTCCACACTATGGAATGCGGTGGGATTTTCTTCAATCTTTTTATTCATCACTGAAAAAGTTTTTTCTGACAAAGCGCAAATGTAATTTAATTTTGTTATTTCTTTCTTCAATTTTCATTTTTTTGATTACAGGACCTGAAACCTGTCAGGCAGCAAGTATTGTTTTCTTATTTTCATTATCTTTTTTCTTTTGGTAACACATGACCCGGTTATCTCGTAAATCTTTTATTGTTATCTTTGAGATATTAAGCCTAACGCTATGAACAGTGCCGCTGAAAACGATACCATGGCTTCTGTAAAGAAACTCAACAGAGCCATGCTCAATCCCGCTTCCTGGAGTATTAAATGGAAGATTCTGCTTAATTTCCTTATAAGAGCTATTGTTGCTATTGGTTTATTGATTGCAGTAATAAACCTGATTCAAAGGAGAAATTCCTTTCGGGAGACAACCGATAAGTTGTTGCTGCTTACCGAAGCCAAATCTGCCAGTGTGGAGGAGTATTTCAATCATATTTCCCAAAAACTCGCAGCTTTTTCCACTGACCGTTCCACACTGGAAGCCTTTAATCAGCTCAATAATTCATTTCTTAGCATTGAAAACGAAAACTACTTTACACCTACAGTTACCAGCATTGACAGGCTCAGGTTGTTAACTGAAGGTTTCTACAATGCTGAAATTTTACCGGCTCTCAGTGGTGTTACGACCAACGACATCAACCTGAAAGCACTGCTTCCGGATGACAACAGGCAACTGATCATGCAGTATTTATACCTGGCAGGTAACTCAAAGTCGCTGGGAAGTAAACATCTATTGGTAAAGGCAGAGGATGGCAGTACATACAGTTACATGCACGCCCAGTATCATCCCGAGATGCTTAAAGCCATCAGAAAAACCGGTATATCAGACATCATTTTTGTTGATTACAAAACAGGATACGTAACCTATTCGGTAAAGAAAAACCTCGATTTTGGCACCAGCCTGTTTGAAGGTCCTTACAAAAACAGCGGACTTGGCATGGCTTTTAAAAGCGCCATTGCTGGTAACTCACAGGGTACGGTTTCATATACAGATGTTTCATTATATCTTCCGGATATATATAAACCATGTCTTTTCATTTCGGCTCCTGTTTATTCAGGGGCTCAACTTCTGGGAGCGGTTGTTTTCAAGATTGATGTTGCTTCACTTGACCATCTGCTGGCGATTGAAAAGGACCGGCTGAATTTCGGGCAAAGTCTAAAAACCATTCTAATAGGTCCTGATTTGCTTTACAGGAATAATGACCCTGAATTTTCAGAAAATCCATCCAGGTATTTGCGCAAATTGAAACATCATTCAGGTACTAATGAAATTGCACTGAAAGCTTCGGAATATAAAAGCACTGCGCTGATCCAGCCGGTTGATCTCCGGATTTTTGAAGAGGCACTAAAAGGCAAGGAAGGCGTTGTAAAGTATGAGACTGAAACGGGGAATAAAGTATTATGCAGTTACGCGCCATTGAAAATAGCCAACCTCAATTGGATTATTTTAAGCCAGATCAATACATCTGATGCCCTTGCTTCGTTGCACCGGCTGATGCGGGTGTTGATTGTTATTACCCTGTTAATAGCACTAATACTTTATTTCATATCAAATGTTGTCAACAGATCAATCAATGAACGTTTAGCAAAGCTTGGTAAAAGTTTGACATCTCTGGCAAAGGGTGAAAGGCTGAAAGACATAGATACAACCGGTTCTGATGATGAAATAGGTAAGGCGTTCAGGGCACTGGAAAAACTGAATAAGCGGATCAGCTTTTCGTCTTCATTCGTTTCCGAACTGGGAAAGGGAAATATCGAAATTGACTTTCCGGTTGAGGGAGAGGATGATTCCTATGGCTTATCCATGAAGAATCTGAGACAAAACCTGATGATCAGAAGAGAAGAAGAAGAAAAGCGTAAGAAGGAAGACGAGATCAGAAACTGGACAACCCACGGTATTGCATCATTCAACGATGTGTTACGCATGGATAACAACGACCTGGGAAAGCTTTCCATCAATATTGTCAGAAATCTGATCAGTTACCTGAATGCCTGTCAGGGTGCTTTGTTTCTCATTGAAGAAGAAGAAACAAAATACCTGAAGATGGTAGCTGCTTATGCCTATGACCGGCAGAAATTCATGAAAAAGAGGATTGAAATCGGAGAGGGTTTAGCCGGTACCTGCGTGTTGGAGAAGAAAACTATTTTGACAAATAAAATACCTGATAACTATATTTCCATTACATCAGGCTTGGGTGGTTCCAAACCGAAATGCCTGATGATCGTGCCGCTGAAAAAAGATGATGAAGTATTGGGGGTATTGGAGCTTGCTTCGTTGGAAGATTTTAAACCTTACGAAGTGGAATTCGTTGAAAAGGTGGGTGAAAGCATTGCTTCAGCATTGATCACAGTGAAGCTTCATGTGCAAACAAGCCAGTACCTGGAAAGATTCCAACAGCAGACGGAGGAAATGAAAGCCCAGGATGAAGAACTCCGGCAGAATATTGAAGAACTTCAGGCTACCCATGAGCAAATGGAAAGGCTCAAGCAGGAAGAAAATGAGCGTAACCAGACCATGATGAAGGAGCTTGAGGATTACCGCCAGTTGCTTCTTAATGTGCTGGATAACATACCAGGGAGGATCTATGTTAAGGATGCTGAAGGCAGGTTGTTGCTCTTAAATTCAGAGGCAGCCAAAGTTTATAAGAAAACCGTTAGTGAACTGATCGGTACTTCTGATTTTGATAATTATCCTGTTAATGAAGCCCAGGTTATTCGTGAGGCAGAACTGAAAATAATGAAAAGTGGACCTGAAACATACATAGAGGAAGAATCTCTGGCCGATGGGAAAAGATTTCTACGTATTACAAAAATGCCCCTTTATCTTCCACATATTAGCCAAACCGGACTGCTTGGCATTCAGATTGATGTGACCGATATGATGCTGGTTCAGGAAGAAATCAAGAAAAAGGAAGAAGCCCTGTTAAAAGAAAAGGCCTTGATGGATGCCCTGATGAATAATGTGCCGGACAGTATTTATTTTAAGGACAGACAAAGTAAGTTCCTCAGGGTGAGCAAGTCCATGCTTCAGCTGTTTGGTTTGAAGAGCTATGAAGAATTGATGGGCAAATCAGATTTCGACTTCTTTGCAGAGGAGCATGCACGGCCTGCTTACCTGGTTGAGCAAGAGATTATTAAAACAGGCAAAGCCATTATTGATCTTGAGGAGAAAGAAGTTCTGGAAGACGGGCGTGTCAACTGGATCACCACTACCAAAATGCCGCTGATTGATAACCATGGTGAGATCATAGGAACTTTCGGCATCAGCAAGAATATTTCTCATATCAAGAAACTTCAGCAGGAGGCCCTGGAAAAGACCGAAGAACTTAAGGCACAGGAGGAAGAATTGAAGCAGAATCTTGAGGAAATGCAGACAACCCAGGAAGACCTGATACGCCAGGTTGAAGAAAACAAGAAAATCCAGGAGGAATTGGGAAAAGAGAAAGCTCTGATGGACGCATTAATGAACAACTTGCCGGAGCTCGTATATTTTAAGGATAGGGAAAGCAAGTTCATTAAATCCAGCAAATCCATGCTTAAGCATTTCAAACTTCAAAAACCTGAAGAATTAATTGGGAAGTCAGATTTTGATTTCTTTGCGGAAGAACACTCACGGCCTGCATATGAGGATGAACAGCGCATCATAAGAACCGGTAAGGCGATAATTGACCTGGAAGAAAGAGAAGTTATGGAGGATGGAACTTTCAGGTGGGTGAATACAACAAAAATGCCTTTGTTGGATAATAATGGAAAGATCATTGGCACATTTGGCATAACCAAAGATATATCACACCTAAAGAAGATGCAGCAGGAAGCCATGGAGAAAACAGAAGAACTCAAGGCTCAGGAAGAAGAACTGAAGCAGAATCTTGAGGAAATGCAGACAACACAGGAAGACCTGATGCGTCAGGTGGAAGAAAACAAGAAAATACAGGAAGCACTAGGGAAAGAAACAGCGCTGATGGATGCGCTGATGAATAATGTGCCCGACAGCATCTATTTCAAGGATAAAAAAAGCCGTTTTTTACGGGTCAGCCGATCATTGCTTAACTTATTCGGACTAAAGAAAGAGGAAGAGCTGATTGGTAAGAGCGACTTTGATTTCTTTGCTGAAGAGCATGCTCGGCCTGCTTACCTGGCTGAACAAAACATCATCAAAACCGGTAAGCCCATTATTGATCTGGAAGAGAAGGAAGTGCTTGAAGATGGGCGCATTAACTGGATCACCACAACAAAGATGCCCCTGGTAGGGCCAAATAGTGAGATCATAGGAACTTTCGGCATCAGCAAGAATATTTCCCATATCAAGAAACTCCAGCATGAGGCCCTGGAAAAAACCGAAGAACTTAAGGCACAGGAGGAAGAATTGAAGCAGAATCTTGAAGAGATGCTGACAACACAGGAAGACCTGATGCGACAGGTAGAGGAAAATAAAAAGATACAGGAGGCTCTGGGGAAGGAAAAATCTTTGATGGACGCCTTGATGAACAACCTGCCAGAATTAATTTATTTTAAAGATAGGGAAAGCAAGTTTATCCGGTTCAGTAAATCCATGCTGAAACACTTTGGACTTAAAAAAGAGGAAGAACTGATTGGCAAGAGCGATTTTGATTTCTTTGCAGAAGAGCACGCGCGACCGGCATTTCTGGATGAACAAAATATCATCAGAACAGGGAAAGCCATAATCGATCTGGAAGAAAAAGAGGTTTCGGAAGATGGCAAGGTGAATTGGGTGAACACCACGAAAATGCCGCTCAAAAATTCGGCAGGTGAGATTGTTGGTACTTTTGGCATGTCCAAAAGCATTACGCGGATCAAGAAGCTGGAAATTGAAGCCAATGAAAAAGCGGCACAGATCAAAGAAACGGAAAAGAAGATGGTAGAGTTGGAAAAAGAAATAGCCCGGTTGAGGAAGGGGAAGTAGAGCCAAGAATCAAGAACCAAGATCTAAGATCTAAGATCCAAGATCCAAGACTTGCAGAGGTTTTATTGGGGTAGGCGGAATAATGGTGAAAATTTTGTTTATTGCGTTTATTGAAACTGAATTTTATTATTTTTGCAGCCCAATGGTTCCGTAGCTCAGTTGGATAGAGCAACAGCCTTCTAAGCTGTGGGTCGCGCGTTCGAATCGCGCCGGAATCACAACGCAAGAGAAAAATGTTTTGGGCCACTTTCAGTGGCCTTTTTTGATTCTTGTTTGCGTTGTGATCATGAGCGGCCATGCGCGATAGCGTGTGGACGCGAATAATCACTTCCAATATGCATCTTCAAGTAGCTTTTTTGTGATAACGAGCGGCCTAAGCCGCGAGTAATCACTACCATCAATTATTCTGGCCGCCTTTTGCGTTTATTTTTCCGGCGCGATCACGAGCGGGAGTTTTTACCGCAAAGCTCCTGACAGGCTTGTGGCGAATCCTTATTTAACGGTATAACTATATCTGTTTGAGCCAAAACAATTGGAGAAAGAGACTCCATTGACAATAACCATAGCAGTGCCTCTAGCAATATTGTTGGGGTAGCGTATGGTGACCGCACCCGTGCCATCCAGGAAAACCTCATTCTTCCAGTAAATTGTGGGGCGATTCTGAAATTCCGGGATAGCCTGGATTTCCTCACGGGTAGGGATGTAATATTCAACTTCAGTTCTGAATATCCTGACAGGTTTCATTAAATCATCAGTTCTTGTGTTTATATATTTCTTATACGCTGGGTCCTGGGTTGTTTTTGTTTCAACAAATATTATCCCGTTTTTGGCGCCATAAACATTAAATCCCAAAGATCCTTTGAGTATGGTAACAGACGCAATCTCTGAAGCAGGTAAATCAGCGATAATTCCATAATCATAACCCACCCGTACACCATTCAACACAAAAAGCGCAGGAAAAGAAACAGTTCCAAAAGTCGAGAGGGGACGCAGTTCAACTTCTTTTGTCACGGTATTGAGCTTGTATGGGTTATACCTTACCAGAATGTCTTCAAAACTGACACAAGTCGATATAAACTCTTTCCTTAGTGCCGTGGTTTGAGCTGTTTTGTAATACTCTTCATATTTGTTGGCATAGACTTGTTTTTTGGCTGCCTTTACAACTACGTCATCTATCTTTATAATACTGTCGCTATAAACAATAGGATTCTGTCTGTCTGAAAAGGATTTATCTGTTGAGGCAAAGCCGAAATTGCTGTGTTCTTTTTTTGCTTTATCTGTAAATGCTGCGTTTCCCGGGAAACTGGCAATAACCGGATTGGAATTTGTCTCGGGATCTTTATCCGGTAGGACCACTACCTGACGCACGTATGGATTCAAAGAGTCATAATGTAAAATAGCTTCCCTATTCTTATCAATGGGAATGGTAATGAACTCAGGACTTTCAACGGTCGTTATTCTGATGTCCGATCTGCCTTTTTTTCTGGATCCGGGATTGTTAATCCTTAAAAAATCATAATCTATTATCTGATCATCCGATATGACCTGATGATATTCATTTTCATGGAATTTTCTCCATCCATATGTCATCAATAGCAAATCAACATCCCGGATGTCCATATTACCTAATCCTTGTTTCTTTATCGAAGGAGGCAAATTATTGTAAAAATCTTTTTCATAAAGAAATACGCCTGCAATGTCCTGAACAGTTTCTGGATCATAGTATCCGGTAGTTGAATCAACTACTGCAACCGAAAGGATAGCGCTGATATCTTTCCCTTCACGGTCAGTTGTATTGAGCATAACTTCAGTTTCATCACCCTGTTTTAGCATGATCGCTGATGAACTGATTTCAACATTCATTTTTTTATGCGCATTAACAACAATCAACCTTTCAGCTACCGGCTTTTGCTCGCAATCATAAAGCGTGACACAGGCTGTGCCGGCCGGCAAATCGGCTGTGTTGAGCTGAAGTTTGAAAGTGGAATCCAACCTGACATCTGCAGCATGCGTACTCACGCCACTCATGGTTACAGTCAGAAAATAAGTGCAGTTTTTAACCCCCCTTCCTTCTACCTGAATTTCTAAATCTTGCTGGCTGCTGCAATCAACCCTGAGAACTGCTCCTGAGCTGTCTGGTAATGGCAAAGGCCACTTCATACCCATGAAATCTTCCCCATCAATATATGCAAAATACCTGTCACCCTGTTTTGGGGTAAACTCAATTAACCCCGGACCATAGGTCCCCGAACTGAATTTGCAAATTCTTTCGCCTGTCTGATTTTTCACTTCTCCCTGAACTTTAAGTATCCTTCCGGAAGAAGCAACTGCATTAAATGCCATTCTCTGAGGTATATCAGCAATGCATGTACCTCCCTCGGGAAGAAACCTGAGGTCAACATTCATATTCACTGATGACAGGTGATGAGCGGGAGAATCGGCTTCTTCAATCAGAAATTCCGTTCCCTGTCTGACCGGCCTGAATTTGTTAATTCTGACAGGAACAGAAAAAACATATTCCGGATTATAATTCATCATCGTGCTGGTATACGAGATAACTGAGTAATTCCCTGAGGTAAGCGTATCCGGGACTTTTAGCCATCCTGCAGCAGTTGAATTGAAGATTCTGAATCTTGCACTATCCAATGTTTCATGACTTTGATTCAGAAGAATGGAATAAAGGGAAATACTCCGGGTTTCAAATACACCGGTTCGGCGGTTCCTGATATACGCCTGAAACATGATGGTATCTCCCGGGTGGTATAGATTCCTGTCGAGATGCAAGAACACCTGATCCGCAGGTTGATAATAGCCTGTCAGGCCATCAGAGTCAGTCTGGTCATGTGATTCAAGCTGCGCGTCGTCTTCTTCATAAAGATCGTATTCAAAAGGCAGCAGGTCTGCAATCCGCTGTTGTCCCATTTCACCATTCCAAACGATGCCTAAAGGATCAAAGAATCCATTTTCGTCAAACCGAACCATTTCTTTTTTGACAATCATCTCGCTGACCTTGCTTTTATAATGCACATAAAATGGGCCCTGGTTGTTAACATACTTTTGAGTGATTCCGCTGTTTTTATCAGCTGATTCAACAACAAATTCATTATAGGAAAGCTTCAACCCATCAGGGTTACTTACAGTAAATCCTGCTGAATCAAAACTGTTATTCCAAAGGGTTCTAAAGAAGTGCATTGTTGACCCAAGGTATGCGTTCCGCCTTTTGTCTTCATATTGTTGTTGCTGTTTGGGATCGGAGCTATAAAGCGGAGTAAATATATAATTACCAACATATTGCAGGATGTTATCGGATTTGCGAAGCTCAAAATTATCCAAAAAGTATACAATGTTATAACCCAATGCATTGTTAATGAGCTGAATAGGGTTCGATGCAAAAGCCTTTAAGGTCTGGTTTTCAGGATCGTAGGACAGAAGTATATCATTTTCATTAATGATTTTGCAGTTTCTTGCATTCCACGTATTTCCGAGAAATTCGCTGCGAAAAACCGGAAGATTTTCTTTTCTGATATTCTCACTTTTCTTACCTGATATCACAATTCCCTTCAATTCTTGTATCTTTGGTAGAAGCTGAACAGATAGGGGTTGATTCAATGGAAAGTCAGTTACCATTTTTGAATAATAGCCAATAGAACTTATCGTCAGAGGCTTTGAAAAATCTTCCAATAAGCTCACTTCAAAACAGCCATTCTCATCAGCTGTTACTCCTACTGTTGTTCCGCTGTAATAAATCGTAGCAAAAGGGATAGCATTGTTTGTTCTTTCGTCTGAAACCTTACCTTTAATTGTTTGCGAATAACAGTTATTGTAAATAGAGATAAAGCATATTACCGGCAACCAAAATTTACCTGATTTCAGAAAATCAATACCCCGATGAATTGTATCGCTAACAATAGAATATTTATATGTCATAATGCATATAAGGCCTATTTTGTTTTTCAAAAACACTTTTGAACCGAATCCCGAATTAATCTTTACTGCTTAATGAACAGATTTAATAAGTAAATAGGGGTAATTTAAACAAATATATTATTTTCCGCTGAAAGCATATTTTCTGACTGCCGGAATTAACAGGTACTTGCTGCAGGGTTTGTGAAATAATCGACACAGCCTTCTGCAAACGCGGTATTGCGGTCGCTCATAGGCTGTTTGTGCCGCAATGGGCAGTTTTGGCTTGTGTGAGATGAGACATCACGCACGGTCTTTTCCCGGCTCAAACCACCTGGAAATGTCTTCAATGATCAAGATGATGTATTTCTCATGCTGAAAATGAAATATCCGGGTTGAAAATTGCAGGTGTTTGTCGACCTTATTGTTGTCATGTGTGAAAAACGGTTTTACAATATGATCTTTGTAAACAGCCGTATTATTCATGTATGACGTGAGTGCCGCAATCCGTAATTCGCAGTCACAACAATTTGAAGTTTTTCCGCATTCTTTTTTTTCTTCAATCTGGTAGGCGCATCCGATTGCCTCGCCACATCTGACATATAACAAATCCTCATGCTTTCTGTTTGAAAATATGGTTTTCAAAGGTTCATTGTATGCCCTCAACCGGACATCCTTGTCCAATAAAAGAATGCAGGAATTGATGTTGTTAAAAATGATGTTCAGGAAATCACTGGAATGACTCAAAAAGCTGAAGCTTTCATTGGTCAGCGCCATATCCTGATGCAGGGATTCTGCAACTGAGGCTTTATTGAACCTTTGCATAACCTCTAAAGTTAAGGTATCAGAGCCTTATCTTTCATTTTTTGAATGATTTGATCCACCGTCATCGTGGAATTGGGCATGACGAAATCGGCACATTTCCCGACTTTTTCCGAAACCTGGTATCTTTTGCATTCTTTATATTTTGTACCGTCTTTGCAGTACAAATTCCTATAAACTTCTGCTGATCCTTCCCGTTTTAACAAGTTGTCATTAAATAGGGGGCATTTGACTGTTTTGGGACAAACTTCACTCATAAATTTTAGTTTTAGTTGTTTTGAAATGTGTTGATTCTGAAATGAATGGGTCAACTTATTAAATAACCGGATTACTAAAATGAAATAAATATCATTTGCATCTGAAATAAATTGCTATTTAGCATTTTAAAAGAACATGCATCTAATGTAACATAATCCACGGATAAATGCAATTTGGAGTTATGGATAATATAAACAATCTACGTGTAACATTGTGAATAGGTTACAAGCTTCTCTATTGGGCTCATGCTTCATCCTTCATGCTTCAGAAAGATCCTATGCTATACGAATGGTGGCGGGGTATTTCTGATATTAGCGGTCATGTGTTTGAAATTGTTATTACTTTTACTTTTTGTAACCCAATTTTAATTTGGCATTTGCCGCAAAAATATCATTAACAAATTAATTTAATCCATGAGTAAACTTGTTTGCCTCTCTCTCCTGCTATTCTGTTCTGTGCCTTACTTTAAGGCCTATGCCCAGGTGTTTCAAAACAAAGAACTCACCATTACCCAACTTAAAGACAACATGTGGGTGGTTGAAACGGATGACAGTACCACCATGTACCTGGTTGAAGGTACCCGGAAAGCAATGCTGATTGATGTCGGAACTAAAACAAAACAACTTGATTCCATCATCCGGCTGATCACTAAGAAACCCCTGATTGTAATGATTACGCACGCACACCCTGATCATGCCGGTAATATTGGCTTTTTTAATGAAATCTGGTTGCATCCTGCAGATACCGTATTAATGTCAGATCCGTATAAAGGAACTATTCATTTTGTTCAGGATGGTGAAGTTTTTGACTTAGGCGGGACCCAAATCGAGGTTGTTCATACACCCGGTCATACTCCGGGATCTATTGTTCTGATAGACCGTAAAGCAGGTATCTGCTATTCGGGAGATTCATTTGGCTCCAACCATGTTTGGATGCAGCTCAAGCCGCATTCTCCCATGCAGACTTATCTGAGTTCATGCCTCAGGATGGAAAAACTTATGGATGGCGGAATTACTGAAATCTATTGCGGTCATTATCCCTATGTGAAAAAGGCTTTTGACAAGTCATATATTGTTTCCATGCGCGAGCTGACAGAGAGTTTTATCAACGGTACTGCATCTGCTGCAGTGCCATATGATCAAAAGATCGGATGTAAAAATCCCATGACCGTAACCCAAGGAGAAGCCACCATTGTATTTGATCCGGAATACCTCAATCTTAAAAACTGATAACCAAATGCAGAAATGGGTATTATTTGGTTTCGCACTTGTTACAACAACGCTTTGTCATGCGCAATTCACAGACCAGTTTGACGAGGCTGAGATGCGAGGTTGGTTTGTGATGACCGGCGACGGTGCCGCAGAGATGGAATTTGTGTCACATGATGGCTATGCGACTATGCTCATAGATGCCTCGAATGATAAGTATAATGTATACTGGACACTAATCAAACGGGATGTTACCTCCTATCTTGATCTGAGTAAGATGAAAGATCCGGCATACCAGTTACGGGTTGAGGCGAAAGTGCGTGTCCACAATGCCCCACGAAGACTGAACTTCATGGTCAATACGCAAAGAACAACAAACTATCACGAGGATCTTATGGAATATGACATCCCGGACACCGCAAACTGGCATGTGATCAGCATGACAACCAAAAGATTTGATGCAGTTCCGGGTGATACGGTATATGTGCAACTGGCAGCCACTGATTTTGGAACCGGCAGGTACAGGGTTGATATTGATTATTACAAGGCTGATATTGTAAATGTTAAGGAGGCTGGTCCCGACAAAGGCGTTTTGATACCTTACCATCCTCCGGTTCCGGATATCAGTTCTTTTGTGAACCACCTTGATGTGACTCATGACGCGCTGATTAACAGGGATTTCCCCAATGTGAATTTCGGAAACTGGCATGTTCAGGATATCAAATCGGAAAAGCGGGTTCTGACATTAAATGCCAGCCAGTGGGCTATTTTAAGATGGGATTTTGGTAATTCAAAGAATGAAACAGCCGATGGACCTGCCTTGTTAGAACTGACAACACAATCCTTTGCCAATGGCGGTGACTATATACAAGCCTTTGGCGGTGAATTCGGTATGGAATTCGGCAAAGTCAGGGTATTTGAAATTCCCGGTGGTGATTCCGAATGGGATCAGCGCCAGGTAACCTATGAAAGCTTTTTGCAGGGCAAATTGCTTTCGGAAGTTGTAAACGAACAGATGGTTTTTGACACCGATATTGATGAAACTCCCGGAAGCCGGAACCTGATCACCATCTCGCAACCGGTGATGCAGCGTCTTTTGAACGGAACCACAAAGGGTCTGCTCATACGGCCGCTGGGCGCCGTGGATGCATCATTCTATGATTCGGAAAACCTGACCGGGTTTGGACCGAAATTGCATTTCAATGTGAAGCAATGATGGGTTAGCTCTTTTTTCTTCTGAAGGTGTAATTGAGACCGAATGAAAACTTCACCAGACCAATTCCCAGCCACGATTCAGGGTTAACCAGCAAATATGAATCCGCATTGATGGTAGGGATAGTGAAACCTACCTGCAATATTCCTTTCAGGTTTCCCTTGCCCATTCGCATGGTAATGGTCGGTTCCAGGTTGACAAAATTGAGGGTTGTATCGGAGCGGTAAACAAAGTCATTGTTCCACCAGTCAAATTCATCGTACTCGTTGGCATATATGTCATACATGTGAACATAGTTGATGCGCATGTCAAAGGCCATGTCAAAGTATTCGCCCGTCTTCGCTATGCCGGGTTGGGAGAATACATTAAAATACCTGGCACGAACAATAGGATCGGGCTGGTAATCATAGTCAATTCCGTCTTTTGATTTGCCAAAACCAAAACCGTTGTAGCATTGAAACATCCATTTTTTGCTATCGCCCATCATGGTATAATATCCTGCACCAACATCAAAAGAATAGATTCTCAGTTTATTGGCAGTAGAGTCATTCTTGTTGGATTGGCTGAAGTGGTACATCCCGTCGGCCATCAAGCCCAAATGTCTCACAGGTGACACTGATAGCTGAAGATTCATCAGCCCGGTACCCATTGATCCCGCTGAGGTGGTTACACTGAAGTCTCCCTGTTCCTTCAGCATGGGAGAATTGATTGCATTGGGTTTGTATAGTGTGGCACAACCAGTAAGAATCAGCAAGACCACGAAACATAGGAACAGCGAAAAAGATTTGGAATTGATAATTTTCATAAGTTTTGTCAGGTTAATTAATTAGAACTAAGCCGGGGCTTTTTAATGACAACAGTTCTTTTTCAGGGTTGCATATAATAACAGGAATTATTCAGGGATTTTTGATAATCAGCTTATAATTCACGGAAGAATCCGGTTTGATGATGACTGAAGGGAAATGACCCCGGGGTCTGGTAATAGGCATGTTGTCGTTCAAATCCGGGTTGCCGGGTATGAACCTGAATCTGTCAGGTATTTCCGACAGTAGCAAACTGTCTGCTGGAGAAAACAAACGGCCATTTTTAATAATCGGGTTCGTGAACTTCTCCATGGGATCTTTCTTGCAGAAGTCCGGGTTTTGAAATCTGTCCGCGTCAAATGCATGCCTGTTTGTATGTTGTTGTGTGAAAGACGCAATACAAAAACAGCTTAACAGACCGGTTATCAGAAGTGCTTTTGTCATGGCCCTGGTTTTTAAGTGGTGTGAACAAAATTAGTTAAAAAATGAATGAACAACGGATCGTCTATAAAAAAGAAGCAATCTGTAAGTAAAAAACAGATTGCCTCCTAAATACTTTACTTTAAACACCAAAAAGTTATTCTGAAAGAATAAGTGCTGAAAAATCTCAGGGAGTATACCTGTTTCCAAGTATCAGTTTATCGCCTGAATCATCCACCTCATACAATTGTGGTTTACGGGGACCTCTTTCTTCGGCATGGTGTACAATGAATAAGCGCTTGCCTTCAAATGTGGTGAACAACATTCCATGTCCCGAATTGTCTCCCTTGAAAGCATCTTTTTCCTGAACCCAGGGGCCTTTTATGGATCCCGATTCAGAATAGGCAATGCCCTGTGCATACCTGTTGACACCCCAGCTCGACCAAA
>CAYVBH010000020.1:0-23141 GCA_964449015.1 uncultured Bacteroidales bacterium
ACCTGATTGCGGCACTCATTGTCATTCTGATCTATTCAGTTATTGTTCTTTTTGCTCCCCTGCTCATTGGTTATGCGGTTGATCATTATGTTCAGCAGAAGGATTACCAGGGTGTGCTGCTCTTTGGTGGCATCCTGCTCGGCATGTACCTGGTAGCTTTGGTTGCCAATTACTTACAAACCAAAATGATGGGTGGCATAGGACAACGTATGCTGTTCCGACTTCGCAACGACATATTCATCAAACTGCAGGAATTGCCCATTGCTTTTTTTAATGAAAATAAAGCCGGCGACCTGATTTCCCGGATTAACAACGATACAGATAAGCTAAACCAGTTCTTTTCCCAATCGCTCATGCAATTTATCGGAAGCCTGTTTATCATGACAGGAGCCGGTATTTTTTTACTTTCTATAAATCTTCAACTGGGAGCCGCTTCGCTGATTCCTGCTGTCGTGCTGTTGCTTTTCAGCAGGTTCATCACCCCCTGGGTTAAAAAGCTGAATGCCGCGTATCTGGCCAGCACAGGGAACCTGAGTGCTGAGATACAGGAAAGTCTTTCGAACTTCAAAGTAATCATTGCCTTTAACAGGCGTGATTACTTCAGGGAGCGTTTTGACGAGGCCAATAAGAAGAATTATGCAACAGCTGTTAAGTCTGGTTTGGCCAACAACCTTTTCATTCCGGTTTATGGATTTTTCTCCAACCTGGGCCAAATGGTGGTTCTGGCTTTGGGAATTTACCTCGTATCAAAAAAGCTTTTTACACTGGGATTATTGATCAGCTTCCTTGCCTATATCAACAACTTCTATAATCCGTTGAGACAACTGGCAGCGCTATGGAGTAATTTCCAGATTGCGCTGGCCGGATGGGACCGAATTTCCAGAATACTTTCCATGGAAACGAACCTAAAGGTATTGCCAATTGAAAAGCCGGGTGATAACAAGGCCGTGCTGAGCTTCAATCAGGTTACCTTTGGTTATGAACCTGGAAAAGCAATTCTTCACCAGGCAAGTTTCGACCTGGAAAAAGGCAAAACCTACGCATTTGTTGGGCCTACAGGAGGAGGAAAAACCACTACCGCTTCGCTGATTGCCAGATTGTACGATCCTGACAAGGGCTTGGTATTGCTCAACGGCAGAGATATTCGTTCGTACACATCGGAAGAACGCTCAGAAATGATAGGTTTCATTCTGCAGGAACCCTTTCTGTTCACCGGTATGGTGAAGGACAATATCCTATACGGTAACAGAAATTTGGAAGGTTTGGCTCATGAAGAACTGCAGGAAATGATCAAAAGAGAGGGACTGGATGATTTGCTCGGACGCTTTGAGAACGGGCTTGAAACCAGGATTAATAATTCAGGGGAATCGTTGAGCCTGGGACAAAAGCAATTGGTTGCATTTATGCGGGTCGTATTGCGCAAGCCGTCATTGCTCATCCTTGACGAAGCAACTGCCAACATCGACACAGTTACCGAACAGCAGTTAGAAAGCATTCTGAAACGTTTGCCGGAATCAACCACCAAAATTGTCATTGCGCACCGGCTCAATACCATTGCCAACGCTGATGAAATTTTCTTTGTCAACACTTCCGGTATGATCAGGGCAGGCTCCATGAAGAATGCCATTCAGTTACTAATGAACAGCAGCAGAGAAAGTTAAACTTACTTTAATTCTATAAAAACATGAACAATAAACCCGAATCACGTATTGAAGAGCTTGGTCTAGTTTTACCTCCGGCTGCCAAACCGGTGGGTGTATACAAGCCGGTGTTAATCATTGATAAATTCTTATATGTTTCCGGCCAGGGACCGCTCAGAAACGACGGAAGTCTGATTACAGGCAGGCTGGGAGAAAACATGAGCCTGGAAGAAGGCAAAATGGCTGCGCGTCAGGTCGGCCTCACCATGTTATCTACCATAAAAAGTAAGATTGAAGATTTGAACAAGATCAAGCGGATCGTAAAGGTACTGGGCATGGTAAACAGCACAGCCGAATTCGGTCAGCATCCGGCTGTGATCAATGGTTTCAGCGAACTGATGGCGGAGGTATTCGGCGAAGACAATGGCATTGGCGTGCGAAGTGCAGTAGGAATGTTTCTGCCCATGAACATTGCCGTTGAGATCGAAGCTGTGTTTGAATTATATTGAATTGGAATGAGGTTGTTTCAAAAGGCTATTGAGGTAGAAACGTCATTGCGAATGAAGTGAAGCAATCTATTGTAAATGAACAGATTAACTTCATTGAGCTCCGCTTCGCTCCGGTTGCTTCGGTCGTGCCACCCTCGCAATGACGAATCGCAAGCCATGTGATACAACCTCAATTTCAATGGAGGTTTACTTCAATCCCCTTTTAATCAGCAACGCATCAACGGCAGGATCATGTCCCCTGAATTTGCGGTATTGAACCATTCCTTCATCATCACCTGATTCAGCCAGACAATGCTTTCTGAATTTTGCAGCCAGTTCAGGATTATAAACATTCCCTGATTCCTTGAATGCCTGGAAGGCATCGGCATCGAGCACTGCTGCCCAAATATAAACATAGTATCCTGCAGCATAGCCACCATCGAAGATATGGGCAAAATAGGTACTGCGATACCTGGGAATGATCTCGCTGATCAGTCCGATTTTGTTCATGGCCTGTTTTTCGAATTCTTCAGCCGGAATGGTCATGGTTGATCCCAGCGTATGATAATCCATATCAAGCAGCGAAGCTGCCAGGTATTCTACAGTTTCAAACCCCTGGTTGAATTTACCGCTCTTCGTTATCTTGTCAATCAATTCATCAGGAATTACAGCTCCGGTTTCGTAATGTTTTGCATAAGCTTTCAGCACTTCAGGATCACCTGCCCAGTTTTCCATGATCTGACTTGGCAATTCAACATAATCCTGCGGCACACTGCCGGCAGTACGGTAATATTTGCCCTGGGTGAATAATCCGTGCAGCCCGTGACCAAATTCATGGAAAAGGGTGGTTACTTCATCCCAGGTTAACAAAGCAGGCACATTGCCTGAAGGGCGTGTAAAATTGAATACAACGGAAACAACCGGGTCAATGCGTTTATCGCCTTCCTGAATGGCCGATCTGAAATCGGTACACCAGGCTCCGGCATCTTTCCCGTCTCTTGGGTGGTAATCAAGATAAAGAATACCAATAGGTTTGCCATCGGCTTCCTTCACTTCAAATGTTTCCACATCATTCTTTTCATATACCGGCAGGTCAGTCCTCTTGGTGAAGGTAACACCATAAAGCTTGTTGGCCACCATGAACATGCCCTCACGAACGTTCGAGAGGCTGAAATAAGGACGCAGGGCACTTTCATCAAGATCGAATTTCTCTTTTCTTACCTTTTCAGCATAGTACCACCAATCCCACGGCTGCAGCTTGAAATTGCCACCTTCACGGTCGATGATCTTCTGCATTTCTGCAGCTTCTTTCTTTGAGTTGGCCAATGCAGGTTTCCACAGGTTCATTAAGAAATCATAAACATTGGCCGGCGTTTTAGCCATGTTTTCCTCAAGAACATAATCGGCATAGGTTGCATAACCCAGGAGTTTTGATTTCTGAACGCGCAGGTTGACAATTTTGGATACAATTTCGTTGTTGTCATTTTCATTTCCATTGTCACCACGCATGAAGTAAGCTCTGTACAGTTTCTCACGTAAATCACGTTTCTCGGAATACTGCAGGAAAGGTATCCAGCTGGGTTTGGACAGGGTGAAAACCCATCCTTTTACACCCGCATTTGCAGCAACATCAGCAGCAGCGGCGATCACACCAGTTGGCAGGCCAACCAGGTCAGCCGAATCTTCAATCACCAGTTTGAAATTCTTGTTGGTTTCTGCCAGCAGATTCTGCCCGAATGTAAGATTCAGCATGGATAATTCTTCGTTGATCTTTCGCAGCTCTGCCTTCTTATCTGCAGGAAGGTTGGCTCCCATTCTTTCAAAATCGCGGTAATACTTTTCAGTAACCCGGATCTGCTGGGAATCCAGCTGCATATCATGCCGCTTGTCATAAACCGCTTTGATCCGCTGGAAAAGTTTCTCATTCAGGACAATATCATCCCGGTGTTTCGACATCAAAGGGGTGATATCCCGGGCAATAACCTGCATCTGCTCATTGGTGTTGGCACTGTTCAAATTGTAAAAAACCTTCGACACCCGGGTCAGCAATTCTCCTGAACGATCCAATGCCAGAATGGTATTTGCAAAAGTAGGTTCTTCGGTGTTGCTCACAATTTTGTCGACTTCCAGTGAGTCCCGTTTCATGCCTTCCAGAAAAGCAGGCATGTAATGGGTGGTGTCAATTTTATCGAAAGGTGGAACATCGAACGGAGTATTATAGGATGTCAGAAAGGGATTTTCAGCCATTTTTTCTTTTTTGCAATTTGTGAATGCCAGAAACAACAAGGCTGCAAAAATAACAGGAATGTTTTTCATAGGATTAAATAATAATGTTTTTAATCAGTCGAAAATTTATAACTCTGCAATATATCACGAAAAATGGCACCAATAAATGACAAATATTGGTTTATTATGCCAAATAACACCATTGCAACATGGAATGACTCACTATTAAGTGATTGTTAATAGTGAAGTAAACAAAAAATCAAAGGAAGATCAAATATTTAACCCTCCAGGTAAGACATGTATTATGTTTTATAAAGAATTCATTGCTTCTTCCAGATCTCTTTTGATATCTTCCACATGTTCCAGCCCCACTGAAAACCTCAATGAGCCGGGCACCACGCCGGAACTCTTTTGTTCAGCCTCACTAAGCTGCTCGTGTGTGGTTGATGCCGGATGGATGATCAGCGACCGGGCATCGCCCACATTGGCCAAGTGGCTGATTAATTTCACATTGTTTACCAAACGGTCGCCGGCATTCTTTCCTCCCTTTACGGTAAAGGCTAGCACACCTCCAAAACCATGTTTTAAATATTTTTTTGCAAGTGGGTAATAGGGATTGTCAGGAAGTCCTGGATAATCAACATGTTCAACCTTGGGGTGGTTGCTCAGCCAAAGGGCCAGTTCCATTGCATTATCCACATGCCGCTGCACCCTCAGTGAAAGGGTTTCCAAACCCTGGAGCAACAAAAAGGAATTGAACGGACTCAGTGTAGAACCGTAATCACGCAAGCCTTCAACCCGTGCCCTGGTGATAAAGGCCAGGTTGGGCCTTTCACCCGAGGGGCCAAATGATTCCCAGAATTTCAACCCATGGTATCCTTCAGAAGGTTCGGTGAACATGGGAAACTTTCCGTTGGCCCAGTTGAAATTGCCGGCATCGACGATGATACCACCCAGGCTGGTTCCGTGTCCTCCGATCCACTTGGTAGCCGATTCCACCACAATGCTGGCACCATGCTCAATGGGCCGGAACAGGTAACCGCCTGCGCCAAAGGTATTGTCAACTATCAGGGGAATTCCGTGTTTCTGAGCAATTCTGGCAAGTGCATCAAAATCAGGTATGTTGAAACGTGGATTGCCAATGGTCTCAACATAAATTGCCCGGGTACGATCGTCAATCTTTTTCTCATAGCCGGCCGGATCATCACCTTCCACAAAATGGACCTGAAAACCTAGCCGGGCCAATTGCACCTTGAACTGGTTATAGGTACCGCCATACAAGTAGGATGTGGAAACTATGTTATCTCCAGCCTGCAGGATATTCGTGAGGGCAATGAATTGTGCAGCATGTCCCGATGATGTGGCAAGGGCAGCAACACCTCCTTCGAGTGCAGCCATGCGCTTCTCAAATACATCGGTTGTAGGGTTCATGATCCGGGTATAGATGTTGCCCGGCTCTTTGAGTCCGAACAGCCGGGCGGCATGATCGGAATCATCAAACACGTATGAGGTTGTCTGGTAAATGGGAACGGCTATGGAATGGGTAACCGGATCAGGTTGCTGACCGGCATGTATTTGTAGTGTATCAAAATGCATTTTCTTCATTTTATGTTATTTAAATATTTCTGTTTTCGTGTTGATTACTACAATTGCTATTTTTATTGAGGAACAAACGAACCGGTAAAATTGTTTATTGCGACTTTCATTCAGTTTTCGCCCATGCCCGTATAGCGGGAGAGTCGCCTAACAAATACATCCAGGTAAGTTTTAGAAATTGGAACCACGATATCCGTAGGCGAGTCAAAACCGATGATCAGGCCCTCTTTTTCTTTCCGGATGAATTTCACGTTATCAATGTTCACCATGTAAGAGCGGTGGCATCGAACCAGTCCCGCTTCAGGCAGATTCATTTCAATCTTTTTAAGTGTATTGCGGATCATATATTTCGAAAGCTTCAGGTGATCGAGATAATAAATAATAATGTAATTGTCGGCTGCTTCAATATATAGCAGGTCATCTTTTTTAATTGAGAATTTTAAAACCCCTTTTTCGTCATGAAATGGTATCATGGTGAGTGAAGAACCGGCCCTTCCTGATGAAACACTGTCTGTTTCACTTGTAAACCGGTTGTTTTCCATTTTTTCCAGCGTCGTGTACTTATCCTTAAATGACAGATAGAGCCAGGAAATCACATATGGAAGCAGGATGATGTATGCAGTGGTGCGCACTGAGTTTTTGAGGATCTGGAGAAAATCATTTCCCACATGCAGGAAATACCATTGAATCAAGGTATAAACCATAGCCAGCACGACAATTTCCGCTACGATCCATAATGCATAGGCGGCATAGGTAATTGATTTCCGGCGTGTGACCATATACATCAGGATGCGACTGATCACAATCACCAGCATGCCGATCAGGATGACAATACTGGAATAAAGAAAAAATTCAACATCGCTAACATTGAGCCACTTGTCAACTCCAAAGGGCGCATAAATGTTGATAAAGACGAGAGCAAAGGCTGCCGTGAACAGAATAAAGCTGACGATATTCTTTTTATCAGTCAGGTAATCAGGTATCTTTCTTTCCCAGGGGAGCATATATACCTTATAATTAATTGGCTTTAAAGGTAGGTAATTTTATACTGGGGTGAAATATATTCTATTCAAATAGTCATTTTTCACCCCACAATGCAAACTTTTACCCCTCAGGATGCTGTTTAATCCCCTGCTTACTGTCTGAAAACCATATTTTTCAAAAAGTAATTTGGGGACTGTTACTTTGTTGTACAAAATGACACCCATGAATTTCATTGAAAACTATCAGCAACTCAAGGGAATATTTGACCTGAGTCAGGACGAAATAGAGATACCTCAAACTGAATTGAAGATCATCAGCCAGGAGTTTCATTCCTCAGCCGGTGTGCCTGATAATTTTAAGGGGCAATTAGAAGACGAACAAATCAAGGAGAATGCGTATTTCCGTTACCCGGTGATTATGCCCAAAGGAAGGAACAAGGCCAGTCAGGTAATTATCTTGTTACACGGGTTGAATGAAAGGACCTGGCACAAGCATCTGACTGGGGCCAGGATGCTTTCTGAAAGAACAGGTAAAGCCGTTCTGATGTTTCCGCTTTCATACCACATCAACCGGGGTTTGCCAGATTGGACAGACAACCGGAAAATGGCCGGTTTGCTAGAAGTAAGGAAAAGAAATTTCTCAGGTGTTCAGGATGCTTCTGTCGTCAACCTGGCTTTGAGTGAACGGCTTACTGAATTTCCGCTTCGTTTTTATTCTTCAGGCCTGCAGAGTATCAAAGATTTGATCAGCCTGATGCAGCAAATAAAAATCGGGGATCACCTGTTGTTTGAGGCAGGCACTTCAACCGACATTTTTGCATATTCTATCAGTTGTATGCTGGTTCAGGCATTGATGATCAGCAATCCGGAAGGGATATTAAACAAATCCAGGATAGTTTTTTTTGCAGGTGGATCGTTATTCAGCGGAATGAAAGGGGTTTCCAGGTTTATCATGGACAGTGTGGCCTTTAAAACCATTCTCAGTTTTTATACAGATGCTGTCACAAAAAAAACAGGGTTTCTTAATAATCTTCCAACCTCCGGAATTGAAGAAAGTTTTGGCACTGCTTTCAGATCACTAATCATTCCGGGCAAGTTTGCAAAGGAACGAAAACAGGCCATGGCTGCTTTCAGTGAAAATCTTATGGTGATCGCGATGCAGAACGACAGGATCATGCCGGTTGAAGGTATCAGAGAGGCTACAGGTGAAAAGTTTTTCCGGTCAAATAATTTTAAAATAGTACATTTTCCGTATGATTATACGCATGAAAATCCTTTTCCGGTATTGTACAACAAAATTAATCAGCAGGTAGAAAACGCCTTCTTGTCGGTATATGAGCCGGCACTTGATTTCTACTCAAGCTAATCAGCCGGCAATTTCTGGGGTCCGGCAGCACTCACCGGTAAACTAACAAAAAAGGTACTACCCGATCCCGGACTGCTTTCTACACGGATGTTGCCCTGGTTCAACCTGACAAATTCCTCGCACAATTGGTAACCCAATCCCGATCCTTTTTCATTGTCGGTTCCATAAGTTGTGAAATGATAGTTCTTATTCATCAGATTATCAATTGTTTCTTTTGACATACCAATTCCGGTATCAGCAACCTGAATGATTAGTCTTTCCAACTCATTTTCGAGGGCATGTTGTGCCTTGATAACGATCTGTCCTCCTCTTGGTGTGAATTTCAAGGCATTGGATACGAGATTTCGGATAACAACCGAAATCAGTTCCGGATCGAAGAAGCCATTGAGTTGGGAAGGTCCTTCATAAGTTAGTTTAATCTTTTTATTATCAGCCTGTAATGAAAATAGTGCGAGAACATTCCTGATCAGTTGTGAAATATCCTCTGGCTGCGGGCGGCAGATAATTACTCCCGACTGGCTTTTGGCCCAGTTCAAAAGGTTCTCGAGAAGATTAAAAGCATTGTCCGACAACAGGTACAAATCCTTCAACAGGGTAACCACGTTTTCATCGAGTTCGCTATTCACCTGGAGGAAGGCGTCAATATAAGTACGGATATTGCCCATAGGACTTCTCAGATCATGCCCGATAATGGAAAATATCTTTTTTTCAAAGGCAGAAGTGAGTTCAAGTTGCTTGCGTTGTTGCTGCAGCGTCAGGTGTGTTTTCACACGAACCAGCAGTTCCTTACGGTTATAAGGTTTTGTAATATAGTCAACCGCTCCGGTTTCAAATCCCTGGATAATGCTTTGAAAGTCTGCTTTGGCAGTAAGAAATATTACAGATACTTCACGGGTGGCCGGATTTTCTTTAATTCTCCTGCACACTTCGAAACCATCCATTTCCGGCATCATGATGTCCAAGAGTACCAGGTCAAAGGGCTTTGAATTAAGCCATTCAAGAGCTTCTTTTCCACTTGTAGCAAATTCTAACTCGTATGCCTCTTCTTTCAGTATACTTCCAAGCAGCTGAATGTTTTTGGGTACATCATCCACAATAAGAATACTCTGCTCATTTATTTTCATGTCCTAATTTTTTCAGTTGTTTCAGAAGATCCGGAAAATAGTCTAGCTTGATTCTCATCTGCTCAACATCGAAGTTCTCAATGGTGGCTAAAAGCTGTTCGCCGTATTGTTGAATAAACCCAATTTTAAAGCTTTTGCCCTGATTTATAATCTCCTGTGCAAATGATTGTATTTCTCTGAGTGGCTGTTTCTTTTCAAATAGTTTCCACTGGTCAGAAAATTCTGTTTCAAAACGACGGACCAAATGAGTGAAATCCGAATTTCTGAAAATATGCACATCCAGATTTTCGTCTGTGGAAGAGCCAAAGTTCTTTTCATTCCGCACTTCGGCACCCACAACATCTCCACTACCGGTTTTGAAATCGGGCATGTAAGGCGATGTAATGGCATTGGTACTGACTTTGGAATATACTACATGCGGAAAAACAACTTTAAATGTACTTCCTTTTCCAACCTTGCTCTGAAGACTTATATTTCCCTTCATGGCTTCTACAAGTCTTTTGGTAATTGCCAGGCCCAATCCGGTTCCTTCGTACTTCCTTGAATCAAGTTGAGAATGCTGACGGAAGGATTCAAAAATTAGCCGGAAGGAATTTTCCGGGATTCCAATGCCTGTATCCTTCACCAGGATTTCCAGTCGCATGGTCGGATTTTCCTTATCGTCAATCATGTTGGAA
This sequence comes from uncultured Bacteroidales bacterium, assembly GCA_964449015.1. Lineage (GTDB taxonomy): Bacteria > Bacteroidota > Bacteroidia > Bacteroidales > UBA10428 > UBA5072. Next base: position 10,101 of record CAYVBH010000020.1, read on the forward strand.
CACTTGATGACAATGTTGATCTCACCATTATGGGTGAATTTTACTGCATTACCTACCAGATTGATGAGGATTTGCCGGAGTCTCACTTCATCAAATTTAATTTCCGCTGGAAATTTTTTATCGAGTTTTTCAATATATCCGATTCCCTTAATGGTGACTCTGAGCGAAAACACATTTCTAATCTCATCAAGCAATCTTCGGATATCAAAGAAGGTGAAGTGCAGGGTCATTTTTCCTGCTTCAATTTTGGAAAGATCCAGCAAATCATTAATGAGCATCATCAGGTTTTTGCCACTGGCCCTGATGCTGTTGAGATACTTAATCTGCTGACTGTCGCTTGTCAGGCCCTCCAGCAATTCAGTGAAGCCAAGCACTGAGTTAAGTGGTGTTCTGATTTCATGGCTGATGTTGGCCAGAAATTCAGATTTTGCATTATTGGCCTCTTCAGCAGCAATTTTTGCTTTCTTAAGCTCTTCCAAAGCCATAATTCTTTCTGTAATGTCCATCAGAAAGCCATCGAGCCATTTGATGGTCCCATCATTGTTATAAACCGGACGTCCGCTGTTCGACACCCATTTGACTGTTTTGTGTCTGGTAATAATGCGGCATTCCAGGTTGTACTGCTGGAAATCGTTAACCCCTTTTTTAATGGAGTCTTTCACCCGGGTGAGGTCATCTGGGTGAATCATTTTGGCCAGTGATCTGCCGGGATTATTCTGAAGCTCAGAGACCCTGTATCCGGTAAGGTTTTCAACAGCATCTGCCACAAACAGAAAGGTAAGATCACTGCTGTAAGCACACCGATACACTACTCCCGGTATGTTTGATACCAATGATCTGAATTTCTCTTCACTTTCTATCAGAGATTGTTCAGCCTTCTTGCGCAGAGAAATATCCTCCTTGATGGCGATATACCTAACGATTTCACTGTCCTTGTTTTTTATGGGTGTAATGGTAGCTGACTCCCAATAAAGCTCCCCGTTCTTTTTTCGGTTATGGAATTCGCCCTCCCAGCGCTGCCCCTTCTTGAGCGTTTTCCACAAATCCTTGTAAAATGCTGCAGTATGCGTTCCCGATTTCAGAATTCTTGGATTTTTTCCGATAACTTCCGACGGAAGATAACCTGTAATGGTTGTAAACGATTTGTTCACATATTCAATGTCCCCGTTTTTCCGGGTGATGATAATTTCATTGGCACTTTGGTCAAGGGCAATAGAAAGCTTTACGATCTCCTCTTCAATTCTTTTGCGGTTGGAAATATCAAGAATACCTATTACATAATTCGGTTCATTTTTGTAATTGATAATCTGGGTCTCAATTTCTACTGCAATAATGGATTTGTCTTTTCTGCAAAGTTTGGTTTCAAAGGCACCTGCAGGTTCATCCCAACTCTTTTTGAAGAGCTTTCTGGCGTAAATCTTTTCAAAGCAGGAGGGTAAAGTATTGGAAATAAGCAATTCATCCCGGCTGTAACCGGATAATTTTATCATGGCTTCATTCACATCAATCACCACACCCTGATGAAGAATGGCGATTGCCTGGAAGGAGAGGTGAGCTAACTTTCTCAACCTTTCTTCGGATTCTTCGGATATTTTGAAAGCAAGCTTTCGTTGGGTAATATCCCGCTGCGCGGCAATTATTCCAATAGATTTACCAGTTTTATCCTTAATCATCCTGTAATTGGCCTCCGTCCACAGTACAGAACCTTCATTTTTTTCATGCGTAAATTCGGCAAATATCTCTCCCTGATCAATTAGTTTATCCCAGGAATCAACATTCAACATGAAGCTGTTGCCGAAAAACTCTCCCAATGACATCCCGATAATTGATTTACCGGCTTCTCCAAACTGTAGAATCAATGCATCGTTATAATCATTGATCACAAATTTTTCCGATAAGGTTCGTAACTTGCTTGCTGGTGATGACAAGGCATTCCAGTCAACAGGTTTTTCTACCGTAAAAAAAATGAAAGCATCAACCAACTGGTCATAAAAGAAATTGCTGATTTGTCGGAAATCAACAACTGATTCACTGTTTTCCGAAAAAAGACGTGGAGCAGGCACAAAAGATTTTTTCCTTTGGTTCATTTATTCACACTTCGATATACAAATCTAATTGAAATGTATATTTCCTGTATAAATAAATATCAACCATTGGATAGGGAACAAAAAACCCGCTTATCAGGCGGGCATATTGCTGAAGAATTCTTTTATTATTCGATCACTACGGTATACCCGTCAGTCCGCAGGTTTTCCGCTACGCTTTGTGCATATTCGTAATCGAAATATACCTTGGGTTTGTGTTTAGCAAATACGGGGTATCGGCCAACGGCATCCTCGGAATTGAGGTAATTATAACCTACCAGATACAAATCACTTCCTTCCAGTTTCACCTTGAATACCGGACGATGCTGACATAATTCAAGGACCTCGAGTAGTTCGAATTTCGTAATCTCAGGTTCCTGCTTCAGCTTCACTGTTTTCAATATTTCATCGCTGAAGGGTTCTTTGGTAAAGTGCAAATCGAAGTTTTTTACATAACATGACAATACTATCGACTCGTCTTTGATAACCGCCGGTTTATTATCATCTCCGACTAAACGTACATTAATCCCAAATCTTGAAAATAATCCTTTCAATCTTTTGTTTCTGCGAGTCACCATTTCTTCCAACGACTCGTTTTTTCTCATAGGAAATTCCGGCATAGTATAGTTTTAATTTTCAAAAATAATGAAATTTTATTATCAGGCACCAAAATCAATTTATTACTTATTCACCTCACAAGTTCAGCTTACAAAATATAAAACAGATTTTGGTTATCGGGTTGCGAATTTAGATCAGCAAACATATAAAAAAAAACAGGACAAAATCAAGTTACATAACCAAGTATCAAAAATATTAGATATTCTGTTTCAGGAAAGTGATTAATGTCATTATTTTCAAAAAAGAGGAAGTGCTTCATTATTTCCACAGCATACCATCACCCAATTCTTAAGTGTTGTATTTTTTGTTGAACCTCCCGGTCAACTCGTCAACACTTTTTCTATGCTCATAACAAATATTGAACTTTCTATTCACGCATGAGTATGAAGATACTGATGATACCTCCTATTATGGATAGTAAAAAGAAAGCGAACGGAACTTTAGGATTATTTAGATTTCAGGGGACCAAAAGCAGACCTGAAAAGCTTATGGTAATTGCCGATGAAGATCATCTTGACATGATTTATGAAATGATGTCACAGAAAAAGTGGGGCGTTCAGGTTGCCTATATTTTGTCGGACTCACCCATAGCCCGGGATTTGTTTCCGAAACATTCAAGAATATACCCGATAAATGCCAACATCAGAAGCATCCTGCGACATGATGTCATCGATGAAATTGTCTGCTGCACCTCATCGCTTCCGTCGGCATATATCCAAGAACTTACTGCTGTATGTCAACAGTTTGGTGTTTCTCTGCAAATCCTCCCATACATGAAATCAAAAGGGATTCCGGTGTCCGGCATCAGGGATATTGCCGGTTATCTGTTTCTGGGCCTGGAAACAAATCCCCGGAAACGTTTTGGTTATACACTGAAATCTCTTGCTGAACAGGCATTTGCCGCATCTGCACTGCTCATTTTATCACCCATGCTGGCCCTGATTGCCCTGCTGATAAAATACACATCCCACGGACCGGTCTTTTTCCGGCAAAAACGGGTTGGACTCAGAGGAAGAAGATTCTATATGTATAAATTCCGCACCATGGTGGCTGATGCCGAAAAACAAAAAGCTTCGCTTGAAGCACTTAATGAAGCAGACGGACCGGCTTTTAAAATTGTCAACGATCCAAGAATAACCCGTGTTGGCCGCATTCTGAGAAAAACCGGCATCGATGAAATCCCCCAGTTATACAACGTATTAATAGGTGATATGGCGCTTATCGGACCCAGACCCTTGCTGCCTGATGAAGTTTACGCACAGGAAGAATGGCATCTCAAGCGCCTGTGCATCAAACCCGGTATCACCTGTACCTGGCAGATCCAGCCCGAAAGAAATAAAGTGCCCTTTAATGAATGGATGCAACTCGATAGGGAATACGTGGAGAACTGGTCATTGGGAAATGACATTAAAATATTTTTCGGCACATTTAAATCGATTTTTGCTGCCCGCGGTGCCTAACCAAATTTTGTTGAAAGATGTTCATAAAACCGGTCGTCAAAACCGGTTTTTTTGCATTTACATCATCTATTTTTGTTGCCATCATGTATGCAATTGTTGACATTGAAACAACCGGTGGCAATCCCAAAAAAGACAAAATCACCGAAATTGCGGTTGTTATTCACGACGGGCAGAAGGTAGTCAGTGAGTTCACTACACTGATCAACCCGGAGTGCAGAATTCCTCATCACATCAGTGCTTTAACCGGAATTACCAATGAAATGGTTGCCGGTTCACCCAAATTTTATGAAATTGCTAAGGAACTGGTCGAGGTGACAAAAGATCACATTTTTGTTGCTCACAATGTTGCATTCGATTACAATTTTATCCGTAGTGAATTCCAGAGACTTGGCTATGATTACCGGCGTGAGCAATTATGCACGGTACGCCTGAGTCGTAAGATCCTTCCGGGACACCTATCTTACAGTCTTGGCAGGTTATGTGACGATCTGAAAATCAGTATCAATGGGCGACACAGGGCCATGGGTGACGCTACAGCCACATCGTGTTTGTTTGAAATGCTGGTGCAGGAAGAATCCCGCAACAACACGAACTACATTTCCGGTTCCGGCAAAACCACGGGCATCAAAAATCCGTTATTGGATCCGGAAAAACTGAAATCTCTGCCTGAAGTTCCCGGTGTTTATTATTTCTACAACCAACAGGCTGAATTGGTTTACATTGGTAAAAGCAAAAACATCAAAAGCCGCGTACTTTCTCATTTCTCAAATCATTCATCGGGGAAAGCCATGCGCATGCAAACTATGGTGGCTTATGTTGACTGTGAATGCACAGGCAGCGAACTAATTGCTCTGCTTAGGGAATCCCATGAGATAAAAAAACACAAGCCGCTTTTCAACCGAAGACAACGCCGGTCGATGTTTCGTTATGAATTATGTTCCTTTACAGACGATCAGGGTTATATTCGGTTTGCTTTGGAAAAAACATCGGAAAAACAGACTTCTCCGCTGAACACTTTCACTACCAAAGCTGAAGCCCACGGCTTTTTAAACCGGATGATTGAGCGTTTCGGTTTATGCCAGAAACTTTGCGGAATCTACCCATCCGAAAACCATTGCTTTCATTATGAAATAGGCGCCTGTAAAGGTGCCTGCATCGGCAAGGAAGCACCTGAAAGATATAACCTCAGGGCAAGCAAACTGATCGATGTTTGCTGTTTCGATTACCATAACCTGCTGATTATTGATGCTGGAAGAAACCGGGATGAGAAATCGGTTGTGAAAATTGAAAAGGGCAAATATATCGGATTCGGATACTACTCTCCATCATTTCATGAATACAACCCCGACATTTTGCATGAATGCATTTCCAACTATCCCGACAACCGGGAGGTTCAGCAGATTATCAGGCAGTATCTCCACAACAATAATGTGGAAAGGATTATTGAGTACTGACAGCTTTTTCTAACTTTGCCGAAGATATTTCAAAAAAACATGATTTACTTTTTCGAAGCACAAGACGCCATTATTTACGCGGTAAAATCTTTTGAATCCCTGAATCAGTCAACACTCGAAAAGCTCTCCTGGTTGTTCGGGAAAGCATCTCCTGTTGATGAGAAAAGTCTGATCGGAGGTTTTATCGGCCCGCGTAAGGAAATGATCACGCCATGGAGTACCAATGCCGTTGAAATAACCCAGAATATGGGTATTGAACGGATCGAACGGATTGAGTTGTTTCGGAAAGCTGGCAAGAATGACCCTTACGATGCCATGTTGCAGGTATACTATGAAAGACTGGACCAGGATATTTTCACCATTCAACATACACCCGAAGGCATTCAATTTATCGATGATATTGCCGAATATAATGTAAAGGAAGGTCTTGCACTGAGCGAGCAGGAGATTGATTATCTCATGGGCTTGTCAAAGAAGATTGGACGGAAACTCACCGACAGTGAAATCTTTGGTTTCTCGCAGGTGAATTCTGAGCACTGCAGGCACAAGATTTTTAACGGCACCTTTGTTATTAATGGTGTTCAACAGGAATCTTCGCTTTTTCAGATGATCCGGAATACAACCAGCCGGAATACCAACCGGGTGGTAAGTGCCTATAAGGATAATTGTGCTTTTATCAAGGGCCCGCAGGTGATGCAATTTGCCCCTGCTACGCAGGATAAACCTGATTTTTTCAGGTTGCGGCCCATCCAATCAGTGATCTCACTCAAAGCTGAAACACATAACTTTCCCACCACGGTAGAACCTTTTAACGGGGCAGCCACAGGCACCGGAGGAGAAATTCGCGACCGTATGGCGGGTGGACGGGGCGCGCTCCCGCTTACCGGTACTGCTATATACATGACTTCATACCCACGCCTGAATAATGGCCGGAAGTGGGAAAAGAATCTCCCTCCCCGAAAATGGCTTTACCAGACACCTGAACAAATACTGATCAAAGCATCAAACGGGGCCAGTGATTTCGGCAATAAATTCGGGCAACCGCTGATCTGCGGCAGCCTGCTTACTTTTGAACACACGGAAAATGGCAAATTCTGGGCATTCGATAAGGTAATTATGCTGGCTGGCGGTGTCGGGTACGCCAATGAAGCACACAGCATTAAAGATACACCTGAAAAGGGCGATAAGATTGTACTGTTGGGAGGCGACAATTACCGGATTGGCATGGGCGGCGGTGCCGTATCTTCGGTTGCCACGGGAGAATATGACCATTCCATCGAGCTGAATGCTGTTCAGCGATCCAATCCCGAAATGCAGAAAAGGGTGTACAATGCCATCAGGGCTTTAGCCGAATCTGACAAAAATCCGGTTGTATCCATTCACGATCATGGTGCCGGAGGACATCTCAACTGCTTCTCGGAACTGGTTGAAAGTACAGGAGGCACCCTGCATATAGACAAACTGCCTATTGGAGATCCTACACTGTCGGACAAAGAGATCATCGGCAACGAATCACAGGAACGAATTGGTTTGATACTCAAAGAAAAAGATACAGAGCTTCTGGCCCGGATTGCCAATCGCGAAAGAGCACCTCATTATCTGGTAGGAGAAGCTACCGGAGACCATCAATTTGTATTCTCGAACAAAGACGGAAAAAAACCTATTGATCTTCAACTGGAAGATTTCTTTGGCAACCCGCCCAAAACGGTGATGCAGGACAGAACCATTGAAATATCATTTGCTGATGCCGGTTGCCAAATTGAATTAATCCCGGAATATGTTGAAAACCTGTTGCAACTGGAAGCAGTTGCCTGCAAGGACTGGCTCACCAACAAGGTTGACCGGTCGGTTACCGGACTGGTTGCCAAACAACAAACCTGCGGTGCGCTGCAGCTACCGCTTAACAACATGTCGATTACGGCGCTGGATTATGTCGGCCACAGGGGAATCGGTTCATCGCTGGGGCATGCACCGGCTGCCGGTATTATCAATCCGGCTCACGGTTCAGTTCTGTCCATTGCCGAATCGTTAACGAATATCATCTGGGCCCCAATTGAAGGCGGAATCAAGGGCATATCTCTCAGTGCCAACTGGATGTGGCCCTGCCGCCATGAAGGGGAAGATGCGCGTTTGTATGCCGCTGTAAAAGCAGCCGGCGATTTTGCCATTTCGCTAGGGATCAACATACCTACAGGTAAGGATTCACTTTCCATGACCCAAAAATACAAGGACGGCTCTGAAGTGTATTCTCCCGGAACAGTGATCATTTCTGCTGCTGGCGAAATCAGCGATTTCACCAGGGCTGTGGAACCTGCTGCCTGTGATAAACCCAGAAGCCGCATCATTTATATCGATTTCTCGTCTGATTCTTTCAAAACAGGAGGCAGCGCTTTTGCCCAATCACTCAATTCCCTGGGTGGCAATGATACTCCGGATGTTAAGGATGCTGCTTATTTTGTGAAAGCCTTTGAAACCGTTCAAAAACTGGTTGATCAGCAGTTATTGCTGGCCGGGCACGACATTTCTGCCGGAGGCATGATTGTCACGCTGCTTGAGATGTGTTTCCCCACACCTAAGGCAGGCATGGAAATCAACCTGGATGCAATACCCGAGGAAAGCCTGATTAAAATCCTCTTCAGTGAAAACCCGGGAATAATAATTCAGGCCGAAAATCCGTTAGTTGAAAAGATACTCACCGATAGTCAAATCAGGTTTTATACTATCGGACATTACAGCCAGGATAACACAGTTCGTATTGTGAAGTCGGGTCAGCAATTTGATTTTGATGTTCCCCGGCTGAGAGATACCTGGTTCAAAACTTCTTATTTGCTGGACAGGGATCAGAGCGGACCCGAACTGGCAGAAAAACGCTTTGTTCATTACAAGAACCATATTCTTGATTTCCTTTTTCCGAAAGGATTTACGGGAAAACTCAGTCAGTTTGGGATCAGTAAGGCGCGAACAGGGTTCACCGGAATAAAATCAGCTATCATTCGCGAAAAAGGGGTGAATGGCGACCGGGAAATGGCCTATATGATGTACCTGGCCGGATTTGATGTAAAGGATGTGCACATGACCGACCTCATATCCGGAAGGGAGAATCTGGAGGATATTAACCTGATCGTATTTGTTGGTGGCTTTTCCAACTCAGACGTATTGGGAAGTGCAAAAGGATGGGCTGGTGCTTTCCTATACAACGATAAGGCCCGGAAAACGCTTGAAAACTTCTATGCCAGAAAAGATACGCTGAGCCTGGGTGTTTGTAATGGTTGCCAGCTGATGGCGGAACTTGACCTGATCAATCCCGAACATGCCGAAAAACCAAAATTACTGCGCAATGCCTCCCATAAATTTGAGTCCTCCTTCTTAAGTGTCGACATTCCGGAGAACAAATCAATTATGCTGAGCTCGCTGGCCGGCAGCAGACTGGGAATCTGGGTGGCACACGGAGAAGGTAAATTCAGCCTGCCCTATGAGGAAAACCGTTACTATGTTGCTATGAAATACAGCTATCCTGAATACCCGGGTAATCCGAATGGCTCCGATTATCACATTGCCGGAATTTGTTCGGCTGACGGCCGGCACCTGGCCATCATGCCTCACCTGGAGCGGGCTACATTTCCTTGGAACTGGGCTTATTACCCCGGTGGGCGAAAGAATGACGAGGTTTCACCCTGGATTGAAGCCTTTGTGAATGCGAAAAAATGGATTTGTACGGACAGGTCGTGACCTGTCCCTATTACAATGGTAACAAAAAATACTTTAAAATCATCGGGTTGGTTCCGTGATTCTATTGTATATCATATCCTGGTCGACCGCTTTGCGGGGTACCGGGCGGACAGGAATCCGCACAAACCCGTATTTCTGGGCGGAAACCTGAAAGGCATTGCCGGAAAAATCCCTTACCTGGTTAACCTGGGGATCAATACAATCTGGCTTTCACCAGTCTATAAAACCACAGCCTATCACGGGTACCACATAACCGATTTTTACACAACCGATAAACGGTTTGGTTCTGAAAAAGATCTGAAAAATCTGATCAACCTGTGTCATCAGAAAAACATCAGGGTATTGCTGGATTTTGTTCCAAACCATTGCTCCGATAACCATCCCTTTTTCCAGGATGCTTTTAAAGACAGGAAAAGCAAGTATCGAAAATGGTTTTACTTTAATAGATTTAATGACAGCTATTTAAGCTTTCTGCATTTCCATGAGCTTCCCAAAATAAACCTTGATTATAAAGAAGCCCGTGAGCACATTACCGGGGCTGCCAGGCACTGGCTTCAGATGGGAGTCGACGGGTTTAGGCTGGACCATGCCATCGGTCCCTCCCATGATTTCTGGAAAGCTTTTCGCAATGAGGTTCGGTTGGTTAACCCCGAAGCTGTGTTGATTGGCGAAGCCTGGCTGGAAGGCGTTCATTTCAGCATGCTGAAAACCATCCGGATCCGAAAGAAATGCTGGCGCTGGTTATTCAGCTTCAAACCCTGGGATATTGAGCGTGAATACGTTGGCGAAATGGACGGGGTGCTGGATTTCTATTTCAGACATAGGATCACAGAATACATTGCATGGAAAGACCATCCCACTCAGTATATTCACAAGCTGGAAACATCCATGAAGCACCATTACCAAAGGTTTCCAGATAACTACCTGTTACCCTCGTTTATTGAAAACCACGATATGAACCGGTTTCTATATGATGCAGGTCAGCATCGTGAAAAACTCAAAAAAGCCCTTGAATTTCAGTTCTCACTCCCCCAGCCTCCTGTGATTTATTATGGTACCGAAACCGGGCTGACGCACACCCAACCGGTACACTGGGACGTACCCTTCTCCGACCTGCATGCCCGGCAACCGATGCCGTGGGAGTCACTGGACAATGAATTGGTTGGTTTTTGCAGGGAATTGATTCAGAGCAGAAAGAAAAGGCAATCTGGGATTAGCCAATCTCATTAATATTATAAGGTGTCAACTGGTAAACATAGTAGTTCAGCCAGTTGTAATACAACAGGTTGGCATGGGCTTTCCATCGAGCAACCGGAGGTTTTGAAGGATCGTTATCCGGAAAGTAATTATACGGAATTTCTATCGGCAGTCCTTTTTTCACGTCACGTTCGTATTCTTCTTTCAGTGTTTCGGGGTCATATTCAGAATGGCCGGTAACAAAGATCTGCCGGCCTCCTTTATTTTTGACAATGTAAATACCCGCCTGGGCAGATTCAGATACGATTTCCAGTTCCGGAACCTGCTCAATATCAGACCGTCTTACTTCGGTAAGTCGTGAATGCGGCGCCAGAAAGTCTTCATCAAATCCACGAACCAAAGGTATTTTGGGATTATTGATCTGGTGGTCAAACACACCAAACATCTTTTTCGATAATGGATACTTGGGAACACCATAATAATGGTACAAACCTGCCTGGGCTCCCCAGCAGATGAACATGGTTGAAGTAACATGATGCGCAGCCCAATCCATGATCTCCTTCAACTCTTTCCAGTAATCCACTTCCTCAAATTCAAGGTGTTCGATGGGTGCACCAGTAATGATCATCCCGTCAAATTTTTGACCCCTGATCTGCCCAAATGTTTTGTAGAACGACTTCAGGTGATCGATGGAAGTATTCTTGGAAACATGTTCAATGGTATGCAACAGGGTTACCTCTACCTGCAACGGGGAATTGGACAACAGCCTGAGTATATGGGTCTCCGTGGTGGTTTTGATAGGCATCAGGTTCAGGATCACAATGCGCAGCGGCCGGATATCCTGGTGGATGGCCGCAGTCTCGTTCATCACAAATATGTTCTCCTCCTGGAGAATACCAACTGCTGGTAAACGGTCGGGAATATTTAATGGCATAGCTTTGTCGTTGAAAATTATGCAAAAATAGAAAAGTTCGGCGTTATCTGGTCATGGTTTATGAAATTGGCTTTAGGCATCGCTCCACACTTTCCCACAACAGCCCCGCCGTTTTTTCCCACGAGAATTTTTCGCGCTGAACGCGGGCTTTTGATACGAGAATCTGACTCAACCCGGGATCCTTGTATAACCTGATCATAGATGAAGCAATGGAGTCAACACTGGCAGGATCGGCATAAAGCACTGCATCACCACCTACCTCGGGCAGCGATGTGGTTGACGAGCAGATTACTGGAACATCGCAACACATGGATTCCAGAACAGGAATTCCGAAGCCCTCAAAGTGCGATACATAAACCATTCCCAGGGCAGATGCCGTGATTGGGCCCAGTTCATCGTCGTTCTTTCTTCCGGCAAAGATGATATCGTCTTTAAATTCGCATGAATCATATGCCTGTTCCATATCCTGGGTCCACCATTTCCGCTCTCCTACCACCAGCAGCTTGATATTACTCTGTTCATGTTGCTTAAACCGGTCATAGGCCCGAATCAGGTTGGCCAGGTTTTTCCTGGGGTGAATCAAACCCACAAATAGAAAGTACGGACAACCCTGGGTGTAAGCATCCCGCACCCTTTGTTTTTCCATCTCTTCCATGGGAAAAAAAGCCCGGCTTGCCCCGTTATATACGACATCAATCTGGTTGGCGGGATAATTGAAACGTCCGACCATATCATTCCTGGTATAGGAAGATACGGTGGCTATCCTTGCGGCTTTGCCTATGAATTTTGGAAAGAAGTAATGGTAGTATTTCCTGACATGATAAGGAAGGAATTCAGGGTATGCAAAAAAATTCAGGTCATGGATCACAGGAAGTGATCTGATTGGCGATCGCAGCGACAGCCAGCCATCGGGTGAAAGAAAGAGATCGGCCTTGTACTTTTTCAAGACAGGTGGAACGCCCCATTCAAAAAACCCGTACCACAACAAGGGATGTCGTGCTGGAGGAAAGCTGACAACCGGTGTGATGTTATTTGAGAAAATGAATTCTTCCGAATATTCTCTGTCGAATATGAAGATGAACCGGTGCTCCGGGTGTTTCCAGGTAATGATGCGGAGCGTTTCTTTGGCGAACCTGCCAATACCTTCGATTTTACCGGGCAGCAGCAGCCTCGTATTAACTGCGATGATCATCTTCTTCACTGGTGTTCGGGGCGCAATAAGTCGTGTAGTGTTTTAACCGGAGTGAAGGTAGTGATGGGAACTTCAACAAAAACCGTATTCCATTGTGCCATGGCGCCATTCCACAACCCTGGCAATTCAAGGGCTTTCAGTGGCTTCCCGTTTTTAAATTTTTTACTGATAAATCCGGTGTTCGGATCGCGGAATTCCATCAGGTTAAAACGTTTTCCCTTGTAATCCTTCATGGCACAAACCAGGTCAACCGGGTTGAAATGGGTGGCACTGTTCAGGATAGCTGACTGTTCCGGATCATGATGATCTACCTGGGAGGATTCCACAATCTGCAACGATTTGCTGCCGTCGGATTCCACTGTCCAGAATGGTC
>CAYVBH010000021.1:0-22749 GCA_964449015.1 uncultured Bacteroidales bacterium
ACATGGCTTCTTCACTGATATTGCACAAGCGCATCAAAACCACTACTGCTAAAGCAAAAGTTTTACGCGGATTCATTGAACCCATTCTGACCAAATCAAAGGAAGACAGCACTACATCACGCAGGCTTGCTTTTTCTTATTTGCAGGATAAAAATGCGGTCACTGCTCTCTTCAGAGAAGTATCCCCCAAGATTACCGATAGGCCGGGCGGATACACACGCATTCTGAAAATTGGCACAAGAGCCGGTGATGCTGCTGAAATGTGCTATATTGAGCTGGTTGATTTTAACGAAGCCATGCTCGGTGCCACAGCTGCTGGAGAAGCCAAGACTGCACGCCGCAGTCGTCGCGGTTCAAAAAAGAAGGGTGAAGCCGGAGCAGTAGAAAAGGAAGCTGAGGGTGCTGCAGAAAAGCAGGCAAAGCCCCGGAAGGCTGCTACCAAAGCTGCTCCAAAAGCTGAAACAGAGGAGAAAGAAGCAGATCAGAAATCTGCTGATACTGAAAACAAAGAATAACGGGATTTAATAATATACATAACCATGGGACAAATAGCAAATGTTCATGCCCGTGAAATACTTGACTCACGCGGCAATCCTACTATAGAAGTCGAAGTGGCACTTGAAAGCGGATTTGTAGGCCGCGCTGCTGTCCCTTCGGGAGCTTCCACAGGTGAAAATGAAGCCCTCGAACTTCGCGACGGAGACAAGAAAAGATACCTGGGTAAAGGTGTTCTTAAAGCCGTTGACAATGTGAATAAGATCATTGCCAAGGAAATTATCGGCATGAATGCTCTGGATCAGGTCGCTATCGACCGAAGAATGATTGCCCTCGACGGTACCAAAACTAAGAGCAAACTGGGTGCAAATGCCATACTGGGAGTTTCTCTCGCAGTGGCTAAAGCCGCATCCATGTATCACGATATGCCGCTTTACCGTTACATTGGCGGTACGAATGCCAAAGTGCTTCCTGTTCCTATGATGAATATCATTAACGGAGGTTCACACAGCGATGCTCCCATTGCTTTCCAGGAATTCATGATCCGTCCGATCGGCGCTTCAAGTTTCCGCGAAGGCCTTCGCATGGGCGCAGAGGTGTTTCATTCCCTCAAAAAGGTATTGAAAGATCGTGGTCTGAGCACAGCAGTGGGTGATGAAGGTGGTTTTGCTCCGGTTCTCAATGGAACTGAAGATGCACTGGAATCTATTATTAAGGCTATTGAAGCTGCAGGTTATAAAGCAGGCCGTGCAAAAGATGGCGGCGACGTATCTATCGGACTCGATTGTGCTGCTTCTGAATTTTATGAAAACGGCAAGTACAATTATGCCAAATTCGAGGGTGCCAAAGGTGCCGTTCGTACATCAGCTGAACAGGTGGCTTTCCTCGAACAATTGATCAACAAATTTCCTATCGACTCCATTGAAGATGGAATGTCTGAACATGACTGGGATGGCTGGAAACTGCTTACTGATAAAATCGGCAGCCGTTGCCAACTTGTAGGTGACGACCTGTTTGTTACTAATGTTGAGTTCCTGAAGAAAGGAATCGATATGGGCTGTGCCAACTCAATCCTGATTAAGGTGAACCAGATCGGTAGCCTTACGGAAACTCTGGATGCTATTGAAATGGCTCACAGGGCTGGCTATACAACCGTTACTTCACACCGCTCAGGTGAAACCGAAGACGCCACTATTGCTGACATTGCTGTAGCTACCAATTCCGGTCAGATCAAAACCGGTTCATTAAGCCGTTCCGACCGTATGGCTAAGTATAACCAGCTGCTGCGCATTGAAGAAGAACTGGGTGATCTCGCCATTTATGGATATAAAAAGTAGTCCGGCCTGATTTAGTATCAGCCTGGTATACATACAAAAAAGCTGCCTGAAACTTTCAGGCAGCTTTTTTTTTCCAGCCTATAAAAGCCCACTGCTTATTTCTGCTCTGGCTTTTTTAGTTTTGTATTGTTGAATAAATTAGTTACTTTAAGGAGTTTAAATAAATGGACTGATGCGGTTGTGTCGTTTTTACATAATCATTACTATTGCGTTAATAAACAGTCCGTTATACGCCCAGGAATACCTTGAGCCGGAATTAATTTCAATTGAAAACGGCTTATCGTCAAGGTATGTAAGTACACTTACAATTGATCGGTATGGCTATTTGTGGGCAGGAACTGCATACGGTTTGAACCGGTTTGACGGTTATCGGTTCAGAAAATTTTTCACATCTGCAGATAATAGCGAACCATTCGGTTATCAGCACATACGCAAAGTGAAGACGGATGGTGCAGGAAATTTGTGGATTCTGAACCAGGCAGGTATTAACCGTTACGATAACAAAACAGGGAAAATCACAAGAATTCCGGTTTCTTCTTTTGATGCACCATATAGTAATGAATCGGTTTTAATCGATTTTTGTGCTGCTCCTGATGGAAAGGTATGGCTACTGACCGACAGATCCCTTACAGGGTTGGCTTTGGATTTTTCGGAAAAAACCTTTGTGTTCCCCGCCAGGTTGTTGCAACCGGGTACTTCTCCCACATGCCTTATCGCAGATGCCAATGGAAATCTTTGGATCGGAACTACAGGAAGCCTGATTCTTTTTGATCCGGAACAGGGTGTTTTCACCGAACTTGTAAGCTTGGATTCACAGGGACTGCTCTCGGATAATCACGTAAACTGCCTTTATGTTGACAGAGAAAATACCATTTGGATTGGAACCAATAACGGACTAAACAGGGTTGATCCGGTAGATCTTGCCTTTCTGTCATTCTATCCCGGAGAGTCACGCAATCTGGCTTCCCGGAATGAAATTCATGCCATTACCGGTGCTCAAAATGGTGTTCTGATACTGGCAACCACTTCGGGCATCTATCGGTTTGATACAAATAATCAGTTGTTCACACAGATATACCAGGCAGGCCCTAATAAAATTCAAAGCGTGGCAGTTGATTCGGCTGATATCATCTGGGGCGGTTCATCGGAAGGCATTCTGAAGATCAGGAAATCCGCTCTTGCTATCCTGAATTTTCCAATCGAGCGTTTTGGCGTCTCACGTGACAACAGCCATATTCTATCGGCTACACAGGTAGCAGGAGGAAAATTTTTCCTGGGCTTTTATAATGATGGTTTTGGTATTGTCGAGGAAAATACAATGAAAATCAGTCGCTTCAAAACACTTGACGGAAGCAATGTGGCGAATTTCTTTCCATTTAAAAACAATCAGTATTTGGTTGTCTCCCAGCATGGTGTTGAAGTTTTTGACATGAATAACAACCGCAGGAAAAGACTGAAGGAACTGTATTCATTTATTAATGAGGAACTTTTTCGACAGGAGCAACTGAACTGTATTTTTTACGACGGTGTCAATCAGCTTTGGCTGGGTACTTCAAAGGGCGTTCAGCACATCAAACTCGATTCTTCATACCATGTATCAAAATCTGTGCTTGAATACAACGGACAACAGGTAAAGATTGGTAAAGTTTTCAGCATCATTCAGGATCCGTTCAGGAATATCTGGTTGGGAACAGATAACGGATTGCTATATTACAACCCTGTTAAAGGTAATGTAAGCAAGTATACGCCCTATGATGTCAACCTCATGAATACGGAACACAAGGCAGTCTATGCAATTGTTCCTGAAAAATCTGATGTTTTCTGGATGGGTACATCAGGAGGCATATTCAGATTTGATGCTGCTTCACGCGAATTTACCGCCCTCGATGTGCCCGGAATAACAAATTCGGTCTACAACTCTCTGGCTATCGACACTTATGGCAATTTGTGGTTCAGCAATGAAGCCGGTTTATATCATTATATCAAAGCCTATAATACCATAAAAAACTATGATCAGAAAGAAGGCTTGTTAAACGATACCTACACATCAATCAACAGCGGAGCTGACGGAAGGATATTTATCACTGGCCCGGTTGGCCTGTCTGTAGTGAAAACGGACCGACAAGACCAGTTAAGGGCTGTTCAAAATGTTGTTATCACGGGAATCAGGTTATTAGACAATGATCCCATGAAAGAAGATCTGTATTACCAGGTACCCGATACCATATACCTGCCCTGGAGCCGGAAACCACTCCAAATTGATTTCGCTGTGCTCGATTTTTCAAGACCTGAATGGAATCATTTCCGTTACAGTTTTGGGAAATCGGGCAGAGATGCAGACTGGACCAACCTGGGGAGGCAGAACCAGGTTGTCATTGACCGTTTACCACCGGGGAAGTACATTTTCAGAGTTACAGGTTCAAATCCGGATAAGGTATGGAATAATACCGGCGCATCAATTGTTATCATTGTCGATGCGCCCTATTGGAGGTCAAAAATAGGATTGGCGCTTATTTTGCTGATTGGATCCTTCTTTGTTTTCCTGTTTATACGTTTCTGGATTCGCCAATTTTTTAACCTGAGCCGTGAGAACAGGGAGCGGGAAATGTTTGCCAGGCAAATCATGCTGCAAAAAGAGGAGCTGACACTGAAAAATAAAAGTATTACCGACAGTATCAATTACGCCAAACGCATTCAAACGGCAATGCTACCGCCACTGAAACTTTTTAAATCCATCTTCCCTTCATCTTTTATCCTTTTTATGCCCAAAGACATTGTAAGTGGCGATTTCTACTGGGTTAACAAGCTGGGAGACAAAATATTCATTGCTGCTGTGGATTGCACCGGCCATGGCGTGCCCGGCGCATTCATGTCGATAATCGGCTTTGAACTTTTCAGAAAGATTACCAACATTGAAGGACTTTCGCGGCCTTCGGATATTCTTAACCGTTTGAACGAGGATTTCCACGAGATCTTCAGGGATATTGACAATGTGATTCTCCGTGACGGAATGGACGTTGCGTTTTGTTCGATTGATAAAAAGGATATGATTGTGGAATTTGCAGGTGCTTTTAATCCCCTGTATATCATTCGAGATAACAAAATTACCGAGGTTAAGGGAGACCGTTTCGCCATAGGCCTTGATGAAACCAATTTCAAGGACCAAACCTTTAAGAACCATATCATCCCTATTCAGAAAGGGGATATCATCTATTTATTCTCCGACGGATTTGCAGACCAATTTGGAGGCCCTGACGGAAAGAAATATAAATACCGCCGCTTCAGACATTTGTTGCTAAACCTGCACCAGTTGCCCATGGAAAAACAACATGAAATTCTAGAAAATAATGTGGTTGAATGGCGGGGAGAGCAGGAACAGGTTGATGATATTCTGGTTATCGGAATAAAAATAGATTTTTAATATTGCTGTAGGGACAGCAGTAGCCACGATGTATCCCGGCAATGACATGGTGTATAGTTACGATTCCAATAATATCTTCATTTTATTTACCAGCACTTCCACCTGAAAAGGTTTGCTGATATAATCATTCATGCCTGCAGCTAGGCAGGCTTCTTTATCTCCTGACAAGGCGTTTGCAGTAATGGCAATGATCGGGGTTTGCGTGTTGGAAGAGGATTCAAGTTCCCTGATTTTTTTGGTGGCAGCAATACCGTTGATTACCGGCATTTGAATATCCATTAAAATAAGATGGTACTTGGTTGTTCCGAATTTGTCAAGAGCATCTTTACCATTGTTGGCAATGTCAATATTTTTCACGTGGTTCTTCAGGCTCAGGATGATGATTTTCTGGTTAATGGCATTGTCCTCAACCAGGAGGATGTTGGCATTCTTAAGATCTACTTTGCTTTTTGACTGTAGAAGCTGCGTCATGTCCTTGTCAGCTTCCAATTTCTGGATTCCCGGAGTGCCTTTTTTCAGGGCAAACCCAAACTGAAGGATAGTCAGCTCACCTGTGGAGACTATTTTCAATTCACCACCATAATAGTCAATTATTTTTTTCGCAATGGTAAAGTCAATAAAATAGTCGTCAGGCTGGTAAGATCCTTCTTTAATCTGATCAACTCCCGGACGACTGTAATAATTGCCATAGTCATCTGATTCAAGTTGGAGTTGCGGGCATTTAATAATATAGTTGAATTCAGATTCATGTTCAAAATCATTCTGCAGGTTGATGTCAATGTCAACAATCATCCTGCCCTCAGGATTTGCCTTGATGATGTTTTCAATGATGTTCAGGAATATCTGTTTAATCCGGATCGGGTCGCCAATATATTGGGTTTTAATGTTGCGCGAGACATGAAGGTTAATTTCAAGTCTTTCCTTGTGCTGATCCCTGAATAGTTTCAGCGTGTTGTCGATGGATGCATACAAGTCAAAATTCACCTGACTGCTGAGTTCTTTCTCAATTTTTACCTCTGAAACCTTTACAATGTTATTGACCACATTGATCAGGTTGATTGTAGAAGCCATAATGGTTTCGAAAAGGTCACGATGCTCGGCATCCAGCTTTGATTTATTGATCAGGTTGGAAACGACAGTGAGGTTATTCAGGGGTGTTCTGATCTGGTGTGATAATTTGGAAAGAAAATCGTCCTTTTGCCGTGTTTCATTTTTCGATTCGATAATGGATTTCTCCAAAACCGTGTAATTGTGAAGCTTAACATATTCATTCAGGTAAACAAGCAAATGAATGGCGGCATAAATACCCAGTAACCGGATTACCAGTTCCCCCGAATATACCTGATGCACCTGCAAACGATCCTGTAAAATAAAAAAAGCAAGTGCTGCCAGAAACAACATAAAGGAAACTATATTGCCTTTACTGAGGCCAAAAAGCGGAATTGACAAAACAGGGAAAACCAACATCCAATACCCTCCCAATCCTGAATTGCCGCCGGTGTAAAGCAGGAAGAAAATGACCACTATGATTACCGTGGTAAGCAATACCCTGGTAACCGGAAGTTGTTTAAATACATATTGATAACCCAGGATCAGCAATAAGGCAAAGGAAGATGCAAAAAGAAACAAGGCTGTGGTATGATTCATTTCAACATACGTTAGAATGCCATATCCCAGTAATACCACAATGCAGGTGATGTTGATGAAATAAGTAATGAGCAATTTATTTACTACATCCAGATCGGCTTGCTGCTCAAGCTTTTTGGTCAGCCGGGCAAGTAAATGATAAAGAGGATTCATTACAATTAATATGATTTAAAGTGTTGGGTCACCATTTGCCTAATCTCAAGGATAAATATAAGAATTATTTATGCAATTATGAATCGGATATATTTACTGTTATTTAAATTTATCCTGATTGGCCCGATTTTTGAAAATTATTTTTGATGGATTATCCTGTTCATGAGTTGAGAAAATAAATCTATTTTTGTAAATACGTTAATGATTGTACAAATGTTTCCTGTCAGTTCACTGAAAGCTTCAGCGTTTTTTATCTTTCTGGTTGCCTTTATGGCAGCAGAAGCTCAGCAGTACGACACGCTGAATAGGGTGAAATACACGCCTGACTTTAGGTTTAAGGAAGGTGTTTTCACAAACTTTGAACAGGTAAAGCAAAACAGCCCTATTCCCAAATCGCGTATTATTACAGCGATTCCGTATGATGATCCGGATTTCTTTGAGCGTGTTCTGAAAGAAAAAAAATTGCAATTATATGATAATATTGGCGTTAAACAGGAAATACAAACTAAAAGCATCTGGGGTTTTTCAAGAAACGGAGTACTATATATATACCTGAATGATGGCTATTTCAGGATAACCATAATCGGAAACATTTGCCATTTTGTGGGCACGCTTACTTCTTATAACCGGAATTACGGGAATCCGTATTACGGGTATGGCTACCCCTATTATTATTCACCCTATTATTCGCCTTCTGCATCAAATTCAACTGTCGAAATGAAGCAGTACCTGCTTGATTTTAATACAGGCAATGTGTTGGACTACAATGAAGAAAGTGTGGGGATTCTGTTGATGTCAGATCCGGAATTGCATGACGAATTTGCCGGGTTGAACAAGAAGAAACAAAAACAATTGAAATTTCTATATATCAGAAAATTCAATGAGCGAAATCCACTTTATTTTCCTGAAATTTAATACAAAAACTATGAAAAGACTGCGTTTCTCAATAATGCTGCTTGGTGTAGCTGTGTGGATGAATGCACAAACCTTTGTGCCCTCCCGTGAAGATGTGGATGCTTTTTTTTCCACCAAAACCCTGGTTGTACTTGAGGATAACCCGTTGATGGAATACAATAAGATCATCAAGGGGGTGATGCAGCAGGAATGGAATATTACCGAATTTGACTTCATCACCGACAAGGAGTTTCAGGAGAAACGAATGGATGCGCAGTATTCTTTCATTTACATGTCGCATGTAACCTTTGAAGCTGACAAAACGGATGCTTCCTATCGTTTTTTACACCTTTCTCTTGGAGGTGATTACTTCAGGCTGAATGAAATGCCGGACATTGCTTCGGTTCCGCTTGCATACTTTGATGTGGAGGAAGACAGGTATGCTTACAAGCTGGCCATCCTGGTAAGGTTTATGCAGAACCATGCCAAGTTAATCAAAGACCATCCCGAGATTATATCCGCCAACGTTTTTAAGCATTATAATGACAATATCAAGGATATCCGTGATAAAACACTTTACCTGCTTGAGGAAGAGTTGGCACCCTCAGTGAATACAGAAGCGAAAATCAAGAAGGTCTATCCTTATAAGTTCGAAATAGTGACCCCTGAGGATATTGAAGATGCAATAAAGAATCGTGACCCGGATGTTGTGTTCCTCCATAAAGTGGGTCCTGAAGGCACCAAACTGGATGCACGCAGCTACAAAATTATTATCGGGGCTGCGGATGCCAACTTCTATTACTTTGATTACCATAAGATCAACGATAAAAACCCCGACGGCTTTTTAGAAACTGATTTCAAGAAACTTGTGAAATAGAGTTTTACCTGGATGATGGTAAATACAATTATTTTCGTATTTTCATAGCTGCAAATAATTACCAAGGCCATTTTATGAGAACTGCAATAATTCTGGTAATACTGATGTTTCCACTGCGGATGTTGATAGCTCAAGATGATTCACGGGTGAAGGCTTTGCTGGCTGAAACCGACATTCTCATTGCCAGCAACAACCTGCCGGAGGCCTTGAATAAAACCAGGGAAATACTTGATAGAGTGCCTGATAATCATCCGGCCTTACAAAAACAGATTAATATTTACTTTCTGATGAATGATGACAAGGAGGCCATGCGGCTTGCTGATGATGCGATCAGGAAGTTTCCCGAAGTGGCGGATTATTATTATCTCAGGGGCATAATTCTCAATGCCAAAGAAAAATATAGTAAAGCGCTTGACGATTTTACCCGGGCCATTGAACTTGAACCATCTAATCTGCTTTACCGCTGCTATCTTGGGCGGGGAGTCAGCTATATGAATCTTCTAGAATTTGATAATGCACTGCTTGACTTAACGGCATCCATCGAAAAAAATGACACCGTAGCCAGCAGTTTTCACAGCAGGGCGATGGTTAATTATGAGCTTCGTGATTATTCAGCCGCCGTAAGTGATTTCCTGAAAGTATTGGATCTTTCTGAAGGCAATTCTGCTCTCTATTTCAACCTGGGTATGTCGTATTACCGGTTGAATGACATGGAAAAGGCATGTCCGAATTTAAATAAGGCATGCTCCATGGGCAACATGAATGCCTGCAGGATGTCGCTTATGGAGTGTGCCAAGGCCATCCCTGTAGTTCGGTAATGATTCACAACGGGGAATAATACACAAAAAACTCCGGCCGGCATCCTGAATGCTCTGCTGCATATCCTTCATTACAATTGAGATGGACCTTTCTGTAATCATTGTAAACTACAACGTAAAGTATTTTCTCGAACAATGCCTCCATTCTGTTATGTTGGCGATCAGCAAAATTCAGGCTGAGGTAATTGTCGTTGATAACAATTCTGCAGACGGTTCAGTGAGTATGATCAGGCAAAAGTTTCCGGATGTCATACTGATTCCGAACAACGTCAATACAGGCTTTGCCAGGGCCAACAACCAGGCATACGAAAGAACCTCGGGGAGGTACGTTTTGTTACTCAATCCGGATACGGTAGTTCAGGAGGATTCATTTCTAAAGTGCATCCAGTATATGGACATGCATCCGGAAGCAGGATGCCTGGGTGTTAAAATGATTGATGGAAAAGGCAAATTCCTCCCGGAATCGAAAAGATCATTGCCTACCCCGATGGTTGCATTCTATAAAGTATTTGGACTGTCAAAGTTGTTTCCCCGCTCGAAAACTTTCGGCAGATATCATCTGGGATTTCTGGATCCCAATGAGATTCATCAGGTGGATGTAATTTCTGGTGCATACATGTTTATGAGAAGGTCGGCTCTGGAGAAGACGGGACTTCTTGATGAAAGTTTTTTTATGTATGGCGAAGATATTGACCTTTCATACCGGTTCAAACTGGCTGGTTTTGATAATATCTACTTTTCGGATACCACCATCATACATTACAAAGGTGAAAGCACCAAAAAGAGCAGCATCAACTACGTTGTGATTTTTTACAAGGCAATGATCATTTTTGCCAAAAAGCATTTCAAGGAAAGTACTGCAAGGTATTTTGCTTTTTTCATTCACCTGGCCATTTATTTCAGGGCCGGATTGTCAATTCTCATCCGTTTTATCAAAGGAATCATCACACCTTTCCTTGATTCCACGCTGATTTATTCGGGGTATTATTTTCTTTTGCCTTTGTGGGAATTGAAACATTTCGGGCAAAGGGGATATTATCCCAAAGAATACCTGATCCTTGCGGTTCCGGCATACATTGTGATCTGGCTTCTTTCCATTTTCATGTCCACCGGATACGAGCGAAAAGCCAAGTTTAAGGATCTGTTTCGGGGTGTTCTTACAGGTTCTGTTATAATCCTGCTGGTATATGCCCTGCTTCCTGAATCGTGGCGTTTTTCGCGTGCTCTGATTATTTTAGGCACGCTGCTGACACTTTTATGCACAACCCTGGTAAGGCTTTTTCTGAGCCGGGTTAGCCGGGAGAGTTTTTCATTTGAGTTTTTCAGAAAGAAGAAAAAAGTAATCATAATCGGCGACCTTCAGGAATGTAACAGGGTATATTCAATAATCAACCAGACGCAATCCGCTCCCGAGCTTGTAGGGTTTGTGAGCCCAATGATTGAACAAGCCGGTCCCGATTTCATCGGGCATATCGAACAAATCCAGGACATTGTTCAGATCAACCAGGTTGACGAACTGGTCTTTTGTGCGTCTGCCATGCCCTCTCATGAAATTGTCCGCACCATGCTTCAATTTACCCATACAGGGATTGATTTCAAGATCGCGCCGCCTGAAAGCATGTACGTTATTGGCAGCAGTTCAAATGACATATCTGGTGAGTTATATGTTCTGCATTTCAATACACTGTCACGTAATCTGAACAAACGAAAGAAACGGCTTTTTGATGTAATGCTGGCAGTTATTATATTAGTATTAAGTCCGTTGCTTATCTTTTGGGTGGATGAACCGGCCGGACTTTACAGGAATTTGTTCAATGTTCTGAAAGGTGGAGCCTCATGGGTGGGATATTATCAGTCAACCGGAGGGAATCATCCCGGTCTGCCCAAAATTCGACCTGGTGTTCTCACTCCGCATGATATGCACAGAAACAAATTGCTCGGTTTATCGTCAGATGAACAAGTGAATCTTACGTATGCTAAAGATTACCGGATTTCTAACGATATGAGAATTATTATTTGCGGGTATAAGCATTTGGGACGGCTGCCGTCCGGAATGTCAGGAACCATGCATTGATGTAATCCATTCATTTTATACCGCGCTAATTAACATTACAAAGCCCTGACAACTAAAGGTATCTTAATAAACAGTTGATAAATAACGCTTCATAACATGTTGACAGTTATTATTAATTGTTATTAATTACTTAAATTTGTTATGTTAGAAGCAGAACTATGAAACCCAATACATCAATCCGACCAACTTTCACAGCATTAATCTTGCTGTTTTTTATTTTTGCTACAGCTTACCCGCAGGGGGAGGAGAGGCTTAAAGCGGTCTTTGTTGAAGCCGAGTCTTACTTCCTGTTTGAAGAATACAAAGATGCCCTGCCATTATATCAGAGGATACTGGTTGCAGATCCGGATAATTTCAACATCAACTACAAAATCGGGATTTGTTATCTGAATGATGTTTACCAGGTTCAGAAATCCATATCGTACCTGGAAAAGGCCGTTACAGGCATCAGTAGCAGTAGCAAACCAACCAGTTTTAAAGAGCGGCAGGCACCGCCTGAGGCTTATTATTACCTTGGAAACGCCTACAGGGCAAACAACAGGTTGGATGATGCCATTCAAGCTTACCGGCAGTTTAAACTCATTCTTGACCCGGTTGTCTATGACGCAGCACTTGTGGACGAGCAGATCAATGCGTGTGACATTGCCGCCCGTCAGCAAAAGAACCCCATGTATTTCATATCGGTTAATGCAGGCGAAGGCATCAACGACCGGTTTGAGGAGATCAATCCACTGGTTTCAGGCGATGAAAAGGTCATGGTGTTCACGAGAAAGCTGCAGTTTTACGATGCTGTGTTTTATTGTCACCGTGATAATGGCAAATGGTCAGAACCCCTCAATCTTACTCCTTTTTTCGCACTTGATGGCAATTCCTATTGCACAGGTCTTTCCTACAACGGTGATGAGATTTTTGTATACCGGAGCGATAATTTCGACGGTAACCTGTATTCCAGCAAATTTAAGAATGGCAAGTGGTCAAAACTGGAAAAGCTGAACGGGAATATTAATACGAAATACTGGGAATCTCATGCATCTGTTTCGAAAGATGGAAAAACCCTTTACTTTACGAGCAACCGTGAAGGGGGATATGGCGGATTGGATATTTATCGTTCCGAAAGAAGCCGTGGAGGTGACTGGGGTCCGGCGATTAATCTGGGTCCTGTGATAAATTCAAGGTTTAACGAGGACACGCCATTTGTTACCGACGATGGCAATACACTGTATTTCAGTTCAATGGGGCACTATAATATGGGCGGTTTTGACATATTCTACAGCACCAAACTTGAGAACGGACAATGGGCAAAGCCTGTGAATGCAGGGTATCCGCTGAATACTACAAATGACGATATGTTTTTCTTCCCGGTCAGGGATGGGGCTTATGCTTATTATTCCAAGTACGATCCGACTGATTCCTATGGCATGATGGATATTTACAAGCTCGAGGTATTCACGGACCTGCATCCGAGAAAGTTTATCCTGAACGGAATCACCAGGATAAACGGGCAGGTGAGTCCGGAATACACCAGGCTGACGGCGACTCTTGTTAACAGCAAAACCGGGAAAATAGTCGACCAGACCCGGCTCAATGCAGATGGATCATACACGCTGAATGCCGTTTCCGGAGATTTTGACCTGCAAATAAAAGGAGAAGGCATTGCCGACCACAGTGAAAAGATATCCATTCCTGTTAACAATCCTTCCAACATCTATGCTTTGTCATCTGTTCTCACAGCATCATCTTCCGAAACTAAGGCGGAAGAAATTGCCCAGGTACCTCAGCATGAACAGGTAACCGGACCGATGATGGTTGTTCCGGTAGCTTCCTACAATGTTACCACGAATGAATCCATCCCGATCAGGCTTGATCTTGAAAAAAATACCAGGTTAACGGTGCTGACCATGCTGGACGGGAAATCCCTGAAAACAGAGAACTTTGACATTAAGCGCCGTAAGTTTGTGTATATGTTGACTCCGGAACCCGGTGTAAATACGCTGCGTTTCACACTCAGAAACAGCAACGGAGACAGTACGGTTCGTGAGGTCACAGTCGTTTATACACCTCCTGTTGATGAACAGTCAGTCATTCCTCCGACAAAACTAACTGTACTGGCTGATAGTGACCGATATATGGGTGTGTCTGCCTTGGCAGGGGGGAAGCTTCAGGAGTTCCTCAATTCATTAAATCTACAGGAGATGAACTTCAAATCGGTTGCCGATTTGTATGATTATCTTTTGAAGAATGCTGATGAGCGGGGTTATTCATCAAAAGAAATTGAAGCACTTATGTCGCGTTTTCTTTCGCAGAAAGATCTTAACCTGTTCTACGAAGAACTTCAGGATAATTCACCGGACAGCCTGGCCTCTTCGCTGGCAAGGATGAATTTGAAGGCCAATAACATATATACTTCAGACGCACTGCTTGATTTCCTGTTTAAAAACTCAGCCACGGCCAATTACAGCATTGATGACCTGAGGAATACCCTGTATAAGATTGCTTCACTGAACCGTGATCCGCTTGAACTCATCAAACTTCTGGAGTCATACGCCACCGGTGACCTGGCAGCTTATCTTGCGGCGATGCGGCAAAACCACAAACTTTACCCCGATTCACATGCTGTTGCCGACCATATTATGAAAGGTTTATTGGCCGGAGAATTTCCGCCTGACCTCCTGGAATCGGCACTTGCGCTTGCCGCAGCGGATATCAATGTTCATTTTCTTTCACAGAGCCTGATCTTTATTTCTTCTGACAATCTGAAACAGACACTTCTTGATTTGGATATGGATCAACAGAAGATTTGGAATTCACAGCAGCTTATTTCGTATTTGCTTGAAAGTGCTGACCTGCGTAAATATTCCAAGCGGGAAGTTCTTGAGAATATTGAAAAAGTCAGGAGAGATCCTTATTATTTTGTTGACCTGTTCCGCAAGATGCTGTTGGAAAAAGCTACCGGTAGCCTCAAGGAGTTTTTACAGGAAATGGATATCCGCAATCTGAAGTTGAACACTTTTGAAGAATTGCTGCAGTATTTGCTAAACCAGTCACAATTCAACGACTACAACCGCGAGATGGTTTACCAGCTGCTGATTGATATCATCAATCCCAGGAATGTCGCGGAATTTGTCAAATTGTTGAGACAATTTGCGGATGCGCGGATTACCGCGGCAATTGATGCTGCAAATATACAGCAGTTTTCAAGGCCGCTTGAAGTGATGCAGTACCTGCTGTCGGTTGCCGATCAGTATGAATATAATGAAAAGGACCTGCTCAGGTTGCTGCTGAAACTGGTACTGATGAAAGGACCCGACGCCGGGAGCAGTGGGGCCGGACATGGTTTATTCTCTGGTATTGAGCGACCGGTGCTGGTTACATCACTTGTGATAGTCAATTTAATTATCATAGTTCTTCTAATCCTGTTTATTTTGAGAAAAAAGCGTAAGAATGAGTAAAAAAGCGACAATTATCTTTCTGTTTCTTACGATCCTAATTCCCTTGACGGGTCAGAAAATCGTTCCCACGCCTGCAGATCTTTATAAAGATGCGGTTGAATTCATGTATTCTGAAGATTATAAGGATGCGCTTTTCATCCTGCTCAACCTTCAGGAAAACGGATATCAGACGCCGAACACCAGTTACCTGATCGGAACATGTTATTTGAATATTCAGGGGCAAAAAATAAAGTCAATAACCTACCTGAAAGAAGCATCACAAAAGGTATCATCGGGTTATAAGGGTACGTCTCTCGAGGAAGAAAATGCCCCTTTCAAGGCTTTATTATACCTTGGGATTGCTTACCGGCTCAACAATGATTTCGACAATGCATTGCATTATCTGAATACTTATCTGAATACAATTGACGATGTGGAGAAGGATGAAAGGAGCCTTGTAGAATTTCATATTTCAAGATGCAACTATGCGCTGGAAATGATGCAGGCTCCGTCTGATTTCTCATGTACTACACTGCCTGATGAGATTAACACAGCCTATTCGAACTTCAATCCCATAGTAACAAATGACGAAAAGATCATTTACTATATGAATGAGCTGAAGTTCTACGATGCAGTAATGACTTCAATTAAAGCGGATACTGGTTGGCAGCCGCCGGAAAACCTCACGCCCAGGATAAAATCGGATGGGGATCACCGGATTACCGGGATATCTGCGGATGGCAGGCAGCTGTTTTTTTCAGCAAATGAACCTTATAACAGAGGAGAACTCTATGTTTCTGAGAATACTAGCGGAGACTGGAGTGAATTAAAAAAGCTGAATAATCAGATCAATACCCAGTTCAATGAAACCCATGCTTCGGTTTCGCCAGACGGAAAAACACTTTATTTTACAAGTGACCGAAAGGGGGGCTATGGCGGGCTTGATATCTACCGTTCTTTCAAGTCCGAATCCGGCGATTGGGGAAAACCTGTGAACCTGGGACCCCTTATCAATTCTCCCTATAATGAGGAATCGCCATTTCTTTCTGCTGATGGCCGGAGTCTTTACTTTAGTTCACAGGGCCATTATAATATGGGAGGATACGATGTATTCTGTTCTTCGCTTGACAATGATAATCACTGGCTTCCTCCTGTTAATATCGGATACCCGCTCAATTCAACTGATGATGATCTTTTCCTGTTTCCTGTTGGCGATGGACATTTGGCTTACCAGGCAAAGTATTCCGCTGATAACGGTCAAATGGATATAAACAGGTATCATATTAAGGCCTTTGGTAATCCGGCACGTTTCTTCGTGAACGGAAAGGTAACACTGCTGGCCGACTCTGGTTATGATGCTTCCCGTGTTCAGGTGACATTTATTGATCAATCAACCATTGATACGTTGGTTGTTAAACCATTGAATGAGGATGGTTCCTTCAGGCAAAAATTGCCGGCGGGAAAATATAACCTCGATTTTTCTGAAGGAAACCAAAAACTGATGACAAAAAGCCTGAATATTCCCGATTATTTTCCACATAATAACCTGGTTGTTCAGGAGGAAATTATAGTGCCATCCGGAAAGGTACACAGAGATACATTTTATGTGAAAGACATTCGTTTTGCCTTTAACAGTTACAACCTGGATATTGTGTACAGGGCCTATCTGGATGAGGTGGCTCAAATTCTTGGAAAATACCCTGATCTGGTTGTGCAGACCAACGGATATACTGATGCGTTGGGAAGTACTGGTTATAATCACAACTTGTCATTGAAGAGGGCAACTGCTGTGGCAGATTATCTGAAGGAAAAACAGATTCTTTCTGGAAGAATCATAGTTCAGGCAAATGGCGAGATGAAACCGGTGGCCCTGAATAAAAATCCCGATGGAAGTGACAATCCTCAGGGCAGGAGTTTTAACAGACGAGTTGATATTATCTTTTCAGGAATACCTTTGGAAGTTACTCTGCAGAAAATCAATGATGTGCCGGAATCAATCCGGTTGAGGTAATTCATGTTCCTGAGTAACCTGATAGTATTTAGAAGGGTTAATTTTAGCTAACCTGTCGTTAAATGATTAAATTTGTGATACACAAAATTACCTGCACATGAAAACGGTCCTGCTGTTTGCTTTCATTCTGCTTTTGAATACGCCCTCTGAAGCACAAGAAAAGAACCTGACAGAATTGAAAGAATACTTTTCCGATGCCGAATTTTTCTTTGCTCAGGAAGAATATGCCGATGCACTGTATGATTATATGGAACTCTACAATAGCGGATTTAAGGAGAATGCCAACATCAATTACAAAATGGGCATCTGTTACCTGAATATTCCGGGTCAGAAAGACAAGGCAATCGGGCATTTGCTCGAGGCTGTAAGAAATGTTTCCAAGAAATACGGTGAAAGCAAGTTTAAACAGAAATCAGCTCCCCTTGATGCCTATCTTTTTCTCGGTAATGCCTACAGGGTAAACAACAAACTCAGCGATGCCATCCAGGCATATAATAAGTATAAAGAAGTTGCCGTAAGCCCCGAGGAGATCAAATATGCCGACCAGCAGATCACTGCATGCAACACAGCTCTCAGTTTCATGAACAATCCGCTCAGGGTAAAACTGACCAATCTTGGCGACTCGGTAAACAGCCTATCATCAAATTTCAAAGGTGTAGTGTCGGGAGATGGGCAAACGCTTGTTTTTATGAATGAATTGCCCTTTTATGATGCTGTATACTGCTCTAAATACCAAAATGGCTGGTCATCACCTGTTAATATCACACCCCAGATTGAATCAGATGGTGACCAGTATGTTTCTTCAATTTCTCATGACGGCACGAAGCTTTTTCTTACAAGGGAAGATGCCTTTAACAGCGACATATATGTAAGCCGTTATGATAACAATAGATGGACTAAATCGGTGCCATTAGCCGGGCAGGATATCAATACGAAATTTTGGGAATCACATGCTTCCATTTCCAAAGACGGCAAGGTGCTTTATTTTACAAGTAACCGGAAAGACGGCCTTGGCGACATGGATATTTACGCTTCTAAACGTCAACCCGACGGAAGCTGGGGATCCCCTGTCAATCTGGGTGCCCCGGTTAACACACCGCTTAACGAGGATACACCTTTTATTACTGAAAATGACAGCTTGCTCTATTACAGTTCCCAGGGTAATGAAAACATGGGAGGGTATGATATATTTGTTTCCAAACTTGATGCTTCCGGAAAATGGTCGAAACCAGAAAACCTGAAATACCCCGTAAATACTACCGACGATGATCTTTTCTACTACCCCTGGAATAACAATCAGGTTGGATATATCTCCAAAATTCAGCCCGACGGGTTTGGTAAGGAAGATATCTATGCGGTACAACCCTATGATGCAAAAGAATTACCTGAGTTGCTGGCTGATTACTTTATAAATTCAGAGCCGGCTCTCAGGGAATCGACCCCGGTTGAAACACCCGAACCTGCCAAAACAGTTGAACCGGAGAAACCTTTACTCTCGGAGGATACAAAAGTAACTGAAAAGCCCGCTGATCCTTCACAACAGGTTCCCGGTGAGATTGAACTTGATCCGGTTTACTTTGCATTCGATAACTTTCAGCTGAATGAAGAAGGGAAGAAACAATTAGATCAGATTTTCCGGCTTCTGAAAGAATATCCTGTTGTCCGCGTTAAATTTATTGGCCATGCCGATGCCAAAGGTCCTGCTGAATATAACCAGAAATTGTCGGAAAAGCGTGCCAATGCCGTTATGAAATATATTCTCGAAAAGGGAGTTGAAGCCGGCAGGATCGAAGCAAAAGGAATGGGTGAACAGCGTTTTGCCGCAATCAATTCTAACCCCGATGGTTCAGATAATCCTGCCGGGCGTAAGCTTAACCGCAGGGTTGAATATGAAATAACCGGAGCAAATGAAATTGTGCTGTTTATTCGCGCCACCCCTCTACCTGAAAATCTGAAATTTAAGCAGTAGTCATTTTAACATGCGTGCCTTGTTTTTTTCGGCTTTGTGTTTTGCCCTGCTGATGCCTTTAAATGCTCAATCGGGCACTGATCTGAAGGAATCTTTCAATGAGGGAGAGTTCTTCTTTGTCCGTGCTGAGTATGAGGAAGCTGTCTATTATTTTCGCCGGCTGGTTGATCATAATCCTGCCAACAGCCATTACAACTTCAAACTGGGTGAATGTTACATGAATATACCAGGCAGGGAAGCGCTGGCCATTCCGTATTTCGAAAAAGCGACCTCCAAAACCGTAGCCAAGAACCAGTACAGCCGCAAGAGTTTTGATGAAACCAATGCTCCATGGCATGCCTGGTTTTACCTGGGAAACGTTTATCGCATTGCAGGAAGGCTGGATGATGCACTTGACGCCTACAATACATTCGTCAGCAATACCCCGATGTATTATGGAAGTTACAACGTGAATGTTGTAGAGAATGAGATGAAGTCATGCGAGCGGGCAAAAATATTAATGGATAGCCCTGTCGATGCTACTATCGAGTTGCTTGACACAGTAATTAATACGTCAGCTTCTGAACTCTACCCGGCTGTTGATGCTGCCGAAAAGAACCTGGTTTTTATCAGACGGCTGAAGTTCTATGATGCCATTTTCCATTCGGTAAAAGAAGGTGATTCCTGGCGTAACCCGGTAAATCTGAATGCGCAGATTGGCTCTGACGGTGACTTTTACCCGGTGTCGCTTTCATCTGACGGAAATGAATTGTATCTGATGAGGGTATCGGCGACAGGCAAAGACCTTTATGTATCCTATTTCAGAGATGGGTTATGGACTAAAGCCGAATCTCTGGGTAAGGCGGTGAATAGCACGGCCGATGAAACCTGGGCCTGTATTTCAGCTGACAGGCAGGTTCTCTGGTTTGCCAGTTCGCGCAAGGGCGGATACGGAGGATCGGATCTTTATTACAGTAAAAGAAAAGGTGACGCTTGGGGAAAGCCTAAAAATGCAGGCCGGATCATCAATACACCTTTTGATGAAGAAAGTCCCTGTCTTGTTGATTATGACAGCATACTCCTGTTTAGTTCAAAGGGCCATTACGGGATGGGAGGCTACGATGTTTTCTATACATCTAGATCGGAGAAAGCTTGGAAAACTCCCGTAAATCTGGGCTTCCCTATTAACAACACAGCCGATAATTTTGGGTATTCAACTGCTTTAAGCAAAAAGGGATACATGTCTCGCATACCCGATATGGACAAGCTGGGAAGCGAAGATATTTTCCGGATCGTTTTCAGGTCTAACCATCCCTTGCCATAGCATGCCGGAAACTGAAATATTTTTGAGAGCAGTTGAGCCGTACGATATTGATGTGTTGTATCGTTGGGAAAATGATCCAGAGATTTGGCAGGTAAGCAATACCATTACTCCTTTCTCTAAATTTATCCTGGAAAAGTATATTGAAACTGCTCATCTGGATATTTACCAGGCAAAACAGCTTCGCCTGATGATTGATGTTTCGGAAAATAGGGGAGTACCACGAACGGTTGGTACAGCTGACCTTTTCGATTTTGATCCTTTTCACAACCGCGCTGGTGTAGGAATTCTCGTCGGAAATAGATCCGACCGGAATAAGGGAATCGCCACTCTGGCTCTCAGAAAACTGATCGATTACAGTTTTAACACCTTGCAGTTGCATCAGCTCTACTGCAATATTACCAGGGGAAATAGTGATAGCCTGAGGTTATTTAAGAAATGCGGGTTTAAAATTGCCGGCCGCAAAGCAGATTGGATAAAAACACCAGGAGGTTATGTTGAGGAACTATTCCTTCAGCTATTAAATATTGAATGACAGGTTATTGTCAATTATCTGATTGAGTTTCGTGCGTAAGAATTAAATTTTTCATAATTTAGATTATTGTTATAGAATATAATACAAAAACGATATTTACATTGCAGTTGATACGTAAATATCTAATACCCGCCGGTAGACCTGTAATCCTGTCTATAATTGCATTCCTATACTTTTTTAATTTATCTCTGTGGGCTCAGAGTGAGCCGGAAATTCGCTCAATTATCGGGGAGAGAGATATCAAAAAACTGATTAAAGCCGATGAGTATAAAACCAGTGCGGATAAACTGGTTGAAGAAGCCAGCCAGTTAAACATGGATGTTTTACTCATCCAGGCAGATCCAAATCTGGATGAGAAAACTAAAGCAAAGAAATCCGGCCAGATTGAAAGTCAGGCTCAGCAGAAACAGATTCAGGCTTCTTCCTTGTATGAAAAATGTAACGAGATCAAATTTACTATATACAAGCAGTATATCGATGCATTTTGGAAAACGCATGAAGGTGAAGAAACAGATTATCTGAATGCCAAAATGCTTGAAGAACAATCCAGCGACCATTATTTTCAGGCTGTGAGTTACCGGATCGAGGCAAAGAAAATGGATGACCTTTTCATGCGGCTCGAAAAATTAACCGATGCAAATAATCTTGAAAATGAAGCTTTGCAGAAGCAGATCACTGCACTCGCAACATATTATCTGAAGGATGATGTGCCTGCTTCGAAGGAGGATGTTACTTTTTTGGAAATAGCCACTCCTGTGGAGGAAACAGAAACGTCTGCAGGAATTTCATCTGACACAACTTTATTGACCCTTGATAATGAGAGTTCTGACACGTCTGGTGCTGAAATGATGCAGCAAATCAATCATGATCAAACGATCGGCCAGCAGGCCATTGAAACGGAAGTGAAACAGCAGGAATTGCTGCCTCAGGCAGAAACACGGTTACCATCAGGTGTCGAATTCCGTGTTCAGATTGCTGCCAGCAGGGTTCCATTGGAAACCGGAAAATTGAAGATGATATACCAGGGTGAACATCCCGTTGAAATGATCATGGAAGATGGATGGCATAAATACCAGCTTGCAGGAGTACCATACTATGCAGATGCCATTCATTTATTAAGGAAGGTGAATATCCCGGGAGCCTTTGTTGTTGCTTATAAGAATGGGATTAAGCTGAAACTGGCAGAAGCTGTTAAGAGTGCTAAGGAACTTGAAGAAACGCCTAAATAACCATGAGTAACTTTCAGCCCGGTGATTCTGTTATATGGGGCTTATCTGATCAAAGTCGGGCACATCGTGTAAGAATGAGAACTGTTTGCCGGCTATATCAATAAAGCAGCAATAGTGTTTCAAACCGTTTGTGATCAGCATATATGCAGCCATATGCTTATGGTTGTATCGGCCTGCCTGATCAAAGACATGCTGGTTTATTTCCACGCCCGGGGCTTTGCATTCGATGATCATCAGCGGCTTTCCTTTCCGGTCAAAAACCAGCAGGTCATAGCGCTGCCGGTTGCGATTCTGTTTAAAACCTTTTTCCACCGAGATCAGCTGCAGGGGGAATTTTTTTTCTTTTACCAGGAAATTTACCGTATGTTGTCTGACCCATTCTTCAGGCGTTAAAAGTACAAAGCGACGCCGTATTTCATCAAAAATGTATTTTTTCCCATGGTCTTCTTTTATCCTGAAGAAATATGTTGGTAAATTTAGCGGTTCCATCAGATGGATTTTCTCTCGTAAATATAAGGATTTGGACCAATAAACCACGGATCAGAATGACTTTTGAAGCAA
>CAYVBH010000022.1:0-22472 GCA_964449015.1 uncultured Bacteroidales bacterium
TCATATGGCCGTCCAACCGGATAAGCCTTTGTGCTTTGGATGCGGCCG
This sequence comes from uncultured Bacteroidales bacterium, assembly GCA_964449015.1. GTDB lineage: Bacteria > Bacteroidota > Bacteroidia > Bacteroidales > UBA10428 > UBA5072. The sequence goes on from CAYVBH010000022.1 coordinate 49, forward strand.
GAAAATTACCATCAGCTATTACAATTTCATCTCCGTGTCCCATCTCCATGAGAATTTTCAGAAGTTCGGGACTTAATATACTTGGGATTTGTTTTAACATATGTCTGAGATTTTTCGGGTATTGGTTTACAATTATACTTTTTTGTCAGAGTCAAACTGAGCCTGTCGAAGTATGACCTATACGTCATAATATGCCTGTCGATAAATTATCTCTTTCCTATTTCATCTCTTCATCAAATACCACAGCCACCTTGCCACACTTGCCGCTGGCCATTAATGAATAAGCCTTGGCCACATCCTTCAGTTCAAACCGGTGGGTAATTAAAGATTCGGGTTTGATATTCCACCTGACCAGCCGTTCAACCAGTTCTTCCATCCGCCAGATATTGGTTACCCACGAACCATAAATGGTTTTCTGATCGTGGATGATATCTCTTGACGGCTGGAACTCGCAGGTGCCGCCCTCACCAATGAATACTATTTTACCCCACTTGCGGGCTGCCTGAATACAGGTAAGACGCGCTTTATTGTTGGCAGAGCAGTCAATGGACTTCTCAACACCGTATCCGGAAGTCAGATCCCTGATCTGCTGAACATTGTCATCACCTGCTTTGATAACCTTTGTAAATAAGCCCAGTTCCTTTGCAAGGGTGATCCTTTCTTCAATTACTTCAATTCCATATATTTTTTGTGCACCCATGGCCTTGCACAACATGGCCGAAGCAAGCCCAACAGGACCCAAACCGGTTATCAGCACATCGTCGTTTCCGCAAATGCCAATTTTTTCAAGGCCTTCATAAACGGTTCCGAAACCGCATGCAACCTGGGCTCCGTCAGAGTAGCTCAGCTCATCAGGAAGGTATACCAGGTCCTTTTCCTCTGCAAGCAGGTAGTCGGCCATGCCGCCGTCGCGCTGCCAGCCGTAAGCACGCCTGAATTCGCTGGTACACGAAATCATGTACCCTCTTCTGCAATCGTTACAAACACCGCATCCCGATATGTGATAAACAATCACCCGGTCGCCCTTTTTAAATCTACGGCATCCCGGACCTGTTTCCACTATCTGTCCACAGGGTTCATGACCGGCAATCATTCCCGGCTGATACCCTTCGGGTCCTTTCCCCAGGTGTTCATGATAGATACACCGGATATCGGATCCGCAAATAGTTGAGGATTTCATCCTTAACAACACCTCACCATGTTTGGGAACAGGAATTTCAAATTCCTTTAATTCCACCGTACTATTTCCGGGCAATATGGCTCCAAGCATCTTACTCATACAATTTACTTTTTAGAATATTTCGTTACTGAATGATCTCTCCTTTTATATCCCACAAGTCTTCCCAACTTTGGTTTTCTTTCCATAAAAATACCTGTCCCTTAATCAGCCGGCATTTTTTGTCAATGCCCGAGATCTTCTTCATGTCATCATCAGTCAGTTCAATATTTACAGTGGCTTCGAGGTTTTCAAAGAAATGATTCACTGAAAAAGGAATGGGAATTTGCCCCCGCCGAATGGCCCATTGAATGGCAACCTGAGCAGGAGAAACCTGAAACCGTTTTGCGATATCCACAATTACCTGATCCTCGAGATCCACGGTATCATCAGGAGTTCTATCACGATCCGGCCGTCCGGGTGAACCCATGGGACAATAGGCTATTGGTTGGATGTTGTTACTCCGGCAAAACTCAAACAATTCCGGTTGCTGAAAATGTGGATGCAATTCCATTTCGTTGAATGCAGGCTTGATCTTTGCGTCTCTCAGCAAAAGCTTCAGTTTGGGAATGGTCATGTTGGACGTTCCAATATGCTTTACAAGTCCATCATCAACCAGTTTTTCCATCTGCCGCCAGGTTTTCATGTAATCCTCATGAATATAGGGTTTCGCATCCGGATTGCGGGAGCTGACATCGCACTTGGGCGGATGAAAGTTCGGGAACGGCCAGTGCACCAAATAAAGATCGAGATAATCAATTTGCAGATCTTTCAATGTCTGCCGGCATGATTCAACAACGCGACCGTGCATGTTATTCCACACCTTGGAGGTAATCCACAGGTCTTCCCGTTTAATAAAATTACTTTTGAACAGCTCATTCAGCACACGGCCAATATGGGCTTCATTTCCATAAACCGATGCACAGTCGATGTGCCGGTAACCTGCATATACGGCTTTTCTAACCGTTGCGGCCACTGTATCGTGATCCACTGAATCAGAGCCAAACGTTCCCAATCCGATGGAAGGGATCTTGCTGCCGTCAGATAACGCTATTTGAGGTATCCGCTTATAGTCAATCTTCTTTTCACTTGTAGTCATCTTATTCATATTTATCTTTTGCTTAGTTCAATAACAGCGCCTTTTCTCATGGGCAAATCATATTCATAAACTGTCCTCAGTTCCGGGGCTGTCACACCGTTATTGGCGTGATTCAAGGGAGTCTTAATTGCTGTTACCTGATAAAGCGGATTGGGGTTGATCCCTTTTGCTTTTTTGAGTCCTTTACCTTTTAACTGAACGTAAGAACGAATCCGGCAATTCCCATCTATTGATGACCGGATTGTTGCCCCGGATAATATACTGTTTTCCCACTTTATGTCGATTTCAAAACCGCCCCGGGCTTTCAGTCCTTTTACGTTGCCATTTTTCCACAAAGAAGGCAGTGCCGGAAGCAGGTGAACAGCACCATCATGGCTTTGCAACAGCATTTCGGCGATACCGGCGGTGCAACCAAAATTGCCATCGATCTGGAACGGCGGGTGTGCGTCGAACAGATTGGGATAGGTTCCTCCTTTTTGCCGTCCGTTTGGCTGAATGGAAGGGGTTAACTGATCGGTAATCAGCTTGTACGCATGATCGCCATCGAGCAGCCTGGCCCAAAGGTTCACTTTCCATCCCATTGACCATCCGGTTGATTCATCACCGCGGGCTACCAGGGAGGTCTTTGTGGCAGTGAATAATTCGGGAGTCCGGTAGGGCGAGATCTGGTTTGACGGGTATAATCCGTATAAATGCGAAACATGGCGGTGGTTATCTTTTGGGTTATCCCAATCGTGCATCCATTCCTGCAACTGACCCCAATTCCCGATCTGCATCGGAGGCAAACGTTTTAACGCTTCGTTCAGCCGGGTGACCAAATCTTTATCAGTATTGAGAATCCCGGCTACCCGGATAGTTTTGGCAAACAAATCAAAAACCAGCTGGTTATCCATGGTAGTGCCGGCAGCAATGGAAGTCTCAGGATGAATGGAAGGAGCATTTTCCGGTGATATGGATGGAGAAACCACCAACCATTGATGTTCCGGTTCTTCAACCAGAAAATCAAGAAAAAAAGCTGCTGCTTCTTTAAGAACAGGGTAAACCGAGTTCAGATATTTCATATCTCCATTAAATTCATACTTGTCAATCAGGTGTTGCGAAAGCCATGCGCTGCCCATCGGCCACATTCCCCAGAAGGCCCCGTCAATCGGACCGTTGATACGCCAGATATCCGTATTGTGGTGCAATACCCATCCGTTTGCCCCATACATATCCCTTGCTGTTTGTTTACCGGTTTCCGAAAGTTCACGTACCATCTGAATCAATGGTTCGTTCATCTCGGTAAGATTGGTGATTTCCGAGGGCCAGTAATTCATTTCGGTGTTGATATTAACCGTGTATTTGCTGTCCCATGAAGGTGTGAGCTGATCATTCCAGATCCCCTGCAGGTTGGCCGGCTGTCCGCCTGATCGTGATGAAGAAATCAGCAGGTAACGACCAAACTGGAAATACAAGGCTACCAATTGGGGATCGTTGCCTTTGGCAAATTGCTCAAGACGCACATCGGTAGGATTTTTAACCGCATCGCTTACTCCAAGGTCAAGGCTCACCCTTTTGAAATAAGTCTGATAATCGGCAACATGGTCATTCAAAGTTTTCTGGTAGTTTTTCTTCAGTGCTTCCCTCAGGAATGCCTGTACCTTTTCTGAAGCATTACCGCTGATATCATTGTAATTGATGAAGCTTGTGGCAATTGAAATATAAATTACTGCGACATCGGCATCAGCAACTCTCAGCTCATTACTGCCTGCAGAAACGCTGCCTCCGGTAACCACAATCCTGACCCTGGCCTCGAATTTCACACCACCCTTTACTGTTTCAAAATCATTGGTAATGCTCGTAAGCACGAGTTCGTCATTTCCGGCAGTGGCAACACTGACCTCTGATGGCCTGTCAACAGTGGCTGAGAAACTAAGTGCCCCGGGTTTGCTGGCAGCAAAGCGCGCTACGATAACCTGATCGGGAAATGACGCAAAAACCTCAGAAGAAAAGCCGGTTCCATTTACATTGTATCTTGTTTTTACCAGGGCATTTTCCAGATCGAGTTCGCGGTAATAATCAGAATAATTCTCGTGACCGGGAAAGGTCAATTTCAGGTTACCCACAGTCTGGTAAGGCATCCCGTGTGATGTTTTGGTGATCATTTTACGGTTCGTAAGATCCTGTGCCTCTTTATACTTTCCATCGAAGATCAGTTTCCTGATTTCCGGCAAGGCTTCCCTGGCATCGGGATTGTCGTTGCGGTTTGGACTTCCGGCCCATACTGTATTTTCATTGAGTTGTATCACTTCTTTGGAGGGATCGCCATAAACCATGGCGCCCAGCCTGCCGTTACCAACCGGAAGCGCTTCAACCCATTTTTTCGCAGGCTGATTGTACCAAAGTTTAAGCAAAGAATTTTCCTGAGCTGAAACCACTAAGCAAAAAGCCCAGAAAAGTACTTCTATCAATAATATCTTTTTCATTTACAAATGGTTTAAAATAAGCTACTATAGTGCTATCTGACAACCTGATGACCCTTTATGGCATAGTAAAGAATGAAAAGGAAAAACGGTATCGGGGCGAAGAAACCAACCGACATGCTGGTTTTATCAGCGATCAGGCCCATAACCGGTGGGAAAACTGCACCTCCCACAATGGACATCACGATAAATGATGATGCCTTCTTTGTTTTCGGACCCAGATCCTTAATTCCCAAGGCAAATATGGTCGGGAACATGATCGACATGAAGAAGAATACCCCATATAGGCAAATCAGTGAGGTCCATCCGATTCCTGCACTCACCACGGGGAGCAGCAGACAGCACATCAGTGCGTAAAGGGCCAGCATCCGTGTTGGATTGAGGAACCGCATCAGGTAACTTCCCGACATACGCCCGATCATGAAAAGGGCAAAGCCGATAGCCAGAAAATAGGGACCGTAATCCATCTCGAAATGAAGACTCTGGTTTTCGTCAGTAACAAAGTTAATGAGGTAACTGAACACACCGGTTTGTGCGGCAACATAAGAAAACTGTGCTATTACACCCAATACAAAATGCCTTTGTTCTATAAGGGGTTTGTTGATGAAGGCATATTCCGTTGTTCCTTCAGCAAACGAAGCATTTCCCTCTTCCTCTTCAGAAATGGCAGGTAAAGGCGTTTTGACAAATAAAACAGCCACTGCCAAAACCACCAATGCTATAATCACATACGGCAGGATCATGGAACTTAACTTCTCTCCTGCCACAGCATCCTGGCCTTTATAAATATAAAGTCCGATGAGTGGCCCGATAACCCAGGCCAGACCGTTAAACGATTGAGAAAAGTTAATTCGTCGTTCAGCAGTTTCTTTGGGGCCGAGTTTGGTGGTATATGGGTTTGCCGCAGTTTCAAGTGTGGCCAAACCACATCCCAAAATAAACAGGCAAATGAGAAATAACCAGAATGATTCAAATGTAGCGGTACCCGCAATTAACAACGCTCCGGAAGCAAAAAGAGACAATCCGAGAATGATCCCTTTTTTATAACCGAATCTTCGCATGAAATAGCCGGCAGGAAGCGCCATGCAGAAATAGGCAATGTAAACCGAAAACTGGATCATTCCCGATTTGGCTTTTGAAAGCTCAAGCATTTCCTGAAAATGTTTGTTCAGCGTATCGAGCATGCCGTGAGCAATTCCCCACAGAAAAAACAGGGCGGTAATCAGGATAAAAGGAACCAGGTTCTCCCGGGTGGTTAATTTTTCATGTTTCATTTGGGACAATTTTAATTGCTAAGCTTTTATGAAAATAAACAGGTCCAGTGCTATATTAATCACGATAACTTTCGCGAGAAAGTAAATATAGGTATTATTTTCTCTTAAGCAAAATTGTTATGAAAATACCAGATCTATTTGTAAATGCATTATATCAATAACAAGGAGGCTGTCTCATCCTACATTCACCGCTTCATCACCGAAGTATTCCAGTGAAAGTCCTCCTGAATCAGTATCTCTGCATGTGAACTGTCGGTGGTACCCTGTATCTCGTCAATCAACAGGTTGGCAGCTATTTTTCCCATTTTTATCGGATCCTGGTTGATCACGCTCAGGGTAGGACTGAACAGGTGAGCTGATTCATTGAAGCCGAAACCGACAACCCCAATATCTTCGGGAATTCTCATGCCGGTTTTGCGGATGGCCTTATATGCACCTAATGCAACACGATCATTCACTGCCAGGATAATTTCGGGTAATTTTCGGGCGGCATACAACTTCTCAAATGCCTTAATACCATCATTGATCTCATACCCGCCTTCGATGATCCAGTCTTCACGAACCGGAATGCCATTGTTTGCCAGGGCTTCTTTGTATCCGCTGCAGCGTTCATTGCCAATGCTGGTATTGGAATAGCCTGCAAAATGAGCAATATTAACATAACCTCTTGATATAAGCTGATTTAGCGCATCAATGGTGCCAGCGCGGTCTTCAAAAGCCACATAACTGAATCCCATTCCCTTAATGGCCCTGTCAAAAAACACCAGGGGTATTTTGACCTTCCGTGCATATTCAAAAATCTTCTGGTCGGAGGTCTGTTGTGAAACACAAACCAACAGTCCGTCAACGCGCATCCCAATCAGATTCATGATGTTATTCCGCTCAGAAGCCTCTTTCTCCCGCGAAACAGTAAGAATAATATGATAATCGCGCTCGGCTGCTGCATCAACAATGCTGTCGACCAGGTAAGCAAAAAAGCTGTTCTCCAGATCGGGAATGACAATTCCCAGCGTAAAGGTTTTTTGCAGCGTTAACTGTTTGGCAATCAAATTCGGAGAATATCCAAGATCCTCAACAACCTTTCTGACCTTTTCTTTCATTTCTGCCGAGATATCCGGATGATCTCTCAAAGCTTTTGAAACCGTAATGCGCGATACGTGTAACCGGTCAGCTATGTCCTGTTGTGTAATATGACTGGTTTTCATACCGGATGTTGAGTTTTTAGTTTACTACAGATTCTGACTTTGAATATCAGAAATTAAGCAAATTTAATATTTTATCGAACAGCTTGCTAAAGCTTAATCGTAGTTTTCTTACCTGAATAGATCACCTGTTTGTCCGGCTTTTCACATACTGACACTCCATCGCCCTTACCCAAAGTCACAACAACAATACTGAAGATTCGTTTCTCCAGCATTCCCGGGAACGAACCCTTTCGGTCACCAATGGTCAATACTCTTTTAGCATCATCCCAAACAAACGGGATTTCCGCGTATATGCCCTTCTCGTAGTTGTAATTGTCGTTTTCGTCCTCATACAGTGTGAAAGTGCCGTTGGCACCTGCATAAATACGAATCTCCAGTGTATCGGCCTGTTTTTCCGTTGTGTACTGAATCAATTTTCCGAGTGGAAGAATGGAACCGCATTTAACAAAAGCAGGAATTTTTTCGGGTGAAACCGGGGTAATAATAGCCTGGCCACCTTTCAGCTGTTTGCCGGTCCAGAAATCATACCATACCGGGGATTTAGGCAGATAAATCTCCTGATCGGTAATTCCGGGCTTTGTGACAGGCGCAACCAAAATGCTCTTGCCAAACATGAACTGGTATTGTTTTTCAATGGCTGTTGTTTCTCCCATGAAATCCATAACCATCGGTCTCATCAGGGTTGAGCCATTATGGGTAACCTGCCATGCTTCGGAATAAATATAGGGAATCAGGCGGTAACGCAGATTCAACATCAGGCGCATGTTATCCTCCACCTTTTGTCCGAATTTCCAGGGTTCGGTTTCACTCATGTAGCCGTGTATCCGGAAAATCGGGTTGAAAACACTCCATTGGTACCAGCGCAATAACAATTCATGGTATTTCTCATCGGTATACTGCGAACGACCCGGGCGGAAAAAACCACCGATATCTGTGGTCCAATAAGGTAATCCGGTAATGGTATAATTCAACCCTGCCACAATCTGCCGGCGGTAAGTATCCCAATCGCCTCCAATATCGCCCGACCAGTTGATGACTCCATAACGTTGCTGCCCCAAAAAGGCCGAACGGGTCAGGATGCAAACCCGCTTTTGATTGTTTGTTTCCCTTTGTCCCTCATACACCGCTTTACTAACCATCAACGGGTAGGTTAACCGGTAAAAATCGCCCGGTCCCAGGTAAGTTCTTTCACCTTTGAGTGCATCGTTTTCGGGTTCAACGGCATCCATCCACCACGAATCAACACCATGTACAAACATGTTCTCCTTTAAAGCAGTCCAGTAATCCTTGCGGGTTTCCGGATTGAAATAATCCAGCCATTTGGTTCCCGGAATGAAGCGTTCTTTGGCCACAAATTCTTTACCCAGATCGGAATTTTTATCAGGATTCGACCAGATGGAAATGTTGAAATGGGCGTGCAGATCATGCAGTTCCTTTATAAATTCCGAGGGATTCGGGTAATTCTTTTCATCGAACTGAGGAACGCCCCACCCCCGGTTACCCCAGTATTGCCAGTCCTGCACAATCACATCTATTGGCAGCTTCCGTGCGCGAAACTCCTTCACGGTTTCAACCAAATGTGTGGCCGAGGTATAGCGCTCCCGGCACTGCCAAAAGCCGTATGCCCAAAGCGGGAATAGCGGTGCATCTCCGGTTAGTTTACGGTATGTGGAAATAACGATATCTGCCGAAGGGCCATAAAAAACAACATAATCGATCATTTTTGCATGTGGCGAACGAAATGTAGTATAATCATCCTGCAACTTCCAGGTCAGAGCCGGTTTGTTTTCCGATTTGCATACCAATTGCACCTGGTGCTCACCGGCCGTCAAGTACACCAATGCACCCGCAGTTGGTGGTAGCCACATATTGCTCTGATCCAGGCAAGGTTTTCCGTCGATTACCACAAAATGCCGGTTGCCCATATCGCCCAGGTCGAGAAAAATAGAATACATACCATCCTGGGGAACCGTAAAGCTGCCCTTATAAAATGATTGATTTTGTGATACTTTTTGAGTTCCGGAAGTGGTAGTTACTTCTACAGCCTGATCATTTCCCTGTTCCGATGATTCCTGTTTTTCAAGAGTAATATGATGATCCGCGGGATTATAATCGGTCAATCCGTACTGATGCCATAACAACCCATATCCTTTGCTGGAAAATACAAACGGGATGGCGATTTGCGAATTCACCTGTGTTAACCGGCGACTGACGCCTCTCAGGTTAAAATGCCCGTCCTGAAACTGACCCAAACCAAAAAGATATTCATCATCGGGTGAGTCAAAACTTTGTTCAATAAAAAAACAGGGCTCTCCCTTGACAGAATCGGGAGTCAACTTACGCGCACCCGCTTTTTCGCTTAAAAATACCTTTCCTGCATTATCCGCAAACGATAATTGGCCGGTTTGCCTGTCCAGGTTTACAACAATACCTTTAAGTTTTATTTCAAGCTTTGAAGGAGATTCTGAAACCTTGATTTCGGGGGTTATTGTCCTGCCTGAAGTCAAAACGAGTTCTGGCAGCGTTCCTTCATTTTCCTTATAGAAATTGATCCTTACGGTATTTTCCGTTAAGGGACGTATGCTCAGTGTGCCTTCGGTCAGTGTAATGTTTACCCTGTCGGTCAATTGTTTATAATTTTTCACCGCCTGTCCATTACAAATCATTGGAAACAAGCTGATCAACAATATGTATATATATTTCATCTCTTCAAATGTTTTGACTTACCCATTCCAGTGGATTGTGATTTCCCAGCTTCAGATGAATTTCTACCGGCTTGTTCGCGGGTAAATGTAATTCACAGTCGGCATTGTGTTTCGTGAATTCGCCCAGTGTTCCTGAAGGTGCAGTTATGTCTTCTATTCCATAGCGGGCAATCAATGTGATGTCTTGTTTTCTCAACGAGGTGATGACCAAGTCAACAGTTCGGGCTTCCATATCCCACGATAACTTGTTGATCCTCGCAAAGGTACGGGCAAGCATTCCGTCAATTGATCCTTTTGCCAGTGAGGCAGGAAGAGCAGGAAGCAGCTCTATCACCCCCGGGCGCGAGTATGCCAGCATTTCCATCATAATGGCAGGAATACCACCATGTGCATCCGGTATGGGTATACCATAAGGCTCGCGGGAACACCTTAGCGCAGTGCTTATATAACCTTGTTCCATCAATTGTCGCAGCTGTATGTCCACGATGACATTGTCTTTTAGCCGGGCGCCAATCAAGGCTCGATGGCAGCGACCATAAGCAGCCAACGTTTCTCCTGCTACCGCATTGGGCATCGTATCAAATGTGCGTCTTCGATTTGCTATTTCCGCAGCCCTGGCCAGTTGTGGCGTACGATCCGGATCAATTTCATTTCCCGGCCAGGCGCCATAGAGATGGGAAACGTGCCTGTGGGTGTACCGCTCTTCCACAGTGGGCCATGCCCATTCCTTCAGGGTGCCGTCCAATTCAAGCAAATAGGGCGGAAGCTTCACCAGCATTACCTTCCATTTGGCCACGCTTTCAGCATCGGTTTCCAGCAGCTCACAAGCCTGGACCAGATTGGTCAGGACTTCCCTGCACACCGCGATATCCATAGTGGCATTGATGAGCGCAGGTCCCGGCGAATCAGTGCTTCGTGACACATTCTCCGGCGAGATTGATGGGACAAAGATATAATTCCCGTCTTTGTCAGTTACTGTAAGGAAATCCTCGTAGAACTGTGCCAATTCTTTGTAAACAGGTACAATATGGTTACGAAGAAATTCTACATCCCCGGTTACCAGATAATGATCCCAGAATGGACGTACACAAAAACCTCCTGCTGAAATCCAGTAAGGCCAAGCACCAATTTGGGTATTGGGTGTATAATAGAATTTGACACCCAATCCTTTATCAGGAAAGAGGGGATACGAAGTACCTTTGAAGCCGAAAATGTTTCTTGCATTGTTTCGGCAATCCGGTGCGATTTCCTTCATCCACCTGAAGTATGCCTCCAATCCTTCATGAAGGTCACCCTGCACGGCACCTGCCATTTGCAGGTTCATGGTAGTATTAATACCGGCAGCAATACCCGGATACCTGCCACCGTTCAGGATAAACCAATGGCGACCCATTTCGAATGTTTTCTCCAACAAAGCGGGTGAATAGTCGGGTCTCGACTGTTGATCAACCAAAAGCTCCTCCATAGACATGCCATATTGAGCGGATCCTCCGAAATCAACAGTAACGCGGTTAAGAATTCCCGATTGGATCTTTTGATGACGCTCCAGCAATATCGTATAGTCGGGAGTGATCTCTTCCACGGCCTTGCGAAGAGATTCAACCTTATTTTCACTGAATTCCGGATAATATTCAATGCGTGTCAGAAGCAAGACAGATGACGCATTCTCGATAACCAGCTTGTCTACATCCATCCTGGCCGAGCCGCCATTGCGAACCACCCGGGTTATTCCGGCATACCCGCTGTTGTCAACGGAAGGATCTAATATGCATTTGTATAATAACCGTTGCTCGTTGAAGTCTTGTTTCACGTCGCAAGCTTCGACGCCCTTAGGGGTAAGCTTCTTTTGGTCGGATGCCAGATCAACGAATGCGGCAAGGTCGGGATCGGTGGTTCCAATTCCCCTTGTGGCACCCCAGTCCATACCGGAATACATACTCCACCCTGCTGATTTCTGCAACGAGATGCTGATATTCAATTTTTTACCTTCAGGGGCCGCGAGCCATTGAACAACCACGTTATCGGGTCGTGAAGAGAAGGTTTTTCTCAGCCAGTCACCATGTTCATCGGTCCAGAATATCTTTATTTCACTGTTTTCAAAATTCAACGTACGCAGATAGTTCCTGGCCGAGGCTGCTTCCGGAAGACTTAGACTCATCTCGAACGCCGGGATGGTGAGGTGCGGTTCGGTATCCTGCTTTACAGGGCTTTCATTCATGTGTTGAATAGCGAGTGCAATGGCTTCTTTGCTTTTTCCATCCAATATCATTTGTCGCACATGTGGAAAAATGCCGGCGATATTGGGTGCTTCCATCGGCCTCTTCCATGGCATTAGCAGACTTTCATGGTGAAAAAGGATTTGTTCCGAATAGGGATTGCCCATCAATTCGATATGCATCATACCATTACCAGCAGTTAGTGCCTCACTAACCAATTTACCGGGTGCAATGCTGCAAAAGCCCCGTTGCGGTACAATCTTCAGTCTGATCCGTTCGTCCAGCGGCATCGGCGGGATCGGGTACGATGGCCCGGCTGCCGGCAACTTGGGTAGGTCAAGATCCCCCTGCATACGGTTAAGATATGCTTCCGGACGATTGTCCGCCAGGAGTGTACCAGTTTCTGCGAATTCGTTTGCAGTAGCAGCGAGTAATGGCGACATTTCCAGAGATCCCATCAGACCAACAGCAGCTGCACCGGTTTTAACAAATTTTCTACGCTTCATTAGTTTTTCGCTTTTTCTAGTTGTTTAAACCCATTTAACCCAATCCAGCGGATTGCGCCGGCCTATTTTCAAATGAACATCCACCGGCTTTCCTTCCGGCAGGTGTAAACTGCAGGTAGCCTGTCCGGATTGAGGTGTGACTGCCAAAACTCCGGATGAAGCGGCAACTTCATCAATACCATACCTGGCAATTAAGGTCACATCCTGATCTCTCAGGGAGGTAATGGTTAAATCCATGGTTCCGGCATCCATGTTCCAGGCCAGTTTGTTCAGTCTGGCAAATGTCCGAAGAGGCATTCCATTGATAGATCCTTTAACCAGCGAGTAAGGAAGAGCCGGAAGCACCTCAATCACGCCGGGGCGCGAGTAGGCCAGCATTTCCATTATGATGGCAGGAATCCCTCCCTGTGCATCCGGAATTCGCATGTTAGCATATGGATCGTGAGGACACAGGAGCGTAGTTCCTACAAAACCTTGTTCAAGCAGTTGCCTCAGTTCGCTGTCTACCATATAGTTATCTTTGAGTCGCGCGCCAATCAACGCCCGCTGGCATTGGCTGTGTGCGGCAAGTCGCTCATGCACACGCTTCCGATTCGCTATCAACGCAGCCTTTGCCAGTTGTGGAGTGCTATCCGGATCAATTTCGTCGCCGGGCCAGGCTCCATAGCACTGAGAGACATGCCGGTGATTATAACGTTCCGCCAGATCGGGCCATGCCCATTCCTTCAGGGTACCGTCGGGTTCGAGCAGGTGTGGCGGAAGTTTGGCCAGCATTGCCTTCCATTTCGGTATGTTGTCGGCCTCGATACCCAGTAATTCGCAGGTTTCCACTAAATTAGACAGCACTTCCCGGCAAACCGAAATGTCCATGCTGGCATTGATCACCGCCATGCATCCGGGATTCAGGTTGCCAGGATGGTTTTCAGGAGAGAATGATGGAACAAAGATGTAATTTCCGTTTTTGTCCGTAACCGTCAGGAAATCTTCGTAAAACAAAGCCAAATCCTTATAAGCCGGTACCATACGTTTGCGAAGAAAATCCAGATCACCGGTTACAAGATAGTGGTCCCAGAATGGGCGCAGTACCCAGCCGCCAGCACTGATCCAGTAGGGATGTGGCCAGGTTTCGCCGGTACTATCCGCATGGTCAAACATGGTAAAAACGCCGGAATCTTTTGTCGGCGCAATAGGATAATGGGCGCCACGCATGCCGTATATATTCTTCGCATTGGTGCGGTAGTCCTCGAACAAGCTTTCAACCCAATCGAAGTAAGCCAACTCGCCTTCGCGGTGATAACCCAGGGTTATCGGCGCAATCTGCAAGTTGGTATTTACATTGGTCAGTGCCGATATGCTGCGATACTTGCCTGTGGTGATGATGAACCAGTATCGGCACATTTCGAAGAATGTCTTGAGAAATGCGCCCGAATAGCCGGGGCTCGACCGCTGATCAGACAGAAGCTCCTCAGACGACATACCATATTTGGAGGCATCGTCGAAATCCACAGTGACGCGGTTGAGCATTTCGGACTGAACCGCACGGGCTCGTTCCAACAGCTCCGGATAGTCCGGGTTGAGTTCTTTTAGTGACTTCAGGACAGCTTCCACATTGTTCTCACTATAATCCGGAAAATATTCAATTCGTGTGAGCAGCATTACGGAAGATGCTTTTTCCAACACAAGTGTGTCACCATCCATACGGGCCGATCCGCCTTCGCGCACCACGCGGGTCACATTGACAAAGCCCCTGTTATCCACCGATGGTTCCAAGAGGCCCTTGATAATCAGCCGTTGCTCATTGAAGTCTGTGTAAGTATTGCCAGATCCGCTACTTCTTTCACGTGCTACTCCCAGTTCACCAAAACCTCCTTCCGATACTTTGATGCGAACATTCACCAATTGTCCTTCAGGGGCAGTGAACCATTGTACCACGACATTGTCGGGTCGTGATGTGAAAACGCGGCGAACCCAGTCCCCGTTTTCATCTGTCCAGTGAACCTTCACCTCGGTGCTCTCGAAATCTAAAGTTCGGAGATAGTTTTTAACCGATGAGCTTTTCGGAAACTCCAGCAGCATGTTTAATCTTGTGCCGCCAAATCCGCCGCGCGTGATAGGAGTTTTACGCCATTCGTTGAATGCAATCATGACAGCTTCGTTGTATTTCCCTTCCAGCATCATTTGCCGTACTTGTGGAAAAACATGTGCGATATTGGGTGCCTCAAGCGATTTCTTACGGGGTGTGAACAGGCTTTCGTGACTGAAAGGAATTCGTTCGGTAAAGGGATCTCCTTTTATCTCAATGTTAACTGCTCCATTGCCGGAGCTGAGTGCCTCACCTCCGGGAGTCAGACAGCAAAATCCCCGCTGTGGTACTATTTTTCGTCTGATCCGTTCCTCCAACGGCATCGGAGGAATAGCAACATGGGCATGCCTGGGTGGCTTTGGCAAAAACTGGTCCGCTTGTGCGCGGTGAAGATATCCTGGTGAACGGAGCTCTTCCGGATCAACTCCTGAAACCCGTGACATCTTCTGATCACTTCTCTTGGACTTTGCCATAAGCAATGACGGAGTACCCACCAAACCTATAGTAATCGCACCACTTTTAAGGAAACCTCTTCGTTTCATATTGGGTTTATTGATGATACTTATTTGACTGAGCTTACTTACTTGGCCCATTCATTGCCTTCTGGTGTTCGACGCCATTTGAAATAGGAGTCGAGTACCTTAAGTGATTCCTCACTGGGCACCGGTCCGGTATGTGGCGTCTGACTGAAATACATTACTTGCGGATTTACATCGCTGAAAGCAGGCCATTCAGGCATTCCTTTGCCATTGGGATCACCATATTTGGCAAAGTTTGTCCAGTAGGTTCCCATCGCATCGGATATTTCCAGATCGGTTTTGGTAGTCTGGGGATTTGATGCATCCAAATGCTGAAACACATAGGCAACATCCTGACCGTGTGGCGATCCGTAGCCATACTGGGGTGATCCTTCCGGATAATCGGGGTGCTGGTCAAAGTAATAATAAAATACTTTTGATTTGCCGGTTTGCGACTGAAGTCTGGCCCAAATCCAGGTTTGCCAGCCAAATGCAGCATCACGCGACAAATCACGGGCAGTCTTTGGAACTTCAGTAGCACCAACCGGATAAGCTTTTATCAGGTCATCTGTAAATTTACCATACCGGGTTTTCACCCCGGCAATGAATTCCTCGGGCTTTTTTTCACGCGAAAAACTTGCTCCTTCATCTGAATTGTAACCAATAAGAACAGGTACATCATTGTACTTGCCTGCCTCATACAACCGGTATTGGTCATCAGGAATTACATATCCATCTACAATAGGCCATGCATTTCCCATCCCAAAACCACCCGGGAGTTTTTCTGCTTCTACTTTGCGTAGCTCGGCAATTGACGAAACTCCGGCTTCTTTAACAAAATTAACTCCGTCAGCTTCTGCCTGTTTCAGGGTTTTCATGTTCTCGCCCGGATAAGTTGTAGGCCGCGTGGGTCCGAATGATCCGCCACTCTGTGAAATTGCTCCATGGAATAATCCTTTTGCCAGGGGCGATGCACATAACATACTGACTGAAATACCTCCGGCTGATTCTCCAAAAATGGTCACTTTGTCCGGATCGCCTCCAAATGCTTCAATGTTTTTCTGTATCCACTGAAGTCCCGCAATTTGATCGAGTAATCCGTAATTACCCGAAACTTTATTGGGGTTCTCGGCACCTAATTCGGGATGTGCCAGAAATGCCAATGCACCAACCCTGTATGCAATGCTGACCAAAACAACGCCTTTCCTGGCCAGCTTTTCTCCACTATATGCAGGTTCAGCTGTTGATCCCATACTGAACCCTCCTCCATAAATCCATACCAGTACGGGTAATTTTTCCTTTGGCGATTTTGCAGGAGTCCATACATTCAGATACAGACAATCCTCGCTCTTGCCCGACGGAGGATTACCGGCCTGCACGGGAGCAGGAGCAAATTTTACGGCCTGCTTAACGCCCTCCCATTTGGCAGGGGGCTGGGGAGCCAGCCAACGAAGCTCCCCTATAGGAGGAGCAGCAAAGGGTATACCTTTGTAAACGGTCAATCCATCTTCGACAACACCCTGTATGATCCCTTCACTTACTTTTACAGTTGCCGGCTGCTGTGTACAACTTAAAAGCCCAAATAACAAGATGGAAAGTACAAACAGAGCTGACTTCTCTGAAGCATAACTTAAATAGTTCATTTTCATTATATTTAGTTTTTAATCTTATGTTTTTTATTATAAAACTCTACTTATTCCGAATTTACATGTTTTAGTTCACATAGCGCCAATTTTAATATGCTTCCAAAATAAACCCATAGTAATAAGGTTTGTTGCCATCGATGGTGTATTTTTCCATAGTACGTGCCCCCCATGAATCGTTACCTCCCACCCCTTTAATGTTGAGGTCGATATTCACATTCACAAAGTCACGTCTTGGCATTTGGTAATTGTGCTTATTGAGTTCAATATCTTCTTCGGAATAGGGCCAGGCACGAAAACAAAGCGGTTGAAGCCCTGTTACTTTTAATTTATTTCCCGAAGAACTTTCCAAAAAGAACCAACGAACATCACAACGGTTGGCGTTGTCCTGCGGCACTACATAATCAGTTATAAACGATTCCAGCGGCAGTTTGTAATTGCCGATAAGTGCAGCAGTTTTCCTGTCGGGATAATTTTCAAACTCACCACGTCCATACCATTCCACAGTATTCATATTGGCCGGCAGGCGCAGGCGCATCCCAAATTTTGGAATCAGAGCTATGTCAGTTGCCTCTGGTTTATAATCGGCTTCCACCTGAATTTTCCCCGCTTCGTTAATGGTATATTTTAATTGATAGCCGGCACCTACCGGCAGTGTCATATCAAAACGAACAAGCGCCAAACCATTTTCAGTTGTGCATGTAACGTTGTTTACTACACGGTTTTTGGCAGCATCCTTCCACGAACCCAAACGGGTGTTGTAGCCATTTCGCATCTGGTTTTCGTTGGCTGGTTTCCAAAAGTAGGGTTCCAACTCTCCCTGCAGCACTTCCTGGCCGTTCACTTTCCAGCTTTTCATTGCGCCATTGGCGGCATCAAAAACAATAACGATCTGTCCGGCTACTACTTCCACCGAGGAGTCCGTTTTCTTAATTGCAGGAGTTTTATCAGTTGCAGTAAGTTTTGTAACTGAATTTGGGCTCATCACGAACTGTTTTCGTGCTATCACAAAGCCTTTTTCTGCCCATAGGGTTGATTTACTCAATTTGGCATAAACATTCAACAGCAATTCACCCCTGGTTTCTACATTGAATGGAATTTCGAGTATATCATTGGCGTTCAACGGTTGTTCATCACTCTTAATTACTTTTCCGTTGTCAAGAAATTCATACGAATACTCAAAATCGTTCAATGAAACGAAGTTAAACTTATTGATAACCTGCACATTGGAAGAACCGGGCAGCATGTTGAAATCAATATACTGCTGAACCTTTTGTGCCTCGTAATAATGTGGGTGTGGCACGCGGTCGCCACCAACCAATCCGTTGATGATAAACGAGCCATCATTGGGTTTGTCGCCAAAATCGCCTCCATAAGCCCAGTATTCATCGGGCTGAAGTTTATATGAGGTTTTATTGTCACCAAAAGTGAGCGGTGAATTGTCTTTTTTTCTGGCTATTGGCTGATCTGTCAATTCCCATATCGCAGCACCGGCAATGCTTATATCTGATTCAATCACATCCCAGTATTCCTGTAAATTTCCGAGTGAATTTCCCATAGCATGGGCATATTCGCGCATAAATACAGGACGGTCAGACGTTTTATCAGCTAATTCCTTTAGTTTTTCAGGAGCCAGGTAACCATCATCATATACATCTGATACTGAACGGTCCGAATCACTATAAACCAATCTTGTTGGATCTATGGCTTTCAAAGTATCACGCATGGCTCTCATATTCAAACCACGACCGGCTTCGTTACCCAACGACAAAAAAACCACACTCGGACTGTTTATATCACGGCGCGCCATCGACACAGCACGATCCACGTGGGCCTTGGTCCATTCAGGACTGTCGCCTAATACTTTATTGCCTATTCCATAACCATGTGATTCATTGTTAGCATCCAGCATCACGTATAAACCATAACGGTCACACATTTCATAAAAATATGCGGTATGGGGATAATGTGCCGTGCGCACCATATTAAAATTGCCTTGCTTAATCAATCGCAAATCCTGCTCGATAGTCGTATAATCCATATAACGTCCGGTACGCGGGTGAAAATCGTGACGGTTAACGCCTTTCAGTTTAATGGCTTTGCCATTGATTAAAAGTATTTCACCATCAACTTCAATTCTCCGGATTCCGAGATAATATTGGAATTTTTCGATTTCCTGTTTTTTGTCACGCAGTGTAATAACAACATCATACAAATAGGGATCTTCAGCCGACCACAAACGTGGATTGGTAAGAACATCCTTTAAAACCACATCCTGTTTATCCAGTTTGTTTACTGAAGAGATCTTCTGCAGAAGTGTTTTTTCCACATTTCTACCATTCTTGTCCTTTCCGGTAATTTTCACTTCCAGCTCGAGATTGCTTATTTTCTTTACATTTTGATTGCGAATTGAAATCTTAGCTCCAACCATTGATGAAGAAAAATCTTTGGATGGTTCAGCAATAATTGTATAATCACGGATATGCACTTTGGGCCGGACCCATAATTCAACAGGCCGGAAAATACCACTCAAACGCCAACAATCCTGGTCTTCAAGATAACTGCCATCGGACCAGCGATAGACTTCAACAGCCAGTCGATTTTCTCCTTCTTTGATAAGATGCGTAACATCAAATTCGGCAGGTGAATATGAGTTTTCACTATAACCTGCTTTTTGGCCATTTACCCACACATACATAGCCGATTCAACGCCTTCAAAGACAATATAGTATTGTTTGTCTTTGCTTCCAGGTGTTACCTGAAATGTGGTAACATACGATCCTACAGGGTTACGATTTTCGTATGCATACCAGTCTTTTGGCGGCTCGCTCATAACACGGGGCTGATCTTTTTGGAATGGATAATTGATATTGACATAAATGGGCTTGTCGAAGCCCTGCAACTGCCAGCTGCCCGGAACCGATATTTCCTCCCAGCGGGTAATATCAAAATCGGTTTTGTAAAAATCAACCGGTCGAAGATCCGGATTGGGCGACCACTTAAATTTCCATTTCCCGTTAAGAGATGCGATTTCCTTACATTCATTTTTTCGGGAAGGAAGCACCAGTGAATTGTGGTATGGTTCTTTATTAATGCCGATAATTTCCGGATTTTCCCAGTCCGGTACTTCCTGAGCCCTCACCTGAGGGACAAACAACAATGTAAGAACAATAACAATCCATTTCATTTCATACACCGGTTTAAGATTTTATTTACCCGACATAGTTCTGTAATTTCAACGCACCCCTACAATTCTATAAGTAATGGTCGAACTGCCTCTTCGTTCGGTTTCATCGTCAACGCCTACCTTTAGTTTTAGCCTGGTTGCATCGCTGTCCAAATGATACCAGATCTCGGCCAAACCATGTGTGCCAAGTCCTTTGCTATATTTAGTTCCGGCAACTGTCAATGGTTTTCTATCCACAGAGCGGTTAACCACCAGCGAACTCCAATCCTGAAAAGTAATATAGGGCTTTATATCGGTTAGCGATTTTTCACTGCCATCCTTCTTAATAATTACAGGATCCAGCACATCGGTATGATCCCAATCGGCTGATTTATCCGGGTCGGTGATCAGGATGCCAATGGACTTATATCCCTCAATCTGCACATCGCAGGCTATTGGTTGATCTCCAAATTTAATGACCGGACTTTCATACAATATTTCGCCTATACTGTATGCATGCATAACTGAAACTGAAGTATTTTCGCTCTTTTTGAATGTTCTGGCTTTAACCACACAATCCGATTCTATTGTGAAAGGCTCTTTATACAGCAACGACTTTTCATTGGGTTCACTCCCGTCCAGTGTATACCTGATTTCGGAACCATCAACCGGCGCAGTAATTTCAATTTTCTTACCCCCCTTGTAAAGCATTTGTTCTGTAGGTTGAATTACAGGCGGTGCCAGGAATGGTGATTCGCTCATCAGTGCGGACAAGTCGGAATCCTTATTAATAAGGCTTATGCGAAAGGTATAACCCATGTCTTTCAACTTTAAGATATATGCCGGAAGCACACCGGGGCCACAGCTTGCTCCACCAAGCCCGTTTTGCTGCGCGTCAATTGAAAAATACACTTCATTGCGTTTAACTATTTCCGTAAAACTTTTTTTATCGAGATCATTATCCCCATAATGGATAGCGGTAGTTTCAAGGTAAGGATAGCCAAAAACAGCGATTCCTGTTCCTTCTTTATTTGTAAGAGAAGCCCATCGGATGTTTGTATGATTGCCGGTATGTTGTGGCCGTGAGTAGGGGAAATATTGTTCCGTAACAGTAGTATGGTACTCGCCAACTTTAGAGGCATTGTTCCTGTCAGCATAATTCTCCCAGGGTCCTCGGCCATAGTAAGCGTAATTCTCAAAATCAGCAGGAAGTACCATCTGCATCCCTATCCGGGCAATTTCCTTGTTTGAAATGTCGGAGGGATTTATGACAAACTCAAATCGCGATCTTACGAAAACATCTCCATTAGCGAAAATGCTATAGGTAACCTTATTGTCAAGGATGTGTGAAATCGAGTCGCTGTAAACCTTGGTTACAACATCTACCTCATAGTGGTCGCTGTTCTTTTTAACGTTAAAGTCTTTCACCTCGTATTTGAGGTGGTTAAATCCGGCTTTACGCCAGAAAACAGCGGGTGCATTCGGATTCCACCACATTTCGTCGTTGTCCGATGGAGATCGGTAAAGCACGGCAACTGGGCCCTTTGCGATCATTTCCTTGCCGGCATTTTTTATTGAAGAAAGAATCCCGCTTTTCTTATTAAATGTTATGCTGAAATTAGCTCCCGATAGGCTCACTTCATCGACTGTCTCCCTTGATGTAAAAGAGTTATAAGACTTTACACTATAAGGATTTGCTTCTATAGTGTAAGGAAGATCCAGCTGTTCCCATGCAATAACATGACCTTTTTCGGCCCAGCTTGTACTGTTTGATAGTTTAAACGTCAGATTCAGGAAGTATTCACTTTGCATTTTCAGCGCAGGCTTGGCAAATGGAATTACTATTTCCTTTTCCATTCCCGGATTGAGATCAATTTTTCCGATCACTCCTTTTTGAATGGGTTTGCCGTTCTCCAGGATTTCCCATTCGCCTTCCAATATATTCAGGTTGGTGAATTCGTAGCGGTTCAGGATTTTTATTTTACCCGAATCCAAATCGCTCAAGGTTATTTTGACCGGTTGTATGATATACTTATACTCTAGCAGTTCCGGCTGAGGCGTTCTGTCGGCAAGCACCATTCCATCGAAGCCCACAAAGGGTTCCGAACGGGGATCGTTCAAATCGCCACTGTTGGCAATAAATGTATTTCCGTTTTTATCTGTTTTCAGAAAGCCCTGATCTACCCAGTCCCATACAAAACCTCCCTGAGCTCGCGGCAGTGTATAGGAAGGTTCCCAATATTCCTTCAGGTTACCGCAGCTGTTGCCCATGCCGTGTGCATACTCGCACATAACAACCGGACGGTTGTTGTTGCGTGCATCGGCAGCATA
>CAYVBH010000023.1:0-22364 GCA_964449015.1 uncultured Bacteroidales bacterium
TCGACAGGGAAAAAGCCCGGGAAAGGCATGAGGAAGCCGATTATGTTTATGTTCACTTTAAGCTGGCTATTCCGCCATCACATGCCTGGGAAAACATCTATGTTACCGGGGCATTCTGCGATTGGAAGCGAACTGGTACCAATAAAATGAAGTACAACGATTCAATCAATCATTTTGAGCTGACCCTGCTACTGAAACAGGGCCTTTATGACTACTGTTACATGATGACCGATCCCGAAACAGGCATCATCAATGAATATGCGCTCGAGGGCAGCTATTATGAAACCGAAAACGATTATGCCCTGTTCGTCTACTACCTCGATGGACGACTGAACCACCACCGGCTAGTGGGTTATTTGCCATTAAAATAGGTCATCTTATTTGCAAAATATTTAGGTCTCATCCTCACACAGGCTGCTGATTCATCTTACTGCTTCAAAAAAGAACTGGTTGTTGATTGGTTCCAACTTATATAGGCTGTTTTATACTGAAATACCGGAAGAACATGACGGTAAAGGCAGAATGACATTAATCCACATAAATATACTAATAGTCAACGTAATACCCTTATTAATGGAATAAAAGTGTTTATCTTTTCCAAAACACCTAACTTGGTATTAAGCTAATAATTCACCAATCTGTCTTCCCATGACTTTCAAGGAATCTTCCGATTATTTCGCACCCAAGCCACTCGATGAATTCACTACGAAAATCCTCAATAAGATTGATGCCTTCGCATGTATCATCGATATTCACCATCAGAAAATAGTTTGGGCCAACAATCATTTCATTAATAAAACAGGAATCACTTTGCCCGATCTTTCCAACATGTCGGTGGATGAATTGCTTTTTTATATACATCCCGATTACAGGAAAGTAGCAATTGATGAGTTGATGTTAATTAACAGCACCGATTTCGACAACCTTTGCGGACTGGTTAAAGTCAGGAACAAAAACGGTCAATGGTTTTGGATATTGTCAACATGGATTGTGCATGAAAAAAATACATCAGGACAAATAGATAAAATCTTGTTTTTTGCACGTGAAGTGGATATTGAACAATTGTATCACCAGATTGGGTGTATCCGTCATCTCGGGTATGAAAGACAAACAGAAAAAATTGTAAAACTATTGAGCCAGAGAGAAAGAAAAGTAATAGAACTGATCACTGATGGTTATTCTGACAGGAGAATTTCGGAATACCTGGGAATCAGCATTCATACGGCCAAAACACACCGGAAAAGAATCATTCATAAGATGGGATTGAAGAATAGCGGGGCCCTGATCAGGTATGCTGTTGAAAATGGCTTATCTACCAGTGAATTCCAGCTATAGATCATTTATTTAAAAGGTATTTTGTCTTTTAGTCATCGCTTTTTAGTTCTTCGTCACCAGAATTTTCATTTTAATCAAAAACGGATCAACTGACTTCTTGTTCACTTCAACATAAGCACTTGATATTCTTTACTTTACCCTTTTTTCAATTTCTTATTTTTTTCTGAATACCACTTTGGGTGTATTGACTTGGTTAGGATCAATTTCTAATTTAGCTATGAATCCTGAACCATTAATTTATCTTTCTTAAACCCATATTCCTTTTTTCTCAAAACAAGATTAGATGTTATCATCGTTTCTTACCGATAACATCTTGTTTTTATACTTCTTGGGCAGCAGTAACCGGTTACTGACAACCGGTTAAGTTGAATTTGATCCATTGGTTTTTTCGTTCTCTATTCCCCTGATTGCGGAGCAGAGAAACTGTTTTTTTTCTGAACGTCCAACCTAAAAGACCCTATTATGAAAAAGACCTATCGTTCTTTTGTAACAATCCTTGCTGTATTGTTTATTTATGGTGGTCTGCAATGTCAAACCATTACCTTCACAGGTGGAGAGTTAATCGGAATACCAACAGAAAGCTCTATTGCAATCAACATTGTACCTGCTTCCACTATTGAATTGTTTTATGAATATGGCACCACACCAGGAGGTTATTCACTGCAAACAGATTTAGGGACTGCCGCCTCTGGTGCGCCCTATGAAATAATCATTGATGACCTGTTGCCTGACACCAAGTACTATTACCGGATGCAATACCGCACACCGGGCGGAGAATGGATTGTACGAGAAGAACATTCCTTTATGACTCAACGCTCTAAAGGGAGCAGTTTTGTGTTTACGGTAACTTCGGATATACATGACACAAAAAATTCAAATTACATACAGGCCATGCAGAATATCAGGAACAACAATGCTGATTTTCACATCGACCTGGGGGATACGTTTTATCCCAATGGGGCAAGTAGTCAGAATGCAGTCAACGAGGCTTATCTGGAGCATCGTGACCCCCAGTATTTAGGAGCTATTGGCGCTTCCACACCAATTTTTCTTGCATCGGGAAACCATGAAGAAGAAGAGGGCTGGAATCTGGATGACACACCTTTCAGTATTGGAGTTGCAAGTATCCAGGCCAGGAAAGCATATTATCCTACACCTGTTCCCGATGGTTTCTACACCGGGAATACCGATCCTTTGCCTGCCATTGATGAAACCACCTATGGCAATGAGTTGCGTGAGGATTATTATGCCTGGGAATGGGGTGATGCCCTGTTTGTTGTGATTGATGAATTTCAATATACCATGGATCTGCCCTATACTCCAGCCGCCGGGGAAGGGAATAATGATGAGGTAACCGGTGATCAATGGAGCTGGACTTTAGGAGAACAGCAATATACCTGGCTCAAAGAAACCCTGGAAAACAGTACCGCCAAATACAAATTTGTTTTCAGTCATAACATGTTAGGCGGAATTACAAGAGCCATTGTAGGCGTAGGCGCTGGTTACGTTCGTGGCGGAGCCGAGGCTGCTGCTTACTTTGAATGGGGAGGCAAAAACGCAGACGGCAGCGAAGGATTTGTGGCTCATCGCAATACTTCGGTATTTGTTAAGCCCATTCATCAATTGTTTGTTGAAAATGGCGTCAGTGCCTATTTCCATGGGCACGACCATCAATATGTATATGAGAATCGAGATGGAGTTGTTTACCAGGAAGTGCCATCCCCTACCATGTCTGCATCTATGGGATTCGGCGGTATTTATACAGAAGGTAGTTTTACTGGTTACCAGACTATAAAAATGTTAGAAAATGCCGGTTACCTGAGAATTTCCATAGGTTCAACGGCCGCAACAGTCGACTATGTTAATTCCGGTACCGGGGCAGTTTCCTATTTCTACCAGATAGAGCCTAGCGAACCTGGTGAAGTGCATACCCTTACAATGGGTGTAGATCCTGTTAGTGGCGGTTCCACAACACCGGCTGTTGGCACACATACCTTTTCTAATAATACAGAAGTTACTATCACTGCCATACCTGCGGCAGGATATGTATTTGATCATTGGGCTAGTGATGTAGCCGACGCCCAGGATGCCACAACAACAGTAACCATGAATTCCGACAAATCTGTTACTGCAGTTTTCAGGGAAAACGCAACCACTGCACTTGCCCTTGACGGCGCTGTATCAAGCGGAACTGCCGATGATATAAATACAATCGATATTCCACATATCACAGGCACCGGTTCTAACCGAATGATGCTGGTGGGTGTTTCATGGAATTGCGGTACCACCGACCGAACCATTTCCGCAGTTACATTTACACCCGACGAAGGTAGTGCTCTTGCATTTTCTGAGGTAATCACTCAACTGGCCAATACTTCATCTAGCCCTCGTTATTCTGCCATCTATAGCTTAGTGAATCCGCCCAACGGACAAACGGGAACAGTGACCATTACCTTTAGCGGTAATGTAAGCAATGGCATTATGGCTGGTGTTGCAAACTTTGCCGGGGTTAACCAGAGCCAGCCGCTTGGAACTGCTGGCGGTGCAAATGGTCAGAGTACCAGTCTGATTTTATCCTTAACGGGACTTACGGGCAATGAACTCATATTCGACAATGCCTTCCTGGGGGCCAGTTCTTCCTCTGCAACATTAACGGCAGGTTCCGATCAAACGCAATTGTGGAATCCAGGTTATATAGCAAATATACGCGGAGCTGCCAGCACAAAACAAGCCGCAGGTAGCTCGGCTACCATGGCCTGGACAGGGTCCAGTTCTGCATATTGGGCTATTACTGCAGTACCCATCAATCCGGCCCCTGCAGGGCCAACCTACGCACTGACCATGGGTGCAAGTCCCGCAGTTGGAGGAACCACAAATCCTTCAGTCGGCATACACAGTTTTCCGGAAGATGATGTTGTCAACATAGCTGCGGATGCTGCTGCCGGTTATGAATTTGTCAACTGGACAGGGGATGTCGCAGATCCAAACTCGGCAACCACCACGGTTGCCATGGACGATAACAAAACCGTTACAGCCAATTTTGTTCAGTTGAACTATACCATGACCGTGAATGCCGATGCCAATGGTTCCGTTACCCTGGATCCATCAGGAGGTACCTATGCCAGTGGTACCGTAATTACCTTAACTCCCGTTCCAAATACCGGATTCCAGTTTAGCACATGGTCCGGAGCAAATGCTGGTGATATTGTAAACACGGGCGGAGTGTATTCCATTGTAATGAATGGCGACAAAACTATTACTGCTGAGTTTTCAACTTATGTTCCGGGTTCACTGGGACTTGACGGCGCTGTATCGAGCGGAACAGCCGATGATGTAAGTAGTATAAATATATCGCATACTACAGGCACCGGTTCTAACCGGATGATGCTGGCAGGTGTTTCATGGAATTGCGGCACCAACAACCGGACCATTTCGTCTGTAACTTTTACACCCGATGGAGGAAGTGCTGTAACATTCACAGAAGTTATCACTCAATTGGGTTACAACTCCTCAAACCCAAGGTATTCTGCTATCTATAGTCTGGTGAATCCGCCCAGCGGACAAACGGGGACAGTGACCATTACCTTTAGCGGTTCGGTAAGTAATGGCATTATGGCCGGCGTTGCAAATTTTGCCGGGGTTAACCAGAGCCAGCCGCTTGGAACACCCGGTGGTGCAAACGGACAAAGTGCCAATGTAAGTGTAACCTTAACGGGACTTACCGGCAATGAACTTATATTCGACAATGCCTTCCTGGGAGCCAGTTCTTCCGATGCTACATTAACGGCAGGTTCCGATCAAACACAATTGTGGAATCCTGAATTTGTATCAAATTTACGCGAAGCAGCCAGTACAAAACAAGCAACAGCTGGTTCTACTACCATGAGCTGGACAGCCTCGAGTTCTTCGTATTGGGCTATTGCCGCTGTGCCGATCAATCCATTAGGATCCTTCAGCAGTGATGCGTATAACCTATTACTTGGACGACCTACAAATAATTCAATCACAGTTAATGCCATTATTGATCTTGAAGGTGATATTTACTATGAATATGGGACAACCCCAGGCAGCTATATTTCCGGTCAAACAGGTGTTCAACATGTAAACGCAGGAGAACCTGTAGTAACTGTAATAACCGGACTAACAACCAATACAAAGTATTACTACCGTCTTAGATTCCTTTCTCCCGGGTCATCTGAATGGGCTTCAGGGACAGAATATTCATTTAATACCCAAAGAGCAGATAATGAAACGTTCTCCTTTACCCTGATTTCTGATTCTCACCTGGGACAGACCTTCTCAGGCAACACGCCCGCCAGGTACAACCAAACTACATTGAATGTTGCGGCCGATCATCCCGACTTCCATTTGGATCTAGGGGATGCATTTATTATGGAAGACGCAGAAAATCAAACAGAAGCCAATGCAGTTTATTTGGCACAACGACCCTATTTTGGCAACTTCAGCCATTCAGCACCGGTATTCCTGGCTATGGGAAACCATGAAAATGAAGAAGGATGGAATCTTGATGACACACCTTTCAGTACCGGTATAGGAAGTATTAATGCCCGAAAGGAATATTTCCTTAATCCGGTAACTGACGCTTTCTATACGGGCGACGACAGTCTCTTAGTCGGAGTAAGCGGCGACCAGCTTCGGGAAGACTATTATGCCTGGGAATGGGGAGATGCATTGTTTGTGGTTCTGGATCCATTCCAGTATACAATGACACTGCCCTATAGTAATGTTACAGGATCGGGTGAAGCAAATGACGAAACAGTCAGTGGCGATCAATGGAACTGGACTCTTGGAAAGAAGCAATATTACTGGCTGAAACACACGCTTGAAAACAGTACGGCAAGATATAAATTTGTGTTCTCACACCATGTTACCGGCGGGCAGTTAACCATTTCAAATTCCAGTGCAGGACCAGCAACATATGTTCGAGGAGGTGCCATGGCAGCCAATTATTTTGAATGGGGAGGTTTGAACGCAAATGGCTCCGATGGATTTGAAAGTAAACGCCCTGGCTGGAATGGCGATCCTGTCCATCAATTATTGGTTGAAAACGGTGTCACCGCCTATTTCCATGGCCATGACCACCAGTTTGTTCATGAAGAAATCGATGGCGTGGTTTACCAGTTGGTTCCGACACCCGGCATGAATGGTTACGGATTTGATTTGTATGACAGCAGTCCTTATGCTGTCAGTGGCGGTAATCTTCCTGATCCGGGCCATATCAGAGTAACTGTCTCCCCGGAAGAAGCCCTGCTTGAATATATAAGATCTGAAGAAGGCGGAGGCGGTATCAACGGACAAATAGCCTACTCTTATACAATGGAACCGGAAGCCATTGAACCTGCTATTACAGTTACAGCTCCCAATGGCGGTGAAGAGTGGCAAACGGGTTCAAATCATTCCATAACATGGACCACCAAGGGCGTTATCGGAAGTGTTCGTATTGAATATTCAACAAATAACGGTACCAACTGGACAGATGTTGCTGCAAGTACTGAAAATGATGGATCATACACATGGACCATTCCTGTTCAGGTGTCCGAAAACTGCCTGCTTAGAATAAGCGAAGCTGACGACGGAACTCCGGCTGATGTATGTGATGCTGTGTTTGCAATAATACAACCGGCTTATACACTTACATTGAGCACTGTTGGCAGCGGCGCAGTAACACTTAATCCCGGAGGCGGCTTGTATACTCCAGGAACCGTTGTTACCCTTACTCCGGTTCCCGCAACAGATTACCAGTTTGACGCATGGGAAGGAGCCGATGCAGGTGATATTGTAAATACCGGCGGAATTTATACCATGGTGATGGACGGTAACAAATCAGTTACAGCCCGTTTTGACCTGATACCGGCTATTAACCTGGCCTCACCAAATGGAGGCCAGAATTGGTTGATTGGATCCAGCCATAATATTGCATGGACATCTGTCAATGCAGGCGGAACCGTACGCATTGAATATTCAACCAACAACGGTAGCAACTGGAACAATATCACTACGAGTACTGATAACGACGGATCATACACCTGGACTATTCCGGATGAACCGTCTGCAACCTGCCTCATCAGGATCAGTGATACTGACGGTGATCCTTCAGATTTAAGTGATGCGGTATTTACCATCACCTCGTCGCTTGCAAGGCATTTTATCCCTGTATGGTCAGACAATGGAAACAACCATATGAATTTTTATGCACTTACTGCCAAAATTGACGGTTCTGACCTGCAACCCGGTGATGAGATCGGTATCTTCGATAACACTGCCTGTGTTGGGGCAGGTATTTTAACTCAGATACTGAACGGTGAAGACATCTACCTGGATATCGTTGTTTCAGAAGATGACTACGAAACCTCTGGGGTAATTGAAGGATATACTGCCGGCCATTCCGCCACATTTGCCGTATGGGATGCCAGTGAAGAAACTGAAGTTCCTGCAACCTCAATAACATATGAAACAGGATATGACAATATTTTCACTAATGGTGCCTCAAGCTGGTTCCATATCAACGTATTCAGTACTGTAGACCAGACTATTGCCCTGTTAAACGGGTGGAATATCTTCTCCCTGTTTGTAACACCCGGCGACAACAACCTGTTGTCGGTTGTACAGCCCCTGATCACTGCAGGGACTCTTGTCAAAGTTCAGGATGAAAAAGGTGATGCCATCGAATATGATCCTGTTGAAAGCAGATGGGTGAATGAGATCGGTCAATGGAGCAATTCGGAAGGCTATAAAATAAGAGTAAATACCGATGCAACCCTCACTGTCACAGGGAAGCTGATTGACGAAGCAGTCAACATCCCCCTCTTGTCGGGTTGGAATATTATCAGCTATCCGGTGTCTGTTTCGCAAAACGGGTTGAACCTGGTAACACCATTGATTACAGCAGGCCACCTGACAAAAGTCCAGGATGAAACCGGAGATGCCATTGAGCTCAATCCGATGACCGGAATCTGGGAAAATGAAATCGGAACATTTGATCCTTGTGAAGGTTATAAGGTAAGGGTATCTGTCGGTGATGCGCTGACCATTGACCCGCTGTCACTGGGAAGCGGCAGCTTCCTGAAATCAACCAGGAATGCAGCCTACAGCGAAAAATCGACACTGAAATCTTCATCTGCCGTCCATTTCATCCCGGTATGGTCCGGCAATGGTCTCGACCACATGAATATTTACATTTCTGTATCATCCAATGGTTCAGCTTTTGAGCCCGGAGATGAAATCGGGATCTTTGACGGTGATGTTTGCGTAGGTTCCGGTGTAATTGCAAAAACCAGTGAAAGTTCATACTCATTTGTGGCATCTGCCGATGATCCTTCCAACGGTGAAACCGACGGGTTCAGGAATGGCAATTCCATCAGCCTGAAGGCATGGCGGCCGGCGACCGATACCGAGATCAACCTGGATAAGCTGGAATTTATTACCGGAAGCAACAAGGTATTCGAACCCATGGGAACCTCCAGGATACTTGTCAATTCCATTTCATTGGGATTGAATAATGAATATAAAGCAACAACCAACCTGGGCGATGTCTATCCCAACCCATTCAGCGGAAAAACAAACATACCGTTTACTCTGGCTGAAGAAACCCATGTGGATCTGGCTGTATTCGACATGCTCGGCAACAAGGTCAGGACAATTTTACATGCCACACTTTCACAGGGCAGCCATTCCCTGGTATGGGAAGCTGATAACAACAACGGTGGTAAAATCAATCCGGGTGTATACTACCTGAAGATGAATGCCGGCAATGAAGTGTTCGTAAAAACACTTATTTTAATAAAGTATTGATTAAAAAATAATTACATATAATCACACTTAATATACCATCAAACTGCCTGTTGACAGATTAATCCAACTGTCAGCAGGCTATTGAGAAAAAAATTAGATAACCCTAAACAACAGGACCTATGAAAAAGTCTACTGCCATTTGGAAAGCACTTGTGTTGGTAATCCTATTAACAAATCTGTTGGTCTTAATTTCTCATGCACAAACAATTATCGTGTCAGATGGATTTGAAAACAGTACTACTCATTTCACAATTAACACCACCGGAACTTCAGCTGCCTATTATAGCGGAAATTCTGCATCGGGAGACGCCCCTGCCACTTCACCACTTGCCGTGGAGGGATCCTATAGCTTTGGAGTAACCAATGCAACTTCCAGTGGTAATGTTACATCAGTATTAACATCAACCAATGATATCAATACAACCAGCTACAGTGACATTTCCTTATCCTTAAGAGCAGCAGCTTTTTCAGTAAATTCCTCCACAGGAGGAGTTGAAAATGCTGATTATATCAAGATTGGCATCAGTACTAACGGAGGATCAAGCTATACTGATTACCTTACAGTTCAGGGATATAATTCTTCAAGTCAGAACAGATGGGCCTATAGTGCAACCGGAATTGCAACTACCGCATACGGAACAACTGCGACATTCGCGCCGACAGGTTCCGGTTCAAGAACCACCGATGGATACAGCACACTCAGAATAACATCTTTGCCATCTGTTACCACTTTACGGATCAGAATTACTATTTATGATGCAAGTAGTACCGCAAATGGAGAAAGATGGAATATTGATGATTTTAAAATAACAGGAACGATCTCGGGTCCTGCTATTCTTACCAACGGAACACTCAGCAATTTCGTCAGTCCTGCCGGAACACCTTCGGAATCCCAGAGCTATACAGTATCAGGTGTAAACCTGACATCGGATATCAGCATCAGCGCCCCCGCAGGATTCGAAATATCAACCGATGACATTACCTATGGCCCGAATCTCACTCTCCCGCAGTCAGGCGGCACGGTAAGCAGCACTACCATCTATGTCCGTATAAATAGTCCTGATTTAGGAACCTATTCCGGCAATATCACTCATACAAGTACGGATGCCACGCAAAAAGACATTGCAGTTAACGGTACGGTGGCAGTTTATTATTCATTGACAGTAAATACGGATAGCAGGGGAAACGTTGAACTCAGTCCGGCAGGCGGAAGCTATGCTTCAGGCACAGAAGTGACTTTGACGGCAACCGGTAATACCGGCTTTACTTTCGAAAGCTGGACCGGTGACCTGTCAGGAAGCGCAAATCCTGCTTTGCTGACGATAGACGGAAATAAAACCGTTACAGCCAACTTCACTGAAGGTGGAAATGAAAGCCTTATTGTGAGCGAGGACACCCATATGAGAAGCGGAAGCACACGGGGAAAATATAATTATGGTAATTCAGCCACTATTAGGGTAAACCCTTACTATTCACAAGGTTCAACAGACGGGCAATTAACCGGTGCTTTATTGAAATGGGATTTGAGTGACGCTGAAATTCCCGTTGATGCCCAGGTTACCTCAGCCAGCATAACCTTTTATGTTACAACAGGCTCTGATTACGCTTATGGTCTTTACAATATGCGGCAAGCCTGGGTGGAAGGAACAAACAACGGAGCAACGGGATCAGGAGCATCATGGTCATATTATGGCGCAGGAACCGGCGATTGGGAAACTGAAGGGGCACAGAGTACTGCATCTGACCGCTATGATGTAAACCTGTGGAATGCGACTGCTGCTGATTTTAATACCACCGGCTATGTAACCTTCAACCTGAATTCAGAAGGACTCAGTGTAATACAGGGCTGGATCAGCAGCACCCTGGTGAATAACGGACTCACCATCCAAAACTATGATGGCAACGCAGTTGATGTGTGGGAAGCAGCTTCCAGCGAGGCAAGTGAGGTAGCGCAAAGACCCCGGCTCAACATCACCTATTCCACATCATCCGATCCTTCAATTACCACTACCGGAACCCTGGATGATTTCACAAGCTCACCAGGAGTGCCGTCTGCCAGCCAGACTTACACTATATCGGGCAGACATCTGACTGATGTGATCACCATTGCTGCTCCAACCGGCTTCGAAATATCCGAAGATGGAACAACTTTCACTTCAAACCTCACCCTGACTCCTGTTGATGGCGTTGTTACAGGCAAATCAATATATGTAAGAATGTATAGCAGCTATGAAGCATCGTTAAGCGGGAATATTGCTCATACAAGCTCAGGAGCCATTCAGAAAAATATAGCTGTAACCGGACTGGTATCTTCAAACATATCCGTATCCCTTGATGCTTCAGAGGATACCTACATGAGCAGTTATAATGAAACAAATAATTACGGTACTTCAACCACGCTGAAATCAACTCGTAACGGTTCAACAAGCAATGTTAAAAGAGGCACCCTGCTTCGGTGGAACCTGAGCAGTATACCGGCTACGGCTGTGGTCACCAGTGCTTCCGTTACTCTTTATGTGTCAACATCTTCATCACAGACATACAACCTCTACAACATGAGGCAGAGCTGGATTGAAGGAACAGGTGCAAGTGCAGAAACCGGAGACGGTGCCACATGGCTCACCTATAACGGTTCCGATTCATGGGGAAGCTCCGGGGCAGCCGATATTACAACCGACCGTTACGATGTGAATCTCTGGGATGCCGGAACCACATCATTCTCTTCAGCCGGAACGAGAACCGTAAACCTGAACACAGAAGGACTTGCCGTGATACAGGAATGGATTAACGGATCAGTGAATAATGGACTGACCATACAAAACTACTCCAGCTCGAGTATCAATGATGACCTGCAGTTTGCTTCTTCTGAGAACGCTACAAATAATGGCCCGACACTTAATCTGACCTACAGTGTTGCTACCGGCATAACCCATACGCTCACAGTAACCACTGACGGCCATGGAAACATCTCCCTGAACCCGGCAGGAGGCGTTTATACCGAAAATTCAGTGATCACACTGACCCCGGTCCCCAATACAGGATATGAATTTTCAGGCTGGGATGGAGAAAACGACATTGACCTGGTTGATAACGGAAACGGCACCTGGTCAATCACCATGAATGAAGATAAATCACTTACGGGGTTTTTTACAGAAACACCAACCAACGATGCCCCCAATGAGCCAACATTAATGCAGCCCGCAGACAATGGCACCGATGTATCCACATCCCCACTCCTTGAAATCACAGTCAGTGATCCGGATGTCGCTGATATGTTGGATATTAATTTCTACGGGCGCGAGGCAGGCACAACCACAACAAGCCCTGACTTCACATTTGTTCTTATTCCTGACCCCCAAAACTTTGCATCAACAGGCACATTGTACGACAATGAAATGCTATGGATTAAAAATAACATGACAGATTCGAACATTGTATTTGTTACTTGTGTCGGCGATCTGGTGAATACATCTTCCAGTACTTCTGAATATTCGAATGCCGACGCTGCTTTTGACATACTGGATGCTGCAGGAGTGCCTTACAGCGTCAGTCCGGGAAATCATGATGAAGGGTTCGGAGGTACCGTAGAATGGCCTAATTATTTCGGCACCTCACGGTTCTCCGGAAAAAGCTGGTTCAGAGAAGCCTATAACAATTTCAATTTTTGTTCATTTTTTAGCGCCTCCGGCAACGATTTTATCGTCATCAACCTGGAATATAATCCCGGAACGGCAGTATTAACCTGGGCAGATGAACTTCTTGGAAATAATCCCACGAGGCGGGGAATCGTTGTACAGCACGATATTCTTAATACGAACAATTCATGGAATAACCAGGCCTCATTTACAGCACTGAAAAACAATCCTAATCTCTTCATGATGCTGTGCGGCCACATGCATTCCGGATCGGATGGTGCTGCCTATCGTGAAGAACTCGGTGATGACGGGCATACCATTCATGTGGTTCAGGCTGATTACCAGGACATAAGTTCCGATAATTTCATTCGTCTCCTCCGCTTTTCACCATCGGAAGATATGATTTACATGACTACGTATGCACCCAATAATGGTTCAAAAATCATAACATCTCCCGACCAGATGAACATGGTATATGATATGTACAATGGCACATCTACACCCTATGAACTGATCGGAACCGACGAATATGTTGCAAACAGTGCCAACGCCTCCACAACCTGGCCGGAACTTTTAGAAAATACTGAATATGAGTGGTATGCAACTGTATCCGACGGTTTGCTTTCAACTACCGGACCGGTTTGGTCATTTACTACAGGAAGTATTTCAGCCAACTACATCCTCACAATGGCAGTCAACGGAAACGGTACCACGGATCCTTCAGTAGGAACTCATTCCTATCCGACGGGTACAGTAGTCACCATAACCGCCAATCCTTCTACCGGTTATCAGTTTGTCAGCTGGAATGGTGAGGTCGCTGATCCTAATTCTCAGGTTACAGCTGTTACCATGAATGCTTCCAAGACAGTCACTGCAAACTTCACAGCATTGAACAATCCACCGGTAATTACCGAGGGTGAAACCGTTTCTGTTTCCTGCGACGAGGACAATGCACCTGCATCATTTGCACTTACATTACACGCATCAGATGCAGACGATGATGAGATCACATGGTCGGTTTCAACAGCAGCCATACATGGTACAGCAATTGCAAGCGGAACAGGTACCTCGAAAGAAATTTCATATATTCCGCATGCCAATTATAACGGAACAGATTTATTCATCGTCACTGTTACAGATAACCATGGCGGAACTGACAACATAACGGTCAATGTCACAGTTAATTCAGTAAACGACGCTCCCGTTGTATCTGACATACCGGATCAGACTATAGGAGAAGGATCAGCCTTTGCCATGATCTCCCTGGATAACTTTGTTTCTGACGTCGACAACTCAGATAATGAAATGGCATGGACTTTCACAGGCAATACCAATCTTGCCATCTCCATAGTTGACCGTATAGCAACCATAACTATACCTATTAGCGGCTGGACCGGCAGTGAAACAATTACTTTCACAGCCACAGACAACGATGCTGTCAATCCGCTTGCAGACTCAGATGAGGCTAAATTTACAGTAAGCGTGGATGAATTTGGATTATCGATTGTAGTTGCAGGCAACGGCACTGTCAATTGCCTACCCAACCAGACAACATTTGTTTATGGCACTGAAGTTAAGCTATCAGCTTCTGCCAATGCCGGTTGGACCTTTGCAGGATGGAGCGGTGACCTGACGGGAAATAGCAATCCGGCAACCCTCATCATGGATGCAGACAAGACAGTCACGGCTACTTTCACCCGGGATGAGTATACACTAACCACCGGTGTTTCCGGAAGCGGTTCTGTTACCAGATCACCCGACCAGGCAACATACCACTACGGTGATGTGGTTCAACTCACAGCCACCGGATCCTCCGGATGGACATTCTCCGGTTGGAGCGGCAACCTGACCGGGACTGATAATCCGGCCACCATCACAATGGATGCCAACAAGTCAGTGACCGCAATATTTACAGGAACCACCATTACCCAGGAAATAGAGCTTTTGGATGGTTGGAACATTTTCTCCTTGTATGTTACTCCAGCCAATGCAAACATGCTGAGTATCGTTCAACCTCTAATTGATAATGGCAGTCTGGTGAAAGTACAGGATGAAGGAGGAAATGCCATCGAGTATGATCCCATTGAAGGCGAATGGATCAATGAAATCGGCAACTGGAGAAATACGGAAGGCTATAAAATAAGAGTCAACTCTACAGCAACATTAAATGTTACAGGTATTTCGATCAGCGATCCTGTCGATATAATCCTTGGTTCAGGATGGAATATCATCAGCTTCCCGGCTTCATCCTCCGAAGAGGCCATGACAATACTAAATTCACTTATGACCTCAGGACACCTGGTAAAGGTACAGGATGAAAAGGGTGACGCCGTTGAACTCAATCCGATTACTCACAACTGGATTGATGACATTGTCTCCTTCATGCCCGATGAAGGATATAAAGTAAGGGTATCAGCAGATGAAGAGTTCACTATCGATCCTTCTTCCATATCAGGCTTTACACTGAAGTCAGCAATGAAATCCGCCCTGAGCCAGAGTCCGAGCCTTCATTTCAAGCCCAACTGGACCGGAAACGGATTGGACCAGATGAATGTATATATTGCCGATGTATCGAAAGATATTTCTGGTTTTAATCCGGGAGATGAAATAGGTATTTTCGACGGCGACAATTGTGTCGGATCAGGAATAATTGATCAGTACAATCAGAAATTCCGTTCCATCGTTGTTTCAGTTGATGATCCAACCACAGTTGAAGTTGATGGATTTATCGCAGGACATGCCATCAGCCTAAAAGTATGGAGACCTTCAAATAATAATGAAATCTCAGCAACAATTCTGGAATTTGCGGACAGAAGCAGTAAAGAATTTACCCCTCTGGGCACTTCCATCATTTGCCTCAATGCTGCCACATTGGATTTGGACCTCAACAAGTGCGAAGCAACCGGGCTAGGAGACAGTTATCCGAACCCGGTTATGAACACAAGCACTATTCCTTTTTCGATAGGTCAGGAATCTGTTGTTGACATCACCATATATAATTATCTGGGTGAGAAGATCAGCACATTGGTGCATGGCACTTTGGCGGCAGGATCTTATTCAACTGCATGGAACATAGCCGATTTAAACATCATTAGTGTTACTCCCGGTGTTTATCTCTGCAAAATGGTGGCCGGTGGTAAAGTTTTCGTGAAGAGGATTGAAGTTGCTGATGTTCGATAATGTAAAATAAAAATAGTGATATAATACCCTCAAACTAAGAAGACAATGAAAAGACTGCTAATTTTTCCAGTTGCGTTACTCTGTAACCTGGGATTGATTTATTCACAGACATACTTTGATGTTTGCTGGTCAGAAAATGGGTACAACCATATGAATTTCCGCGTTTATGGTGCCACTATCAATGGCTATGATATTGAAGTCGGGGACGAAATCGGCATTTTTGACGGCAACTTATGTGTGGGAGCCGGTGTGTTCGATGGTACCTACTATTTGGGCATGAAGGCATCGGAAGATGATCCGACATCAGAAGAAATAGACGGATTCGTCGCCGGACATTCATATTCCCTGCGATTATGGGATGCCAGTGAAAATATTGAAGTAACTAATGTGAGTATTTCCCTACACTCCGGCAGCACTGTGTTTGTGTCTTCCGGATCGGCCTGGATGTACCTGGCCGGTACAGTGGATTGTTCAGAAGAACTGACACCTTCTGCACCTTCAGTATCCGTATCACAACCGGGATGCGGAGGAACAACGGGTAGCATTGAAATTACAGCTCCAACCGGAACAGGCATGACTTACAGTATTGATGGTTCAACTTATTCAAGTTCGATGACCTTTACTAACATTGCAATTGGCACATATTCAGTTAGAGCCAAGAGTGCATTCGGTTGTATATCTGATGCAACCATTGCTACCATCAGTGCCAGACCGAAACCTGAAGCTCCTGCTGTAAATGTAGATAACAACTGTGAATCAACAGTTTTATCGACAACGGCAGCCGGAACGCTGCTATGGAGTACCGGGGAATCAACACCAAGCATTACCGTTACCAATGCCGGAACTTATACGGTAACCACAACAGTCAATGGCTGCACAAGTGAAGCAGGAAGCGGAACAGCTGCACCGGGGACTAAACCAGCTACTCCTGTTGTTACCGTTACTAATGATTGCGGATCATCTGTTTTATCTACAACAGCAAGTGGAACGCTGCGATGGAACACCGGGGCATCATCATCAAGCATTACCGTTACCCATGCCGGAACTTATACGGTGACCACAACAGTCAGTGGTTGTACAAGTGAAGAAGGAAGCGGAACAGCAGCACCCGAGACTATACCTGCTGCTCCCGCCGTAACCGTAGTTAACAATTGTGACGGCACTTCGGTTTTGTCGACAACGGCAGCCGGAACGCTGGAATGGAGCACCGGGGCCTCAACACCAAGCATTACCGTTACCCATGCCGGAACTTACACGGTGACCAGAACAGTCGATGGTTGTACAAGTGAAGAAGGAAGCGGAACAGCCGCACCCAATACTATTCCTGCTACTCCTGTTGTTACCGTTGCTAATGATTGCGGATCATCTGTTTTATCCACAACAGCAAGTGGAACGCTGCAATGGAACACCGGGGCATCATCATCAAGCATTACCGTCACCCATGCCGGAACTTATACGGTGACCACAACAGTCAGTGGTTGTACAAGTGAAGAAGGAAGCGGAACAGCAGCACCCGAGACTATACCTGCTGCTCCCGCCGTAACCGTAGTTAACAATTGTGACGGCACTTCGGTTTTGTCGACAACGGCAGCCGGAACGCTGGAATGGAGCACCGGGGCCTCAACACCAAGCATTACCGTTACCCATGCCGGAACTTACACGGTGACCAGAACAGTCGATGGTTGTACAAGTGAAGAAGGAAGCGGAACAGCCGCACCCAATACTATTCCTGCTACTCCTGTTGTTACCGTTGCTAATGATTGCGGATCATCTGTTTTATCCACAACAGCAGCCGGAACGCTGGAATGGAGCACCGGGGCCTCAACACAAAGCATTACCGTTACCCATGCCGGAAATTATTCGGTGACCACAACAGTCGATGGCTGTACAAGTGAGGCAGGAAGCGGAACAGCTGCACCCAAGACAATCCCTGAAATTCCTGTTTTAGGTGCAATTACTCATCCAAGCTGCAATACCTCAACGGGCAGTATTGTATTAAGCGGTTTACCGGCAGGAAACTGGACCATCAATCCGGGCGACATAACCGGATCGACCTCGAGCACAACAATCAACACACTTATTAAAGGAACGTATAATTTTACGGTGACCAATGCATCGGGTTGTACTTCACAAGCAACGTCCGGTGCAGTGATCAATGCCCAGCCGTCAACTCCGTCAACCCCCTCAGTAGGAACAGTTACACAACCATCATGTTCTGCAGCCGGTAGTGTGGCGTTAAGCGGTTTGCCATCCTCAGGTTCCTGGACATTAACCAGGTCACCTGGCGGAACAACCTATTCAGGAACCGGAACGAGTCATTCAGTCACCGGACTTCCTGCAGGAACTTTTACATTTTCTGTTACCAATGCATCAGAATGTACATCAGGTTCATCCTCCAGTGTGACCGTAATTGCTTCTCCCGATTCACCAATCACACCCGCTGTGGGCACAATTGTTCAAACATCTTGCTCGATAGAAACAGGAAGTGTTGTGCTCAGCAGTTTACCTTCTTCCGGTTCCTGGACCATAACAAGATATCCTGGAGGTAAAACTTATACAGGATCAGGGACAAGCACAACCATTTCAGAGCTTGCAGCTGCAACAACCTACCGTTTTGCTGTAACCAATGCGGCAGGATGTACATCAGCAGAATCAAATAATGTTGTGCTCAATGCCAAACCATCCATACCTATACCGCCCACAATCGGAAAAACCACCAATCCAAGTTGTACTGTTGCCACAGGCAGTGTTGAATTAACGGGTCTGCCTGTCTCAGGAACCTGGACGCTGACAAGAACCCCCGGTGGAACGACTACCCCAGGAACAGGACCATTTTCAATAATTTCAGGTCTTACACCTGGTATGTATACCTATACTGTAACGAATTCTTCAGGATGTACATCCACAGCTTCTTTGGATGTGGTTATCGATGTACAGTCTGAAACACCGGCAACTCCGCTAATCGAAACAATTACCCAGCCTACCTGCTCATCTCCGGAAGGCAGTGTTGTCCTAACTGGTTTGCCTCTGATAGGGTCATGGACACTGGAAGCTGCACCCGGCGGTTCAACCACATCAGGAACCGGTGCTAGCATCACCTTAACAGGACTTGCAACCGGATCATATGCATATACGGTTACCAATGCTTCAGGATGCACATCCACAGCTTCATTGGACGTTGTAATTAATTCGCAGCCTGAGATTCCTCCGACGCCGGTATTAACTCTTAACGGCAATGTACTTCATTCTGATGCCATCAGCGGCAATCAATGGTATACACTCAGCGGATCTATCGACGGAGCAACACTTCAGGATTATACTGTCACAGCCGACGGAGACTATTACGCTGTTGTTACAAATAGCATTTGCTCTTCAAAACATTCAGATACACTTCATGTTACTATAACAGCATTAGACCAGGACGAATTCATCAAGGCTGTCAGAATTTATCCCAACCCTGTAAAGCACGAATTGACCATTGAAGTTGAAAACGGGAAAACCATCAGCGATTTTGAAATTACCAACTCACTTGGGCAAATCGTTCATGCCGGTCAACTGATGCAACATACAATTGTGAATACCGCTGAATTCTCTGAAGGGGTTTATCTTATAAAGCTTGTTAATGAAAAGAACTGTTATTACGGAAAGATTGTAAAAAAATAGGCCTGAATTCTGGCGTCTGAGACCAAAAAACCCGGAAGGAATAACATGCTTCCGGGTTTTTTAATGAATGCCGGCTGGACCACCACCGGCTCTTGGGATATTTATCACTTAAATAAAATTACTTTTTGCTCAGCAGAATAGTCTTTTTGTTGAAATCGGCAGCCGCGTTGATCACCTTTCTGAAGTCCTCAAAATCTTCAACCGGGTAGGTCAGCTCGGAATAATACTCGGTGGAATAAATGACCAGTTGATTCCCGGTCACTTCATAGTCCGATGTAAAACAACAGCTCACCCGGCCATTCCGGATCATTTCAACCTTCATCTTTAAATCGTTCAGGTTCGAAACGGCATAACCTTCCGGGATTTCAAAAATCACTTTCCGGAAATAGTTGTGCAGATTATCCACATATACAGGCAGCATCCGTTCTGATTCCTGGTACATTTCCGACTGCTCGCCGATGGTCTCTCCTATTTTCACAATGAGGTCATCTCCCGCCTGCTCTACCAGCGAGTTGGCCGTTAGTTTAACATTCCATATCAAAGGCCGTACAGCAATGTCTTCAGGCGAATTGTTGGTGAGATCATAGGAAAGAATGGTGGTATTGCTAGCTCCCATATTGAAGAAAGTATTTACCATTTCATCCTGCCGTTCTTTATTGGCCAGTTTCCAGAACAATTGAAAGGTAGCTGCAAATTCACCGGTAAAAACCCGGCGAACAAGCGCCTCCAGGTTCATCTCACCCGTATTCAGCTTAACCTGTATCAACAGGGTATCGGAATGGTTCCGGTAATCGTCGGCCGGCAATTTCTTCACCTCATAGGCCAGTGTTTTCACTTCACCTGCATATTCAAGTGGATGCAGGAACAACCCGAAGGAGTTCTGAAAAGCCGAGGGCATAATGCCCAACCGGTACGACGGATTGTCGGGAAGAATAACCTGGTTTGAACCGGAAAAATAAATCAGGTAATCGCTCAGGTAATTCCAACCGTCGAAATCAGGATCAAATCTTTTTACGGTCTGATCGCAGGCAACTACCAGCTCAAAATCAACTCCCAACTGATTCATAAAGCCCACAAAGAGTCTGGTTATTCCAAAGCCGGTGGTCTGCCGCAGCCTGATCATCTCATCAACAGGGGGCGTTGCCGGAAGGTCTTCAGAAACCGCAATCTCTGTCTTAAGCCAGTGCTCAACCGCCCTGATCTTTTGTTCGTGTGATTTATCCGCCAGCTGAAGCTTTTTGATCACTGCTTTTATAGCTGCAGTTTCACTTTTGTTGAGCTGATACACACTGTTGTATATGGTGCCGGCCACTTTGCTGAATGAATAAACCCGCAGTGAATTGTTGTAGTTGTTGTGGGTAAGGGTGTACTCATAGCGCATGAGGTTTGCCGAATATGCCGCATATTTTTCCTCGGTAACGGCAGGAATGTATTGCCTGAAGGCTTTCAGGTAACCTAACTCCTTTGCTGAATCTGCCGTTGCCACAAAATCGGGAAATCCGTTATACGACCGGATCATGAATTCCAGCTTTGCCGGAAATACATGAATGATTTCCACGTTGGCACGCGGGTCAGGTCCCTGCAGGGTAACCGACCCATATGGGTCAAATTTGGTTCGAAGTTTATAAAAATATTCAATTTCACCGCCTGCCTCAGCCCCTTCAATAGCAAATGTGTGGTAATTACCCAGGTTTTCGAGATTTTCAATCTGCCTGATGCTTTCCTTGGGAACTTCGGTTACTTTTCCCGAGGGGGAAATAAACCTTGCCCTGATGTCGAGTACTTCAACAACATCACTTACCGGAACATATATCTTATTGAACCGGTTGATGGCTGCGTGTGATTCCACCCTGATCTTCCGATGAAAAATGCTGATCTCCTCAAAGTAGTCTTCCTTATTCAAATACACTTCATGAATAAACCTTTCCAGTGTGATCAGCGATCCGTTGACCGGTTTGATGGAATCAGGAACCGGTTTTTCCGGGAAGGTATTCCAGTTGTATCCGGTAAATACGGTTTCCTGGGCAAAAAGTCCGGGAGAAATCAAAAGCAGAAAAGCAAGCAGGTAGCGCGTCATAATGTTTGATTTTTTGCAAGTGGCAATGATTTCAGATAGCTGCGGTTGAGTAATGAAAGCATATCCTGGAATTCATTCAGAACTGTTCCGTCAATCACCTGGAAATTAATGGTGATGGTTGATTTAAGTTCAACACAATTTCCTGTAGATGAATATGCTTCCGAAAATGCGAATAAGGAATGTGAAAAGGAAGTATTATCAGGCAATTTCTTCAACCCGTATCCTTCAGGCAGTTGCAGTTGGCATACCGTGTT
Source organism: uncultured Bacteroidales bacterium (assembly GCA_964449015.1). Taxonomy (GTDB): domain Bacteria; phylum Bacteroidota; class Bacteroidia; order Bacteroidales; family UBA10428; genus UBA5072. The sequence continues at coordinate 21,957 of CAYVBH010000023.1, forward strand.
ATATTCAACCGTCATAGGCGATTCCAACGGTATTTTCCGGTCTCTGCTGATGATCATTTCTTCAAGAAACCTGTCGAGGCTCAGGCTCACGTAGGTATTATGCTGAACCCGCGTCAGGTAATCGGGCAATATGAACGAATAATCAATCTCAAAAGGCGAATCATCAGACGGAATACCCTGAATGCTGACCGCAGTGACCAGGTGTTTGTTGCTGGCTTTGGGCAGGTTAGCCTGAAGGATTCTGGTGTACAATGACGTATCTTTTCCCTCAAACAGGCCGATCAGCTGAGCCCGGTTTTCACCCCGGAGATATAATTTACCCGTGCCTGTGAGCGTATCACCTTGTATATGAACGAAAACAGAATCCACAACCAGGTTGGCAACCGGAGGGGCTACCGGTATCGGGTA
>CAYVBH010000024.1:0-21779 GCA_964449015.1 uncultured Bacteroidales bacterium
AAAAAAAAAAGCCCCGTTACATGCGGGGCTTTTTTTTCATGTATTCATCAGTGCAATACTTCAAAGGAAACTTTAGCATTCACACGGTATTCAACAATTTTGTCTCCCTTAACAACGCCGCTCATGTCCTGAATATATACCGAGCGGATTCCATTGATGGTTTTGCTGGCCATTTTTACTGCAGCCTGGGCAGCATCTTCCCAACTCTTTTCAGATGATGCCATCAGTTCGATTACTTTTAGTACTGACATAGTGATTGATTTAGGTTATTGATTCAGTATGTTCTGAAGGGCCTTGTAAATCTATTCCGGTTGTTCCTGCTTGATTACTTGTTCCGAAGGCTTTTCAATTTCCTTACTTTTTTTAATTTTTTCTTCCAGGTTATTTACAGCTTCTTCGGCTTTCTTAATTTTTTCCTGTTTTTCTTTGTAATCTGCCTCCGATATTTTTTTTGCCTTTTTATCTTTTTCCAGTTTTACTTTGGCTTCTTCAATCTTTCCCCTGGCTTCTTTAACCTTTTCTTCTCCCTGGACAGCAGATGAATTCATTTCCTGCGATTTTTGTTCATGATTCATCCGGGCTTCAGCAGCACGTGTCTGGCCAAAATCCTTTCCTTTCAGATCACCTTTGTTCTTACCATAGGCGTGACCTTCTTCACCTTTGCCTTCAGGCTTGCCCTGAGGGGTTTCTCCGGCCTCAGTTTCTGGCTGGTCATTGGTGTCAACCTCGGATTTATCTTCAGGCCTGCCTTCAGGTTTGCCACCCTGCTTTACTTCCTTATCCGGTTTGGCTTCAGTTTTATCCTGAGGCTTACCAGCTTTATCCATTTTTTCCTGATCAGGCTTATTCACATCTTTCTGATCCGCTCCAGTAACTTTTTCTTTTGCTTCCTTTACTTCCTTCTTTTCAGTTCCTTTGCCTTTGCCCTGTGGAGTTTGGGCATAGGCGCCATAACACGTCACAATTGAGAAACAAAGGAGCATAATGGCTGCTTTATTGATGATGGTTTTCATATTGCAATCTATTTAGGGTTATAAATCACTGGTCAATTCATCAACTTCTTTCAGAGAACTGTCGATCTCTGTTTTCAGACTATCCATCACTGTTGTCAATGAATCAATTTTCTGAATCAGAGCTTCTTCTTTAGCCTGTGCTTCTTTTTTGGCAGAGTTGCAGGCAACCAGAAAAAAAATTGCCAGTAATGCAATGCTTAGTAGTTTTTTCATAATAATGAATTTTAGTTAGTACAATAAATCATATTGCTAATAAGTCATAAAAAAGAAAGATAAAGAAAAATCTTCTGATTTCCAATAAACAAATCAAACCCTTATCCGGTTTGGCTTTCCTCTTAATTTAAAAAAACTCATATCACACTTCCAGTTTCACCTGAGCCAGTTCTGAATTGATGAATTGAATTTCATCGGCAGTCAAATGAACATCCTGGGCTCCTGCATTCTCAATGGCCTGCTTTGCATTACGCGCTCCAACTAATGCAATGGTTATACCGGGTTGTTTCAGAGTCCATGCAATTACCAGTTGTGTGAGGGTAGCTTTCTTGCTTTGAGTAAGTGGCTTCAGCTTGTCCAAAAAAGCATTTACTTCAATGACATTTTCCAGTGAAAAGAAAGCATTTCCTTCACGTGTGTCACCGTCACTAAACCGCTGTTCAGGTTTTATCTTTCCGGTAAGCAAGCCGCGCTGCAAAGGACTGTAAGCGATGATTGCCTTCTGATGTTTTAATGCATAGGGTACAATCTCTTTTTCTATTTCCCGGTTCACCATGCTATAGGGTACTTGATTAGAGACGAGAGAAATGGTTTTTTCAGCCTCAGCCATCCACTTTGCAGAATAATTGCAAACACCGGCACCACGTATCTTTCCCTGTTCCATTAACCTTTGCATGGCTTCCATGGTTTCGGAAACGGGGGTTGTGCCATCGGGCCAGTGAATCTGGTATAAATCTATGTAATCGGTTCCAAGCCGTTTCAGACTGGCTTCGCACTCCTGCATAATGCTTTCTTTTGTGGCCACCTTGTACATATCAATGGGCTTTCCGGAATTGTCCTGGCTTTTAAAAAAGAATTCTCCCTGTTTCAAATCCCATCTCAAACCATACTTAGTCAGGATCTGCAATTTGTCCCTTGTGATTCCCTGTATGGCCTCGCCAACAATTTCTTCGCTCAAACCCTGTCCGTATGCCGGTGCAGTATCAATGGAGGTAACTCCCAGGTCATATGAGGCCCTGATGGCATCAACGGCATCCTTGCGGTCTGCGCCACCCCACATCCAGCCTCCGATAGCCCAGGCTCCAAATGTTACAGCAGAGACTTCGATACCTGAGTTTCCCAGTTTCCTTTTTTCCATACTGTATAAATTGTTTTTATACCACCTTATACAAATATAGCACAAAAAGAAAAATTGTTATAGGAATCGTAAGGGTTAAATGTACGAGACTACAGGCAATGCAAACCTGTATTTGAATCTATTGAAAACAATTTTAAGTGAAATTTTTCCAATAGTGCTGTTCATTTCTGCTTAATGAACTCAACGATATTCTTTACCAATTCATCGTTAACAGGTAAGGCGGGATTTGTGTATGAAGCTATATTTTCCTGCATATCACCGGCAATTGTTTTTAATACATGGTTCATATCTTTTATAATTAAATATTTGCCGGTTGGCGCTGCTTTAGCAAGAATCTCTGATTCCTGAAGATCAACCTGAATATCTTTGTCGCCCTGAACTATCATCACCGGACATTTGAGGTTTTTTATGAGTTCAGCAGGATCATATCTGAACCAGGAAATCAGATAGGGCTGAACGGAGGGCCTGAATAAAGACACTAGAAGAGGAGAATAAGATTTTACCGTCATTCCATTTTTCAGCGAATCTAGTAAAAGTTCTGTCTGCGAATATAATGCTGGTGGACACTGAGGCTTCAGCTGTTTTTTCAATATACTGTCAGCACGATTCCCTGCTCCGGCAAGCGAAATAAATCCTTTTATATTCATGTTCTGAGCCGCAATAAGGCCAATCAATGAACCTTCGCTGTGTCCGATAAGATAAATATCCTTAAATCCTTGCTGCTTAAAATGGTTAGTTATTGATACAACATCGTTTGCAAAAGTGTAAATCGTAATATCGGATTCTTTGATACTTCTGTCCGAGCTTCCTGCAATACCTCTTTTATCAAAACGTACTGTGGCAATATTATTTGCTGCTAAAGCATCAGATAAATATAATAAGCTGTTATTTGGTATCGATGTTTGATTGCCATTTAAGTCGGTTGGACCTGAGCCGGCAATTATTATTGCGAGAACCTTTGAGTTGGCAGGTTTTGTTAATACCGTATGGATTTTTGCATTATCAATATTAATATAAATTGTATCGGAAATTTGTCCCTGTGCGTGGGCAAACAATACGGATAAAATTATAAGAATAAAATTCTTTTTCATGTTAATGAATATTTTTAATTAAGATCATTGTTGAATAATAGGTAATTATAATAGAGATTATTAATCCTGTAATAAATATCAGTATCAGTTTTGTTCCTTTAATATTTGACGAAACCTTGAAGGCGTTAAACATAAGTGTGATCATCCATACAGTTAATAACACAGTAATTAAAAGTATTAATATAGCCAGAGCTATTTCAGAAGCAGATAAATGGATTGATTTACCCTGCTGAAGCATGGTCCAAAGAATGTATTTGGCAAAATTGTTTAATGAATCTGAAAATCCGGTAAAAGCTGCCAATAAATAAGGAGCCCGGGCAAATGCTTGGGTTCCGTAAATATCTATTATTCTTATTGAAGATTGTGAAAACATTACAGCAGCAACATAAAATACTGTTGATAGTACAAGCCAGTTTATCAAGCCCTGAAACAGGAAATACATTATGGGCATTTCAAATCCTATCTTCACTGAGATTACATCGGGAAAATGAGTATGGCTGAAATAACCTGTAACAGAAGTTGCTAAAATGAATAAAAGACCAATGAAAAGCGATTGGCCTCCGGCAATGTAACGAAAAGGATTAATAAGTTTATTGAACATGATTCTGCATTTTTTCAATTTTACTTATGAGATCATCGAGCATATTGCGAACTGTCGGGTAGCTAAGTTTAAGTTTCTCTGCCATAATTTTAAGACTGCCGCTTGACCTTACAAATTCCAGGATGAAGCTCTGTTCTTTCATGTCGAGTTTAAGCAATACGGGTAGTTCAAATAATCCACTGATGGTTGTCTCACAGCTTTCGCAGCGCAAGCTGTTGACTTTTAATCCGGAATCACAACTCGGACATATTACTGGTAGTTTTTTATCCATTCGTTGAATTGTTTTGAACAAATATATTAAATAAATTAATACAAAGCTTAATAAAATTAATAAAAATATTAATATAGTTAAAATAAATATGAATAGAACAACATCATTTGTGAGTAATGGGATTAAAATCCCAATGTTGTTGGCCTGATTGCGGAATGCAGTAGTTGTTCAGAAGATTATCCACAACTTCTCCTGTTCGTCTGAGGTTACCTTATTGTTTGGCTTAGACACAGCCCATAACCGTCAAGCTAAGGAATTATTCTATAGAACAAGGCGCTCACTTTAATAATATGAGTTGGGTTCGGCAAATGCGCTATCCCCCTCTGGAGGGTGCTGGGGGAGGAATACAGAACGCTACATGAATTAATTACTTACAAATTCAGGAGATATATTTTTAGTACGAATAAGAGCATCTATCCATGTCAGTCCACCCCCTGACCCCCGCTGTGCCTTCGCGTAGCCGCTTCGGCAGAGCAAGGCCAGCGGGGGATATCGCCATGGTCAGCGTTAACCGCTATGATATTGAGGTCTCCTATGTATATGAAAGAATATCTACAATATGCATCCTTAACTTGACGGCCATGGAGCAAAGCCTGAGCCGAATTGGATTTTAAAGCTTCTCTGTTTATTGATGATATTCCTCTGATTTTGGCTATAGTTGTTTATTTAACAGTCCAAGCACTTTTTCTTCCAGTTCCTTTCCTCTCAAATCCTTTGCAATTATTACTCCTTGGGGATCCAAAAGGAAAGATGTCGGATAGCTGTGAATTCCAAAGGATTCTTTTATTTTGACCGAGTCGTTTGAAAAAATTTGTGGCCATGTTATCGAATCATTCTCTATTAATTCACGGAGTGCATCTGTCTGACTATCTCCGACAATGCCAATGATTTCAAACTTCTCCCTGCTGGTTTTCCTGTAAAGTTCTTTCAGGTTGGGAATTTCCATGCGGCAGGGACCGCACCATGTGGCCCAAAAGTCGAGGAATACATATTTACCGCGCAATTCATTGGGGGAAATGTGCGATGCTGAAATAAAATCATTCCCTTCAACCGGGAAAGTTTTGAATCCGATCTGGGTTGAATTCAATTCGCTCTTTGGGAGGTTCATTCTCTCCAATACCAATGTATTGTTATTTAAATTCACTCCAAGGTTCTTATAAAGCTTTCCCTTAATTTCGATATATTCATTTTTGTTAATCAGCTTATCAGAACCAATTTTATCACCCTCTTTCAGGCTGTCATTTAGCAGGGCAAGACTTGGGTTTTTGTAGGACAGATTGGTGAACATGTCAGAACAAACTGCAATTTCCAAACCATCGAATCTCGCTACTGAATGTTGCGCAAAATTTCTCATGAACATATTTATTTGGTTCATATAAACAATGAGAAGCGGAGCATTTGTTACCACCTTTTTGTTGTGAATAAACCTTTCATACGATACAATTTCAGCATTGCTTTGTGCCAAGGAATCAGGGTTTATATTTCCCGAGACAGGAACACTGTAAGGAACAAAACTTTCATCATCACTGAAACTAAGATTGTTATTTGCGTCAACTATCATTCTTACAACCCCTGCTGAGTCCTTGCCAAAAGCGAATGCAATCTTGGTTTTAAGAGGTTCTTTTGATAATATCAGGGTGTCGGGTTCCCATTTCATCGACTTTTGAAAGTCTTCATACGTTTCTTTTGAGATATTTCCAAGCAGGTAGTTTTGAAATGTCGATTGATAAGTATCCGTCTCTATTTCACCGTATTTTATTTCCGTCCAGTTTTCAGGCACACCCGATACTGTCAGATGGGTTTTCTTCCAGGGATCATTTTCAAGTTCCCGATAAGGCGAAATTCCGCCTAAAGCAGAATGAAAACAGCCATATCCGTCTTTTTGTGTTAATGGTATTTCAATGGTTTTTTGCTTCGAACAGCTCGATGCAATGGCTATGCAAATGCTGGTTAAGACAATAATATTAATTTTCATTTTGGGTAAAATTTATAAATTCAGGTTTCAAAAAAAAGATTACTTCGTTAATCGATGTCCGGTGTTTGCTTTGTCTTCTAGGTCCTCTAATTCTTCTAGGTCTTCGATATTCATGATTCGAAGCCTTCCTGTCCGGCAGACATGTTTGATGTTAAAGATAATCGAATTCAGTATCTCTTCATACTATTTTTATTCATTCTACCTTTTCTGACACTTGTTGTTTACTGGCAGTTCGCACCTCCACTTTACTCAGTTGATTTTTGGGCAACTGGTATTATTTTATCCAGTATTTCATAAAACTCTTCGCTTTCGCCTTTTACTACTGCTACAATTTTCCCTTCAGGGTCAATAATCACTTTTGTCGGTAAAGAACTTGCTCCAAAAAGCGAACTTACATTGGGAACTTCATTTTCGTTATTCAGCAAATTAATCCAGGGCAATTCATTTTTACTTAAGAATTCTCTCCATTTATTTTCTTTATCATTGCAGGCAATCCCTACAAATTCCATGCTTGTTCTGTATTTTTTGTAATACTCTTTCATTTTAGGAAATCCTTTAATACAGGGAGAACACCAGGTACCCCAAAAATCCAACACTACATACTTTCCCTTTAATTTTGAAAGCACAAAATTCTCTCCCTGATAGCTTTTTAAACTAAAATCAGGCGCCAAGGAGTCAGAGAGTTTGTTATTCTGTGCTTCTGAAGCAACGTAATTTCTAAACTGATTTCCTACTTCCAAAAAATATTTTTTAAGCATTCCGTTTTGCTCTTCAGCAGAAAAAGTATTTAAGTATTTTGCTAGAATATCCGGTGAAGGAAAATACAATAATAGAAATGCTGCTAAGTCTCTGTTGGTAGAATTTTCAATAGAATCACATTCTCTTTTCCTTACAATATTCCTTAACGAAACTTGCGTGTAAATAAGTTTCTGAATTCTATCTTTTTCTTTATTTTCGACTAATAAAGGCTCTATCTCCAATTCAGCTTTGAAGTGTTTTATATTTATATCAGAATTGCTTTTCCAATATTTATTTATATCCTCGCATATTTTTGACCCTTTTACCGTATAATCCATGTAAAATTTTTCTAATGTGCCTGAAATTGTTATTGTATCGTTCGGCTTAACTAAGAGAACTATTTTTTTAGAGTCTGGAGTATAAGACAAGTTAACTGTTAATAGTTGGGTTTGGGTTTTCCTGGGACAAAAAGTTAAGAAGGTAGCTTCTTCACATTTCAATAAATATTTAAAATTACCATCTTTCGCAATTAAGGTGTCTTCAGCCGGATATCTGCCCAGTGCCGTGCCTCTTCTAATAAAAATAGTATCTGTTCCGACTCCATGAATGAAACCTTGAATCACCACTGTTTGTCCAAAAGATAAAGAACTAAAGAATTGGAAAACTATAAAAATTATTATTACTTTTTTCATTTAATGCATTGTTAAATAATGACTATTAATTATTGATAGTGATCTATTTTATATTTACAGCCAAGCGTTTGCCGTATGGCAAGTAAAGGATTGTGTACCTCTTCACTTTCAAGTTGCACGAAAGTTGATGCAAACTGTAACTTTTATAAACTAAGTAAACCCTTATTTGCTATAGTGTGTATTCGTTTTAGTTAATATTTTATCAAGGCTATTATAAAACTCTTCACCTTCTCCTTTGACTATTGCTACAATCTTCCCTTCAGGGTCAATAATCACTTTTGTTGGAAGGGGATTAGCTCTATACATGGAACTAACATTGGGAACAACGTTTTCGTTATTCAACAAATTGATCCAGGGCAGTTCATTTTTATTAATGAACTCTCTGCATCTATTTTCTTGCTCATTACAGGCAATTCCAACAAATACTACATCAGCTTTATATTTATTGTAATACTCTTTCATTTTGGGCAACCCTTTAATACAAGGCGAACACCAGGTTGCCCAAAAATCTAATACTATATACTTACCACTATGTTTTGAAAGAATGAAATTCTCTCCCTGAAAGCTTTTTAAATTAAAATCAGGCGCTGATGAACCCGGAAGTATATCCTTCTGGCCTTCTAAATTCTGGTATTTATTTCCAATTTGTATCAAATACTTCTTAAACATCCCATTTCTTACTTCGGGAGTAAGCGTATTCCAATATTCACCTATTATTTCAGGTCCTGAACATATTATTAAATAAGCCGAAAAATCGCTGTCGGGATTATTCCTTATGTAATGTCTTGCCCTATAACGCCGAATATTTCTTAAAGAATCCTGAACCGCCAGTAATTTCTGAACTTGCACTTGATCATTTTTAACAATGAGGGGGTCTATTTTCAGCCACGTCTTAAAATCTTCAATATCAATTTTTTTGTTATCATTATGTTGAGTGCATATTTTTTGGCAGATATCCGAGCCACTAACCGAATAATCCATATAATATTTTGTCAAGACACCCTGAATATTTATAGTTTCATTTGGTTGAACAAAGAGGTAAATCTTTTTTGATTCCGGTGTATAAGTCAACTTTGCTATTGTTATTGGCGAAAGACTTTTTTTGGGGTATAAAGCCAATAATAAAGGTTCATTGCACCTGAATTCATATTTGAAAATTCCGTTATTGGAAATAATGGTATCTTCCGGTTCTCGAGTTTTTGTTGTATTAAAATCTCTTATGGTAAATATCGTATCTGTTCCAATTCCTTGAATTGAACCTTGGATTATCACAGTTTGTCCAAATGTAAAAGAGCTTACGAATTGTAAGAATATAAAGATCTTAATAGATTTTTTCATTATTATGTAATTGTTTAATAGGTTCTGGCTACTGGGTGCTGGATGGCGGTATAAACTTCGGACTTCATTATTCGGTGCCTGCCTGCCTGGCTTGGACTATGAATGGCAGGCAGGTTCGGTGTTGGGTGTTCAAATGAACGTCTAAACGTCTAAATGTCTAATCGTCTGATTTTCTTCCTTGTCCCTCGTCGCTCGTCACTATTGGAATTTTTCAGGTTTCACATCTTATTGTTATTTCATTTAAAAATCTCTTCAAGTTTTTTCTCTAAATCGGTTCCTCTTATTTCCTCTGCTATTATAATCCCCTTTTTATTGATCAGATAATTATGAGGTATTGCAGTAACATTATAAATTAAAGCTGCTTCACTTTTACTTGGACCTTTAAGATCAGAAACTGTTATCCAGTTTATCTTATCGTCCACAACAGCCTTTTGCCAGAATTCTTTTTTTTCATCAAGACAAACTGCATAAATCTCAAACCCGTTATGTTTGTATTTGTTATAAAGATTCAATAATACCGGATTTTCTACTCTGCATGCTTTGCACCCAAATGACCAAAAATCAAGCAGTATATATTTGTTTTTAAGAGAAGACAGTTTTATTAAGTCACCGTTGAGATTTGCTAATTCAATATCGGTAAATTTATCGCCAACAGCAGGTGTTTTGGGAAGTCCGATATATTCTTTAATAGCATTTGCATTTGCTATATTTCTTATTTGAGTATCCAATTGAAAGAATATATCTTTTGTAACCTCTTTCCCAAGATTTGTCTTATAAATATCCAGCAAATAAATACTGATTATCGAACGCGGATGACTTTTTATAAAACTTATTTCCGCATTAACCGTTTCTTTACTAAGAAAACGGCCTTTTTCTCTAAGTAACCTTGATTTAACAGAATCTTTTGGCGAAAGGGATAAAATGATTCTCGTCAGGCTGTCACGTGTTGAATAAAGTCGACTTATCTTCTGAAGCAAATCGTTATTATCAGCCTGGAGCTGCGAGCCCGAAATGCTGGCAAATTCTATATTACCTGATTTATCATTTATGTAAATTGTTGAATTGTTAACCCAAAAAGCCAGACGGGAGAATGTTTCCGGGGGATATCCTTCCCATCCGGTATAGCCTGTATGAATAGAATATTGTGAAGGTTCGGTTACATATCCTTTAAAAATAAAAGAGTTATTAATTACATAAGCAGAATCGAGATTATCTTGTAAATAACCCTCTTCCACTTTTTTTAAGTATAATATAGTGCTGTCTTTAAAGCCTGTTGTCTTTCCAATAATTGTGAAAGGGCCTTGTCCCTCAATTTCCTGTCCTGAAATTGAAAGTACAATTAAAACAAATAATAGAGTAAAATATAAATTTTTCATTTTCATAAAAGTTATAAGTATTACTGCCGGTGCTGTTAGCAAGTACCAGTATTATAAAAAAAACTAAGAATTATACAGTAAAAATTATAGGGACTCTGGTTTGCAGGTTTCAGGTTTACGGATTAATTGAACTATTGAACAACGAACCTCCCTTCTGCAGGCAGGCAAGGAACATGGAACCTGCCTGCCATCGTATAGCCCAATCCAGGCAGGCATCGAAGTTTAAAGATTTGAAACCTGAAACCTAAACCTCCGAAGCTTTTCAGTTCTTCTTCTTCGTCTTAACAATAATCACTCCGTCGTAATTCTCGGATGAATAATTTTTTGCAAGCTCACCCTTCAACACACTCATTGATTCAATATCTTCCGGGTGAAGCATTGAAATGTCTGTAGTTTTCACTTCATCAACTATAAAAAGGATATTGGGTGATTTACCATCCTTTCTGACATTAACGAACATATTTGAAGTTTGCGACTTTCCCTGATCGGGTTTTTCATTAGAAACCACTATCAATGTGTCTCCTTCCGAAATGGAAGTCTCATTTCTTATTGCTTGTCTAATAAATATATTACCTGAATCTTTTTGCTTTCCATATCCTGTTACTTTTATGCCCGTCATGTCATTGTCAGGTTCTGCAATATCAGATTCAATTGTAATCGTGTCAGCAGAATTGTTTTTTACAACTACTTTAAGAACTTGCTTTTTCTTCGTCGTATCGGATGGAGGCATTACATCTTTGGCACTTTTCTCAGAAGTCTCTTTTATGATTGTTGCTTCAATGTTTGAATTAACTTCTTTTACCTCTTTGACCAGAGAACCGTTAACAGTAGATGTTACCAATAAAAGAAGAGCAGAAATAGGAATTAAAGCCAGAAATCCCGATTTTGTTCTGGAACTGATTTTTTTATTTGTCATCATAATCATTCGTTTTTTAATTAGTGAATACTGGCCAGGCAACCTGGCGGAACTAAAGCTTGAAGAAAGGCAGATGAACTTTCCTTCGGCAACCTGATTGAGCAGGAGCACCCGGTACCTGAGCGGGTCGACGCCGCTTTTAAGCGCTCCTTCATCTGCAAGGTATTCATGAACCAACAGCATGCTATTTTTCATCATCCAGACCAATGGATTGAACCACATTACGGCCGTCAGCAGTTCCATCAGCAACAGATCGAGAGAATGATACTGGTTGGCATGAGTTTTTTCGTGATCAATAATTTGTTTCATATCACCATTGGCTTCACATCCTTCGCAGATGAATATCCACCTGAAAAAGGAGAATGTATTTTTGAACCTGCGATTGTAAAGCAATGTGCAGTTGTTTTGTCTGACTTTTTCTGATCTGATGATCCATATAAAGAGAATGGCTATCTGAAGGGCAATCCGAAGCAGCAAAGCTCCGACAATTGCAAGGTAAATCATGACAATGATGTTACCCCGATGAAGGATGCTTGTGAATTCATTCCACCAGACCTGAAGCTTCCGGTTTTTTTCGATGGTAAGATCATCGGAAACAGTATTAACTGCAAATTCGGTATTCAGCACTGTTACCTCTTTCGAACGTTCCCTCATCAGGGTTATCCCTGTATTGATGCGATAAGTATTCAAAGGTATCAACAACGAAAGCATAATCGAGCCCAGTAAATAGAACCTCAGATTTCTGAAATTGGTCTCCTTCTTCAGAAAAGCCAGATAAGCAAGATAAAATATGCTTATACAGACTGCGGCGATTATTATAAAACGGAGTGCACCCATATCATTGCTGCTTTTTATTCCTGATTTCTTTTTCAAGCATTTCTTTTAATTCTTCCAGCTCGGAAAGGCCTACCTCTTTATTCTTTACAAAGGCCGAAACCATTTGATTCAGCGAATTGTTAAAGAGGCCTTTAAAAGTATCCTTCATGATATGCTGGGCGTAATCCTTTTTGGAAACTGCCGGAAAGTAAACATGGGTTTTCCCATATGTCTTATGCGAAACATATCCTTTTTTTTCAAGCACCTTTATTACGGTGGCCACCGTGTTATAAGCCGGTTTGGGATCTTTCAGGTTGTCAAGAATGTCGCTTACGGCACCTTCTTTAATTTCCCAAAGGGCTTTCAGAATTTCTTCCTGTGCTTTGGTAATCTCTTTCATGTCAGTATCAATACGAATTTAAAAATTATACGACACAAATATACTATATATATTTTATTAATACTATAAATATAGTATAAATTTCTTTTAATTGTTTCCATTTTGTTTTGATTTCTTCTGTGACATTGAGCTGGATAGCCTGCTAAATGGGCAAGGTGTAATTATAAAACCCATTAGTTTTACGCCCCTATACCCGTCATGCGTATCATTAATTTAATCCATGCACAAAAAAATGCATTATATTTAGAGCTTAAATCATTAATCTATGAAAAGGAAAACTTTGGCGATAGCTGGATTACTGCTGTTAATGGTTTCATCAATGAATCTAAGCGCGCAGAAACCGCTTCCGGTTGTTGTTGATGTTGACAAACCCAAAGCGGCCATTCAGCCTACCATGTGGGGGATATTTTTTGAAGATATCAATCAGGGAGCCGATGGGGGAGTGTATGCCGAGCTGGTAATAAATCGTTCATTCGAATTTTTCAACCCGCGTTCGGGCTGGCAGGTAAAGGCTCAATCGAAGGATTCTTCGGCACTCATTATTTTAAACAGAGGAATTGTCAATCAGAACAACCCTCGATATGCACGGGTATCTGTTGATGAAGGCATGTCTGCCTATTGCCTGAGTAACACCGGTTTCAGGGGTATGGGATTGAAACAGGGCAATAAGTATCATTTTTCGGTGATGGCAGCCATACCAGGAGGAGGTTCGATGAAAATTCGCGTTGAATTGGTTGACTCAAAGGGAAATCGCGTTGGCGAAACCTCACTTACCATGCAGGGGAGTGATTGGAAGAAGTACACAGCTGATCTTGCCTCTTCAAAAACCGATGCACATGGCCGGCTGAATATATGGTTTGAAAACAAAGGCAAGGCAGATATCGATATGGTTTCACTGTTTCCCGATGATACCTGGAAACAAAGGCCCGGCGGATTACGCGCAGATCTGGTTCAGCTTTTGGCTGATCTAAAACCCGGATTCCTCAGGTTTCCCGGAGGGTGCATTGTTGAGGGAAGAGAACTCGACACCAGATATCAATGGAAAAAAACTATAGGTCCTGTAGAAGAAAGACATCTCATTGTCAACCGTTGGAATACGGAGTTCAAGCATCGGCTTTCTCCTGACTATTTCCAGTCGTTTGGTCTTGGTTTCTATGAGTATTTTCTGTTGGCCGAGGATATTGGCGCGGCGCCTTTGCCCATTCTGAATTGTGGTATGGCTTGTCAGTTTAACACAGCAGAAGTCGTACCTCTTGAGCAAATTGATCCTTATGTTCAGGATGCCCTTGATTTGATTGAATTTGCAAACGGTGCATCCGATACTAAGTGGGGCAAGGTAAGATCCGATATGGGACATCCTGCTCCATTCAACATGAAATATTTAGGCGTTGGCAATGAACAGTGGGGTCCTCAGTATTTTGAACGGCTTCAGATATTTGAAAAAGCCATTAAGTCAAAACATCCGGAAATAACATTGATATTGAGTGCCGGACCTTCAGCAGACGGTGATTTGTTCAGTTTTGCCTGGAATAAACTGAAGGAATATGATAATCAGATTGTGGATGAGCATTATTATAAAGATCCGGCCTGGTTTTTAAAGAATGCTGACCGCTATGATTCATACAACCGCAGCGGACATAAAATTTTTGCTGGCGAGTATGCTGCTCAAAGCGATTATGTATGCAGTCCCGATAACCAGAATAACTGGGAATGCGCACTTTCCGAAGCTGCTTTTATGACCGGTCTCGAGCGCAATGCCGATGTGGTATCCATGTGCTCTTATGCACCTCTTTTTGCCCACACTGAAGGATGGCAATGGACGCCCGACCTGATCTGGTTTGACAATTTAAAATCATTCGGAACAGCAAATTTTTATGTTCAGAAACTATTCTCCAACAATAAGGGTACCGATGTATTGAACATGCTCTATGAAAATAAGCCTCTTACAGGTAAAGGCGGACTGTATGCCACTGCAGCGTGGGATAAAAATTCCCGTGAAATTATTCTGAAAATTGTCAATGTTACAGATAAGCCCGTTTCTCAGGAGATTGTACTGAAAACCTCAAAGAAACTATCGGCTAATGCCAAACTCACTGTGTTGAAAAGCGACAAGCTGAGCAGCATTAACTCAATTGATCAGCCTTTTGTGGTTAAACCAGCTGAGGAGCAATTGGTATTGAAAGGCAAGAAAATTAACATGGCTTTTGCACCTTACTCTCTTACCGTATTGACCATTAAACAACAGTAATCGTATTCTTCTGACTTTAACAATTAATTATTAAACCTATATGAAAAACATTCTTTTTAGTGCTTTTGTATTGTTGCTGGCATTGGCATCATGCAAATCAAAACAGGAAACATCTCCTATCAGTGAGACTATTTGGGAGGAGTCCGGCGATCAGGTGGTTAAACTGATTACCCTTACGAATAAAAATGGTATGCAGATCAAAATCACTAACTATGGTGCAACGCTGACATATGTAGCGGTACCTGACAAGGCTGGCGTTATTGAAAACGTGGTGATTGGTTTTGACAGTCTTTCACAATATCGTTTGAAACATCCATACTTCGGCGGTACCATTGGCCGTTATGGCAATAGAATCGGCGGTGCAAAATTCGTGTTGAATGATTCCACATATACATTATCAGCCAATGACGGTGTAAACACGTTGCATGGAGGACCAGAAGGTTATAACCGCAGGATTTTCAATATTGATACGGTGTATGCCACCGAAGGCTCCTTGGTGGTTGCGCTTTCACGTTTGAGCGCTGATATGGAAGAAGGTTACCCGGGAAATCTGAAAGTGAAAGTAACTTATACATTAACTGATTCCAACGAAATCAAATTAAATTATGAAGCTGAAACCGACAAGGCCACTGTGCTGAACCTTACTAACCACAGTTACTTTAACCTTACCGGTTGTAAAGAAACGATACTGGGTCACGAACTCGTGTTGTATGCCGATTCCATCACTCCTACTGATTCATTGCTTATTCCTACAGGAGAAATACAAGCAGTTGCCGGCACGGCATTTGATTTCACTACGGCACATACTGTCGGCGAGAGAATTGCCCAGGTTCCGGGAGGCTATGATATCAATTACAAGCTTCGGAACACAACAGGTGAGTATACTCTTGCCTCAGAAGTATATGAGCCTAAATCGGGCAGGGTAATGCAAACTTACACCACTGAGCCGGGAATTCAATTTTATTCAGGTAATTTTCTGAATGGTCAGTTTGTCGGACATAATGGCGTGAAGTTCAATCAGTACTATGGTTTCTGTTTGGAAACACAGCATTTCCCCGATTCACCGAACCAGCCCAATTTCCCATCAACCGTGTTGTTGCCGGGAGAGAAATTCACATCGTATACGGTTTATAAGTTCTCGGTAAGGTGAGATAATTAGAACCAAGAACCAAGAGCCAAGAACCAAGATTCAAGCTTGCTTGCCGGACAAAAAAAGGGACACATTTCGATGTGTCCCTTTTTTAATTGTTGAATCTTTAAGAATTATTTCTTCAGCAGATCCATCACCTGTTTCACCACGTTATCGGCAGTGAAACCGAATTTCTCATCCAGTACCTTGTAAGGGGCTGAGAATCCGAAATGATCCAGTCCGAATACCTTACCGTTCTTTCCAACAAGAGACAGCAGCGTTGAGGGCAATCCGGCTGTAAGTCCGAATACCGGCACGCCTGAAGGCAATACCTGCTCCTGGTATTCTTTTGATTGGAGTCTGAACAAACCTTCAGAAGGTGCAGATACAACGCGAACTTTCAGTCCTTTTTCCTCAAGTCTTTGTGCACCGGCCATTTGGGTTGATACTTCAGAGCCGTTGGCAAGCAATATCACATCGGGCTTTGCTGCATCCTTCAAAATGTAAGCTCCTTTAGCAATCTGAGCGGCATCGGCAAGACGTGAAGCTCCCACAGCAGGAAGAGTAGGCACGTTCTGACGGGTAAGGAGCAGGGCAGTGGGGGTTTTTGTATTTTCTATGGCCAGCTTCCAGGCTTGCGTGGTTTCATGCACGTCAGCCGGACGAAGCACCAGCACGCTGTTTTCACCGTGATGGTTTTTCAGTTGCTCCATGAGTCTGATCTGGGCTTCCTGTTCAATGGGCTGGTGGGTAGGCCCGTCTTCACCAACGCGGAAAGCGTCATGAGTCCATACATACTTCACCGGCAAACCCATGAGGGCGGCCATTCTTACGGCAGGCTTCATGTAATCCGAGAATACAAAGAAGGTACCGCAGGCCACAATCACACCTCCATGGAGTGCAATCCCGTTGGCTACAGAGGCCATGGTCAACTCGGCAACCCCAGCCTGAAGGAACGCGCCGCTGAAATCTCCCCTGGTGAATGCTTTGGAATTTTTCAGGAATCCGTCGGTTTTGTCGCTGTTTGAAAGGTCAGCGGAAGCCACGATCATGTTCTCTACATTTTTGGCCAGCCAGCCAAGCACAATGCTTGATGCATTCCTGGTGGCATTGTCTTCTTTTTGTTCAATCTTCTCGGGTGCCATAACAGGCGCTTTTCCGGAGAAAAACAAATCGAGTTTCTTTGACAGATCAGGGTGCCCAGCGGCCCATTTTTTCTCTTCTTCCTTACGCACCTTTGCTGCAGCGATCTTTTTCTGCAGCACTTCTTTATAATATTCCGCAACTTCGGGGAAGATCACAAAAGGATCAGCCGGATTACCACCCAGGTTTTCGATGGATTTCTCAAATGAAGCGCCGGCTTCACCCAACGGCATTCCATGTGTAGCAGTCTTTCTTTCGAAACTGTTTCCGTTGGCGTCAACCGCTCCTTTGCCCATGATAGTTTTTCCAATGATCAGTGTGGGTTTCGACTTTTCCTGAGTTGCCTTTATAAGTGCAGCTCTTATTTCATCCTGATCGTTACCTTTTATTACGATTACCTGCCATCCCCAGGCCATGTATTTGGCGGCTGTATCCTCAACTGTCACAGCCGATGTTGTGGTCGAAAGCTGAATGTCATTGGAATCATAGAACATGATCAGGTTGTTCAGCCCAAGAAAACCTGCAAGCCTGCCGGCTCCCTGTGAAATTTCTTCCTGAACCCCGCCATCGGAAATAAAGGCATAGGTTTTATGCGACATCCATTCGCCAAAACGGGCGCACAGAAAACGCTCTGCTATGGCTGCACCGACTGCCATGGTATGACCCTGGCCCAACGGACCGGAGGTGTTCTCAACGCCACGTTTCGGATCAACTTCCGGATGACCCGGAGTAGGGCTGTCCCACTGCCTGAAGTTTTTGATGTCATCAATGGAGAAATTTCCGGTTAAGGTAAGCATAGAATAAAGCATGGGCGACATATGGCCCGGATCCAGGAAAAACCGGTCGCGGTTCCTCCAGGTCATGTCACTCGGATCCCAGTTCAGAAACTCGGAATACAATATGTTGATGAAATCGGCTCCGCCCATGGCTCCACCCGGGTGTCCCGATTTGGCTTTCTCTACCATGGCAGCTGATAAAATCCGGATGTTGTCCGCTGCTTTGTTAACCACTTCTTTTTTCATGAATTCTCTATGTTTATGATTGTTTTAACTTATTAATATGTTGGTTATTCTATTTCGAATACCTGGATTGTGGCAAAATTAAAATAAAGTTTAACAATCGGTTACATAGCTGTGCAAATTATTTGTTCAAAAAGCCATTAGCCCTGCCTACCGGCAGGCAGGCATTAGCCCTGCCTACCGGCAGGCAGGCATTGGCCATTAGCCAACAGCCAAGGGCCAAAAGCCAATAGCTAACAGCTAATGCCCAAAAGCCAAAAAATATTGTGTATTTTTGAAGCGCAATAAAAACTGAGAAAAATGAGCCTGCAATGCGGTATAATCGGAATTGCCAATACCGGCAAAACCACCCTTTTCAATTGTATGTCGAGTGTTAAAGCTGAAACCTCCAATTTTGCTTTTACTTCCAACAAATCGAATATTGGAGTCATCCACGTGCCTGATCCGCGTTTGCAGGAACTTGAAAAGCTTCAGCCTACCGAACGGGTTGTTCCTGCAACTGTTGAAATAGTTGATATTCCCGGACTTACCAAAGGCGCCAACCAGGGAGAAGGGGTGGGGAATAAGTTTCTGGCTGATATCCGCAATACCGATGCGCTGATTCATGTGTTGCGCTGTTTTGACGATGAGAATCTTCCGCATATTGATGGTTCAGTTGATCCGGTGAGGGATATCGAAAATATTGATTTTGAGCTTCAGGTGAAGGACCTGGAAAGTGTGGAGAAAAAAATTCAGCGTCTTGAAAAGATTGCTAAATCAGGCGACAAGGATGCCAAACACGGGATTGAAGTGCTGAATAAGGTGAAAACCAAACTCGAATCGTTCGGTAATGTGCGGGATCTCAAACTCGACTCTCTTGAACACAAGCAGATTGATGATCTATTTCTGCTTACGGTAAAACCCATGATGTTTGTCTGCAATGTGGATGATGCTTCGGCAGTTGCCGGAAATAAACATGTGGAGCGCGTTAAGGAACACCTGAAAGACCGGCATGTTGAAATATTGCTGGTAGCTGCTAAATTAGAATCGGAAATTGCTGATTTTGACAACGACGAAGATAAGATAGCATTTCTGTCCGATGCCGGACTTCAGGAACCCGGAGTGAACCGCATCATTCGTTCAGCTTATGCCATGCTCAACCTCTTGTCATTTTTCACGATTGGTCCCGATGAAATCAGGGCATGGACCATTCATAAAGGAATGACAGCCCCGCAGGCGGCAGGAGCCATTCACAGCGACCTCGAAAGGGGATTCATCCGGGCCGAGGTCATCAAGTACAACGATTTTATTACCCTGAAATCGGAACATGCCTGCAAGGAAAAAGGCAAGCTGATGGTGGAAGGGAAGAATTACGTGGTTTGTGACGGTGATATTCTCCATATACGGTTTAACGTTTAATTTCAGGCAGGCGGGATTTATCATCCTGCTGCTGTTATGCTGGAATAGCGGGCTTCAGGCGCAGGCGTTAAAATCTGCCAGTGCAGCCGAAGAAATTCTTGCCACCAGGGGAGAAGTGATTATTCGGTTTGCAAAGCCTACGTATATCAGTATGGATGATTTATCTGGTTTTCTGTCAATTGACAATTACTGGAATGACACGGTGGTTGCCTATGCCAACGACAGGAGCTACCATCAATTCCTGCAGTTGCAAATTGATCATGAGCTATTGCAACCGCCCTCTTTAAAAAAGCAAGAACGCCACAAAAAGGTTGAAGCGGACTGGCATAATAAGTATCCTTCTTACACAGAGTATATGAACCTGATGTACGGGTTTGCAAGTGCATTTCCTAATATATGCAGGGTTGAGGAATTTGGTGAAAGTATCAACGGCAAAAGGCTTCTGGCTCTAAAGATCACCAGAAATCCCGATAAACGTGAAAAAGAACCTGTTGTGTTATACACTGCAGGCATACATGGCGATGAGTTGGTTGGAACAGTGCTCATGCTACGGTTGATTGAATACCTGCTTAAGAATTATTCCGCAGCAAATGAAGTAAAGGAACTGGTTGACCGGCTTGAAATCTGGATCAACCCGATGGCCAATCCCGACGCCACTTATTTTTTATCGGATACATCTGTTGCCGGTGCGGTAAGATTCAATGCCGCTCATGTCGACCTGAACCGCGATTTCCCCGACATCCGGAATGACAACTGGGCTGGTGTGATGCGTCAGCCTGAAACCACAGCCATGATGAATTTCATGAAGGAATTACGACCAACATTGTCGGCAAATTTTCATGGCGGAGCTGAAGTGGTGAATTATCCCTGGGATACCTGGAACATTTTACATGCTGATGATGCCTGGTACCGGAGCATATCCCGTGCTTATGCCGATACAGTGCATCAATACAGCGAAAACGGATATATGACTTTTCAGGATAATGGCATCACCAATGGTTATGCCTGGTATGCCGTTTTTGGAGGTCGGCAGGATTATGTGAATTGTCTGCTTCACGGCCGTGAGGTAACCATTGAGTTATCAAACGACAAAATGCCTCCCGAAGATGACCTGGAGAGTTACTGGAATTTTAACAAAAAAAGTCTGCTGCAGTTTATAGGTAACACCCTCACCGGAATTACCGGCGTTGTAATGGATTCTTTGACCGGCCTTCCGGTGACAGCTAAAATCAGATTGGTTCACCACGACCGCGACAGCTCCTTTGTAATTTCTGCATCACAAGATGGCTTTTATTCCCGTTTGATCAACCAAGGCAGTTACCTGCTTCATTTTGAAGCTCCCGGTTATCAAACCGAAAAACATACTGTGCAGGTATCCGATGGTTTGCACACCCTGTTAAATGTAAAATTAAGCCCGCTGTCAAAAGCAGTATTGTACCCAAATCCATTCAGTAATCAGGTATATTGTTTCATTTCTGATCCAGGTGAAAGTCTTTCGGTGGAAGTATATGACCTGACAGGAAGGGAATACAAACAAATTACCCGGTCTGTTGCGGCAGAGGGATGGCAGCAGATTGATGTTTCAGGTTTGCTTCCCGGAATGTACATATTCAATCTGAGATATCGCAATCAGGCATCACAACATTTGATGCTGCGGAGCTACCAGTAGAACATGGCCCCGTCTGTCTTCCGGTTTACGGGCAGGCAGGCCATTTCATAAGGATATTGGGCAGCTTTCTCCTCGTCAATGCATACCCCGATGCACCTTCGGTGATTATGGCTGTTTTCAAGTAAAGTTATTTAATACGCAATGAGGATTCTCTGATGATCAGCGAATGATTCAACACAATGCTGTTGAGCAGGTCAGATTGTTTTCCTTTCAATGTATTGATGAGTGTGCTGGTGGCCATTTCACCCATTTCTCTCCCGGGGTAGTGAACCGTGGTCAGATTGGGCTCAACAACCCTCGAAATCGGATCGTCATTAAATCCTACAACACAAACATCCTCGGGAATGCGCACACCGGCTTTTTTCAACTCACAAATGATGGAAACAGCCGTTGCATCATTGCTGGCAAATATGCCATCGGGTAGTTTCTTTTCCTGAAGAAGTTCTCGGGCAATGGTCATACCAGCTGTGTGATTGAGATCGGATAAAATGAGCGACTTTTTACCAACTTCAAGGCCATGATCAATCATGGCATGTTTGTATCCTTTGTAACGGTCGATATATACATTCCTGATCTGGCTTCCGCCCAGGTGAAT
>CAYVBH010000025.1:0-21770 GCA_964449015.1 uncultured Bacteroidales bacterium
TGGAAACATCCATCGGCCGGCTGAGAATGTCGGATGAAGCATCGGCAATCAGGGGAACAGGTGATGATATGTCGGTTTTAAGTTCGGTACCGTAGATGGTGTTGTTGGTGGTGATGTGGAAGTAATCGGCATCCGCCGGTATGGTGTAATTCTTGGGAATGAAGGTGTAATTCTGTTCCTTGGATGATGCTACCACCTGTACTTCACCGTATAACTTGGCTTCCTTGGCTGCTTTATTTGCCCATGAACCGGAATCAAGATAGGCGGCTTTCTTGTTCAGGAAGTTGCTGGGAACCATTGCAAATTGAAGGCTTGCACCTCCCTGAAGAAAAAGAACTGAATAACCTGAAGGGATTCCAAGGAGATCTATTAACAGTTCTTTTGATTCTTTTAATATGGCTTCGAAATCCTTACTGCGGTGTGAAATTTCCATGATCGACAGTCCGCTGCCATTCAGGTTCAATATTGCTTCAGCTGTGTTTTTGATGGTCATTTCAGGCAACACAGAAGGCCCGGGGTTAAAATTATATTTTTTCATAGGGGTTATTTATTTGTTAAATGATTAACAACTGACAGCATTCAAAATTAAAAAATTATTATTTCAGTGTGATAAAAATAACAGAAAAATGCATTCATAATTTACAAACAGGAAATGAACAGTGAAAAAAAGGAATCAAGAACCAAGAGCCAAGAACCAAGACAGCAAGACTTTGAAGACATTTTTTTTTTGACTTGTAGACTTTGGAGAACAGTTCCTTCGCACTGCTCATTCATGCAAGTACCAAATAATTGTCCTTCAGCATGGGTATCAGGGTGGTGAGGTTGGGTGTATGGCAATATTCAATCACATCATCGAGCTTGTTCTTTTTCAGGCGGTGCCGCTGAGCAGCTTTCTCAACATAGTTCATCATGTTATTACGAGCCAGATTCCACAAATCGATGGAGGCATGCACCGAGTCGCACATAGTTGAATAATTGTTGTTCCTGAGTACTGCTTCTGCAAGCGCCCCTGCAAAAAGGGAGTCTTCAAGATTGAACTTGTTCTTCCATCCGGCACAAAGTATGAGCAGGTCGCGGTTTTCGCGAATCACATAAGCTGTAAGCGCATCGAGATTCAGGTAGGCTCCAATAAGAACACGATAACTATGAGAAGCAATAGTAATGCAGTTGGTACCGTTTGTGGTGGAATATACAATATCTTTTCCCTGGATGATTTCACGTTTGAAATTATAGGGCGAATTGCCGAAATCTGCAAAATCTCTCACAATACCGTCTCTTTCTGCAGCTACCAGGTATCCTTTCTCTTTATAATCGCGGGCTTCCTCGAGTGTGGCAACCGGTATGATGCTTTTCACACCGTTCATAAAAGCAGTAACTATGGCTGATGTGGCCCTGAGAATATCCACAATTACCACAATTGCTTCGTCATTTTTGAATTCGGGATATATTGCCGGTGAGAAACATATTTCGACTTTTCTTTTACCCTCGGTCATGCGATGCTGAAATAATGATAAATGCCATGACAAATAAAGTATAAATTATGCCGCTAAAAAAGGGGTGGGGCGTTTTTTTTTGAAAAAGAATTAAGACAATGTTTTTATGTGCTGATGTGCTGATGTGCCAGTAAGTATGAAATTTAGACTACGCAGTTAGGCTTAAGGACCTAAAACTTATATAAACCTATAAGTCAAAAACACCGAATAATGAACAATGAAGAGTATGCCGCCCTTGCCCCTGCCACTTTCCCTGTCTTGGTTCTTGGTTCTGGTCTGCTCCTGCTACTGCTCCTGCTGCCCTTGCTCTTCCTCCTGAACCTCCCGCATTCTCTTCAGAAAGCTGTTCTTTTTTACGTCAGTTGAAACCATATAAATAAACGACTCCCCACCGGTAACTTTTTGTCTCCTTTCGTTGGGTTTCAGCTTGATCATCTGTTCCAGGAATTCGCCGTTTGAAGCATGAATCTGCAGCACACCGCGTGTGTAACCAAAGTAATACCAGGTGCGACGATCAACCTGCAGGAAAAAGTCGAGTACATCGCCACTCCGTTTGATCTGCAGTTCCAAGAAACCATCCACCCGCTTGTTGATTTGAGTGTTGTTGACGCTTCCGATCCCTATTTTTCCAACCGATATCCACGAATTGGATTCGTCATTCCATTTTAATTTGAGCTCGTTGAACAGAATGGTATGCAAGAGCTCAGCGGGCATTTCTTTTACCGTTCCAAAAAGGCTGAGCTCGCTTTTCATGGCATCAAAGCGGGTTTTCCCAATCAGGTCAACAATACCCTTTGTGTAAACAGGCCTGTTCAGATCAACTGCCGGGAGCTCCGGCATACTATCAATTTCAGCTGCCATTATATTAATGATATCGGGATTTATAAAGAAATCGAGTCCCAACATCACATCAAGTTCGGTGATATTGACATTACCTTTATGAAGTGCATTGCCGACAGAAGTCAGTTTAAGCTGGCCAAGCTTGGCTCCCAGATCGAGTTTGCCTTCGCCGTACAAATCACAGTTTTCCCGGTGAAGCGTAAGCAGATTGCCGGCTTCATCGAAATTGAGAAGTTTTTCTTTGGAGGCAATCTGGTATTCCTGTTTGGCTTTATCGTAATACAGAAAACCGTTCGCAGTTACTATTGCCTTATCGCTTGAATATTTGCGTCCGGACAGAAAGGAGGGGTATACATGAACAGAATCATAGTACATATAGATTCCGTTGAAAATCTTATTTCTTTGTATGTCAATTAATTCATCACCAACGGGAATCATGATGTTCATCGGGTCAATCATGTTCCGGAAGTGCATCCATCGGGTGGGGATCATGGGGCAGTTGTGCTCAATGAGTGTTCCTCCGTCGAATGTCAGGAATTTATCCTTTGCCTGCATGAAAAATTTCCCCTGGTACTTATAATTCGGACTGAGAGTAAACTCGTCTTCAGGCACTATATCTCCCGAACCAATGGTCTGCAGGTTATTGTCAACACCAAGGGAACTGAAATAGATAATCTGCTTGCGATCGAGTTCATCCACGTAATTAAAATAGGCATTTCCCAGGTATTTGTTCCTGGCTGCAATATTGATGGTGGCATCAAAAAGTTCAAAACTCTTTGTACTTCTATCGGCAACAACATTGGCTTTATACAACGTTCTCATGCGTGCGTCAGGCTGAACAGTCAACTTTCCCTCATAAGGATAAATGCGTGCATCTGCAATGTCAATGTATTTCACCTCGGTGGCTTTGATCAGGTTGCTGTCGTAATCATAGAATGCCACGGGTGATATGAAACTGAGTGAATCCTGTTCCGGATCAATACTGATATACCTTGGTCCAATAAGGCCTTCTTCAGCTACTTCGGTCGCCGGGGGAGCTGATGTCACCGATCCCATGGCAAGTATTTTCTGTTCCATATCCCATTGGAAATTATCCAGAAAACTTACATACTTATTCTCAGGAAAGGAAACCAGCGTGTATTCTTCATTTGATTTAAAACTGCCCTTTTTTGCCGTGAAGTCGATGTGGGCATCAATATTATCCGTAAGCACAGTGAAACCTTTTGAATGCAATGATTTCAGATAGAAATCAGATGTATCGGCATCTATTTCCTGGGCTTGGTATTCATAATGGTTGGACATAAGTTCAGCCCCTTCAAGGTACATGCGCCCTGTTCCGCTTAATCCTGACGGTTGTAATTTCAGATCGCCGGCCAGGGTGGTTGTTTCATTAAACATTCTGAAACTTGAATCGGTGCGGTAAATATACATTTCATCCTGGTAGGGCAGCCAGTGAATGGTGTTCCGAACTGAGTTAACCTGAGGATACTGAGTGCCTGAAGTACTTTGGGCGATCGTAAAATCGCGTGATACGGCATCAAGCGAATCAGGAAAGAATTGGATCTCATCAGAATACGATGAAGAGGTCAGGTACCTGATTGTTCCCGAACCCGACAATCCTTTTTTGTTGGTAAGTGAAATCTCGTTTGAGAAACTGCCTTTGCCTTTGTATATACTCATTCCTGATTCGGGTGTTACATGTTTGAATCCCAGTGATCTGTCGGGTTGCAGACGTAGTGTTTCCTTGATAACCGGAAAGATATCGGCTGAAGTCAGGGAACCTTCAAATTTCATGGATTGCCGGTTGAAATTATCCAGGCTGTCCATTTCAAAGGGATTGATTTCGAAGAAGAAATTGTCGCGTGTATAAACCCCTCCGTGAATCTTTTTATCATCATAGTATACAAACCCGTTTCCCTTAGATTTAAAGATGGGATATTCCGGGTACGACTTTCTGCCTGATTTATTATCGGGTTTGTCAATGAAAAGTTCACCTTTCATGTTTTCAAGCAGGTTTTCCGCCACCTCGGCTACCTGGAACCCATAATTGTCAACCTTCCCGGTTAGGTAGCGGATACGCAGGCTGTCAATTTTTTGCAGCTCAATTTTAAAGGTATCATAATTGAAAAAGAAGTTCTTGCCGGTAAAGGTGAACAAGCCGGCCCTCACCTGTCCGTCAAACTGAAAATGCCGGTTTTTCTTCATGATAATCCGGTCGTTATCCGGAAAGATGGCCACATTTTGCGAATCGCTGACAAAAATACGCGGAATACCGTTGATAGTCAGGTCATAATTGCGCAGGTCAAACACCGCATTTTCAACAGGAGCATTGGTGTGCGAAGGAATACTGATCACATCGTAATCAACCTTGGCCACACTGGCCGCAATATAATCATTCAGGCGCGGACGCACAGTTGCCATTCCGGTTTCGGAATCGTAAAAAAGAAAACCCATGGCAGCCATCCGCATCAGCATTTGTCGTACCTGTGAGATCGGTTTTTTGAGGTAATCGGCATAATCTTCGGCCAGGAACTGGTCTAATCCCATTCGTCTAGCAAAACTGCGTATGGAAATAAGGGGGTGAACCTCATCCATTAATTGCATGTTCAAAAATTCCTCGTTATTATAAAAGTTAACCGATTCGAAGAAGGCATCACCTATTGTGCTTCCCATCATGGCAGTAAAGCGCATTACCGGTTCATTCATCTTCCATACCAGTTGTTCAAACGACATGTCAATATTATGATAGGAGTTGAAATACGGGCTTTGCGAAGTGAAATTATCGGTACGGAACAAGGTCAGTTCTCGGGTGGGAACCATAAAACTGAGTGCCAGTCCGTGATGAAAGATCGAATCGTTTTTGAGCCGGATCACAATACCTGCACTTGATGAATTGATGCGGTTGGCTTTAAAAGCGAAATAGCCTGAACTGGCAATCAGCACCAGGGTGTCTTTTCGATATACAAAGATCTGTGCCTGCTTCTCACGATTGCCCTTACCAACCAGCTTTGCACCCTGCATGGAAAGCCCGCCTTCATAATCAATATCTTTATACAATTCTTTTATTTTGAAATCTTTCTGGTATGAGTCGAATTGCGGGTAATCAGCATCTTCAGGTGTTTTGTTCATTTTAACTTTGTCAATCAACACGCCCTTTAGCGGTGAATCGAAGTAGAATTTGTTCACAAATACCGCATCCCGGGCAGTATATTCCGAACGTGTCATATTGATCTCATAGGTTGCCAGGTTCGCGTATACCTCGGTCGGTTTGAATCCGGCTCTTTCCCAGGTTACCAATCCTTCTTTTCCTTTCCATAAATTGGTCAGCGGGTAAAAGTCGCCCGAAGTGCCGGTAAGACCAATACTGTCATTTCTTACATAGCAGATGAGGCCGGTTTTCGGCACCCTGATCCTGATGGTACTGTCGACTTGAAAACTGAAATCGGGTGATGTAATACGCCAGTCTACTGAACTTGAGCGGTACAACGCACTGCTGTCGATTAACTGTTTTATGAACACCAGGTATCTGTCCATGGTTTGCAGTGAAATCCTGCGTTCCTTGAGAAGTAATTCCAAACCGGTATCCCAATGCCTAAAATTATCAGGTTTTTTTACATTTCGCTTAAGCAATACCAGGCAATTCAGGTAGTGTGCAAAATGCGGATAAGGCTTGGCATTCTTACCAAGCAGACTGAAGGATACAGCAACAATTTTCTCCTGTTCCTGGCGACTGAAAAGGCTGTCTCTTTTCCATACTTCAAGAAAACTGTTAAGGATTGCTTCGCTTTGAGGATTGATGTTGCGCTGCATGAAAGTAACCAGTTCATCGGGATAAGCAACAACATCACCGGAAAACACTTTTTGTTCCTGAGCGCTTACCTGAAACGAATGAACCAGCAGGAACCAACACAATAGTGAAAACAGCCTGTATTTCATGGATAATAATTATCCAATAAAATTATTACAATTTTTTGAAACGGACTAACGCCCAATTTTCAAGGATTTTGCTTGCCTCAAAAACAAAGCCGTGTAATTCCGATTCATGTTGCAGTGATGAAACATCGCCGCTTAAAACGCCCGACATAACCAATAATCCGCCTGACTGAAGAATCCCGGAAAAATTTCCAAGACTTGCCTTTAGTACATTTAGATTGATATTGGCAAGAATAATCTCATAGATTTCAGATGAAACGGTGGAGGCGTCACCATGAATAACTTCAATTCTCTTGCAATTGTTGATGGCAATATTCTCGAGGCTGTTCCGGTAACTCCATTCGTCAGTATCTACTGCAGTAACTCGTGACGCACCCAGTTTTTCTGAAAGGATGGCCAGTATTCCGGTGCCGCAACCTGCATCGAGTACCAATTTACCTGAAACGTCAATATGAAAAAGCTCCTGAACCATCAGTGTAGTAGTTGCATGGTGTCCGGTGCCAAACGACATTTTTGGCTCAATAACAATTTCATAAGGATAATGAGCCTGTACTTCATGAAAAGGTGCTCTTATCAGGCATTTTCCGCTGATGACAACCGGTTCGAAATTCTTTTCCCACTCTTCATTCCAGTTTTTATCAGGGACAGTTTGAGCTGAAAAACCGGTATCGGGCAGGTTCTGGTCGCTCAGGATCCGGCGAAGCCGGGCGGGATCAAATGAAGTAGTTTTTATGTAGGCGTATAATATATCGGTTGTGCTATGAAAGCCTTCATAACCTGCCTCTTCCAGAAGATAAGGCAGGAGCTCCACGGTGAATTCGGGAACTCCTGCTATATTCAATGTAATTTCGGTGTAGTTCATTATTAACTTTACTTCTTCTCCTTTTTGAGACTGTTGACCTTATGAACACCAGGAAATAGAAGAGGCAAGGAACGGGTCAGAGATTTCGATCAACTTAAAAAGCGTTCACAATACCCATAAAATCAGCTGCGTTGAGTGAGGCACCGCCAATGAGTCCACCGTCAACATCAGGATTTGAGAATAATTCTTTGGCATTTGAAGGTTTACAGCTACCACCATAAAGTATGGAAGTATTTTCAGCAACCTGGGTTCCGTATTTTTCGGAAACCAGTTCGCGGATGGCTTTATGCATCTCCTGGGCCTGTTCAGCGGTGGCATTTACGCCAGTGCCAATAGCCCAAACAGGTTCGTAAGCAAGCACAACCTTTCCAAAATCTTCAGGAGAAAGGTCAAACAATCCTTTTTCAATCTGAGATTTGACTACCTGCATATGCTTTCCTGACTGCCTTTCAGCCAAAACCTCACCACAACAGAATATAGGCGTAAGGCCGGCTGTGAGAGCAACTTTTGTTTTTTTGTTGAGCAATGCATCGTCTTCATGGTAATAACTGCGCCTTTCCGAATGACCTATGATTACGTATTCAGCACCGGTTGATTTGATCATATCTACAGAAACCTCACCGGTAAAGGCTCCGGACGTTTCTGAAGCACAATTCTGTGCGCCGAGAAACAGCGAGTCCTTGGTAATTGTTTTACTGACTTCAGCAAGGTGAATAAAGGGAGTGCAGAGAATAACCAGCACGTCAGTGTCTTCAACCTGGCGATTAACAGTTTTTGCAAGTTCCACACCCTCCTGAAGGGTTTTATTCATTTTCCAGTTTCCGGCTACAATTTTCTTTCTCATTGGATATGTTGTTTTAAGTTTGTTTTTGAATAAGAGGACCCAAAAATAATAAAAGTTATGATTTATAGCCTGACAATTCAGGGCAACTTGATCCGGCCTATACCGAATGGACTGAAAAGTCTAAAATTCTTAAGCGTAATCATGTTTTGGAATTGAAGATAAGAAACAGATTTGCTATCTTTAAGTGTAAATCGGAATTGGATGATGGAAAGAGATCTTTTTGCCACAAGCCCTTATTGACCATATTGGCATCGAGAATATGGACTTTTTGGTTAAGGCGGCTCATGGTTATCCTTATTTTAATTCCCATAGGTATCTTTCTTTTTTTCTGACCGGTTTTTAACAATGATTTCCCATCTCTTGTGGTATAAAGAACTCAGGCAGATAATATTATGTATATCGAAATATGATCCATGATCCTAACCATACCTGAGTTTATTCGTATATACGATAATAAAGACCAAACAGAATAACTGAATTCAACCTGGGAGTTACGGTGTGAACTGGTATATAAATATATTTGGTTATCGCAGATTCTTGATGTCAGGAAAAATTTACCTGACAATCATTCTGTTTTTGAGTCTGTTCTTAAACACGCTCAGTCAGGTTCCTTCCCTTCGCATCAACTATTTTCCAAGAGATAACGGTATATTGAGTTCCTCAATTACCAGTGTTACACAAGATTCAATTGGTTTCATATGGATATCCAGTCGGGATGGTCTCTATAAGTATGACGGATACGGATTTACTGCGTACTTTTCGAAACAGGATGATAGTACATCCATACCAAGCAATTACATCAATTACCTGTTTCTTGATTCAAAAGGCAGGCTTTGGATTGCGACCGCGCTTGGCATATGTTATTACAACAAAGATCTTGACAATTTCATGCGGGTGGCTGATCCAAGAAATTACGCCGGGTTGGAAGGTATCAATATCCCGCAGGTAGGTGAGGATCTTAATGGTAATATTCTGATAATCTGTGAGTCAAGTATACTCAGGTTTGATTTTAATGAAAGAGTATTCAAAAAAGTTGTATCCGTTGACAGTTGCCTGATCAATCATTTTGTTGTTGATCAAGTGAACCGGATATGGATTGCGTGTTCAGAAAACAGGGGCTTGATCCGATACAACCCGAATACCATGGAAAGCAAGGTTATTTCGGCTGCCGGATCAGATAAAGCCACTTTGAATAATGTAACAATCAACAGGCTTGCTCTGCAGGACAACCGGTTGTGGATGGCCATCCAGGGAAACGGTGTTTGGTTGTTCAATACCACGACAGGAAAACTGAAAAAGTATCATTATCTTAACGAAGATGATGCAGTTGCAATAAACGTATATATTGACAATTCAAACAGGGTTTGGACTGTTGATTATGCTGGTTTGAAAGTACTTGACCTCCAGGCTGACAGTCTCACCGCCTACCTGCCTGACCGCAACGATCTGCATGCCATCAGGCACAATGTTAAGGGTATATTCCAAGACCGGCAGGGAAATCACTGGATCTATCATGAGCCGGGGGGTGTAGGAATTTGCCTGGCCCCAAAGGGTTTCAACCAGCTATATAATAACCCGGGCTACAACAAACTGGCCTCCGGCGGCAATGTTACTGCCATTCAGTCCGATTCCAAAGACCGCCTGTGGTTTGGTTATTTCGACGGAGGAATCAGCGTGGTTGACCTTCAGAATGGCGACACCATTTATTTCCGGCACAATGAGAAGGACAAATTCAGTTTGGGCAGAGGTACCGTGTTTTGCATTTATTGTGACAGCAAAGGAACCATGTGGGTTGGCAGCTATTTTGACGGCTTGCAGTACTATGATGAAAAGAATGGTAAGTTCTTCGGTTACCGGCATGATCCAAAAGACGCTAATTCAATAGCCGGCAATGATGTTCGCTCCATAGCTGAAGATGTCGATGGCAACTTCTGGGTTGCAGTTCATGGAAAAGGAGTAGACAAATTCGACAGGAAACTTGATAAGTTCACTCATTACAATAGTTCCAACAGCAATCTCTCCAATAGCTGGCCTTTCGAAACATTAATAGACAGTGAAGGTGATCTTTGGGTAGCAACGGCATGGGGGCTCAATTTCATGAAAAGAGGTGAGGCATCCTTCATTTCATATATGTATGATTACGATGATTCAACCAGCCTTTCAAGCAATTTTGTTGTTGATTTATATGAGGATAGTGACCATAAGCTATGGGTTGGAACATCATCGGGACTGAATCGTTTCGACAGAGAAATGAAAAAATTCACCAGGTTTCAGGGCGCTTTTGCTAATAATTCCATATCCGGAATAATCGGCGGAGATAAGGGCATATTATGGATCAGTAATATTTCCGGGCTGTCCATGTTTAACGCAGGGAATGGCGACGTTAAGAATTTCGGGTATATTGACGGACTTAAGTCAGAAGAATATAACCCCCGTTCGTGCTACAAAAACCGTTATAATGAGTACTTCTTTGGCGGAATTAAAGGCATCGACGTGTTCAATCCGGAACAACTCAAATTTAACACGGAGCCTCCTGCGGTAATAATTGATAAGTTTAGGATTTTCAACAAGGAACTTACTGTTGCCAATTCAGACAAGCTCAAAAAACAGGTTTCGAGGAGCAACAAAATTACTCTAAAGCATACGGATAAAGTAATAGCCATCAATTTCAAAGCACTTAATTTCATCAATCCGCAAATGAACCGTTATGCTTATAAGATGGAGGGTTTTGAAGAAAACTGGAATTATGTGGGAACCGGTAAAGAAGCTACCTATACCAACCTGAATCCGGGAGTCTATACCTTTAGAGTCATTGCCTGTAATAATGATGGTGTGTGGAACAATACAGGTGCCCGACTGGAAATTGAAATATTGCCCCCCTGGTATGGCACATTGGTATTCAAGATCGTTTCGGCTATTTTAATTTTAGCCGGCATTGCAGGTTTCATTACCTTGAGGACTTCCAAGCTGAAAAAGCAGAAAATTAAACTGGAGGAAACAGTTCGCCAAAAGACATCGGAATTATGTGAGAAGAATGAATTACTTAAAATTCATACCGAAAACCTGAATGAGGTAAACCAATTGCTTCTGGATCGTCAGAATCAACTGAAAACGCAATCAGAAGAACTAAGGCAACAAACAGAAAATCTGGCTGTTGCAAACAGGGAGTTGCAAAAACTCAACTCAACCAAGGACAAGTTGTTCTCGGTTATTGCACATGATCTTTCAAGCCCTTTTAATACAATCATTGGATTTTCAGACTTGCTCGTCACTCATTTTGATTCAATAAGTGATGAGGAAAAGCTTACCTATGCAAAAGCTGTCCGGATTTCTTCAGAAAGAGTATTTACCCTGTTACAGAACCTGCTTTTATGGGCACGTTCCCAAACAAACCGGATCAGCTTTCATCCTCAGGAAATTGTGGTTCAAAGCCTGATTCAGGAAGCAATTGATTTGGGTTCAGAAAGGATTGATGAGAAGAAAATCAATGTTGAGGTTGAATGTCCATCTGAACTGAAAGTTACTGCCGATATTGACATGCTAAAGACTATATTCCGTAACCTGTTCAGTAATGCTTTAAAATATTCACCACGCAAAGGAAAAATTCAATTTAAAGTGGTTACAGAGAACGGTGAGGCAAAAATATCCATCAGCGACAACGGGGTCGGTATGACACCTGAAAAAATTGATGAGTTGCTTTCGACCAACATCGTAAAACCACTTGCAGGAACTGAAGGGGAAAAAGGGAGTGGCCTCGGGTTGACTTTATGCAAGGATTTTATAAGAATGAATAAGGGAGAGTTACGTATTTTCAGTATCGATGGAAGGGGTAGCACCTTTGAATTCAATTTGCCTTTACCAGCAGGCGACTACAAATGATTCGCGCTGCAGGTATCTTTTGATCACATTATTTGTTCTATAGGCAATATATCCCGGTTTCTGTGGTTTTTTATTCTATACGATGCACCAATAAAATGAGATTCTGCAGATACTCTGGCTTTTGTTATGCAGTTCTTCTGCTGATCACTTTATCTTCGACTTCATGTGAGCATGAAGACCGGGTTACCCTGATCACTTTCCATAATCCATTAGCAGATCCGCATAACGGACCGCCGGCTGGCAATCCGGATGCCAATTATCCGGTTCCTGCCGAAGCCGGTCCCGAAGACGTTACCGTTCCGGATCAGGTGATTGGTAATGGCACTCCTGAAAGTTGCACCTGCGAGGCGTTTATTGATGCTGTGGCAAAAGGGGGCAAAATTGTCTTCAACTGCGGTTCCAAACCAGTTGTCATCCGGCTCGACCGCCCGGCCAAAGTGGTTAATGATGCCGCCCGGGATGTTGTTATTGACGGTAACGGCCTGATTACCCTTAGCGGCGGCGGTAAGTCCCGGATTCTATACATGAACACATGCGACAGGAACCAGCATTGGACCACCGATCATTGTCAGAACCAGGATCATCCCAGGCTCACCATTCAAAACCTGACTTTTTCAGATGGAAATTCTACCCGTGAAACTGAGTTTAAGGGTGGTGGAGCTATCTGGGTAAGAGGAGGGAGATTTAAAATTGTAAACTGCAGGTTTTTCAACAATGCATGCGACAGCCTGGGCCCTGATGTGGGTGGAGGCGCTGTGTGTGTATTCAGTCAGTATAATAACCTCCCTGTTTATGTGGTTAATACAACCTTTGGAGGAGCTCCCGGTTACGGCAACTTTGGTGCCAATGGCGGAGGTATCAGCAGTATAGGGGTTTCCTGGACATTCATCAACTGTTTGTTTTCTCACAACCGGGCAACGGGCAACGGGGGCAATCCGGCCCAATCAGGAACCAAAGGTGGCGGGAGCGGAGGTGCCATATACAACGACGGGAACAAAATGACACTGAGTGTTCTGGGAACACACATTGAGGAAAACAAGGTCAATGCTTTTGGCTCTGCTATTTTCTTTGTAACCAATGATTTGTCGGGCAATATCAGAATTGATCAATCAGTAATCCGGAATAACATGGGAGGCTCATGGTACCCGGTTTATCCCGGAATCTCCATGCATGACAAAACCAAAATCCAGGTGACCAATTCGGAAATCGAGTAGTCTGATGACCTGATCCTTTCAATCAGTTAGGTGCGGATAGGTGCCTGCCGATTATAGCCTTGTTAACAACAAACGGCAACCTGTAAATATCATCCTGTATAGTTTGCCATGTGGAATTTATGTGCTACTTTTAAGGACAACAGCTTATAAAAAAGCAAATTATACAAATCAGGAAGCGCCATGGTAAAACTCAAGTTCGCGAGATACGTCTTTGAGCTAGCATTCCACATTTTATTCACGGCAACATTGTTGTCAACAGTTTCCAGAGTTGCAGCACAGGACAAAACAATTAATGAAAGAACGATCAAGTTTCCCGATATCCCCGATTATAAAACACTGATCTGTGATTTTCACCAACACACAGTTTTTTCAGACGGGCAGGTTTGGCCTTCAATAAGAGTGACTGAAGCTATTAAAGACGGACTGGATGCTATATCAATTACTGACCATATTGAATATCAGCCTCATAATAATGATATTCCGAACTCAGACAGAAACAGACCCTTTGAACTTGCCTTGAAGGCTGCTGAAAACACAGGATTATTGGTTTTCAGTGGCTCGGAAATCACCCGGGATATGCCACCGGGCCATGCCAATGCCCTCTTTCTGACGGATGCCAATAAATTACTGGGATTGGATTCAATGGAGGTTTTCAGGGAGGCAAAGAAACAGGGAGCCTACGTAATCTGGAATCATCCGCATTGGATTGACCAGAACCCAAAGGGTACTTCTGTGGTGACGAAAATGCATAAACAACTCATCAAGGAAAAGCTCATTCAGGGTATTGAAATTGTCAATGAGCACAGTTATTCCGATGAGGCTTTAAAAATAGCATGGGATAATCACTTGGCTATTTTTGGTGCTTCGGATATACATGACTTAATCGACTGGCAGTTTCAAGTGGCAGAAGGAGGTCACAGGCCGGTAACGCTCGTTTTTGCAAAAGAAAAATCTGAGTCAGCTATCAGAGAAGCCCTTCAGAATGGAAGAACTGTTGTCTGGTTTGACAATATACTGGTTGGTAAACCAGAGGTTATCGTTCCCCTGATACAGCAATCGCTGGTGATCAGAAAGACAGAGATACTAAAGGCATATAACGGGAAGTCAACCGTGATAGAAGTTACTATAGAAAACCGGTCAGACGCAGATTATGTAATGGAAAATAAAAGTGCCTACTCTTTTTACGATAATGCCGATGTGTTTATTCTGAAATCAAACAGTGTAACCAACATCCAGGTTAAAATGTTGAGTCAGTTGAATAGTTTCAAACTTGAGTTCAGGGTGATGAATGCTGTTACTGCTCCAAAAACACACCCGCTGATCAGCATGAATGTGTATACAGCTCAAAACTGATGCAGATTCATATACTGTATGGTTTCGTACACCAGTTGTCCGGTTTTGAATCAACTTTCAAAAACCTGCATCATAAATTATTATCTAAATAATAGATATACAAGTTGATAGTAAATTTGGTATGATATCTGCAAGGGTTAGGTAAAAGAATCATATATAATTTTCAAGCTATGAAAATCGTATTACAACCAAACGAGAACATCCTCCGGGCAGGTAGTTCAAACCTTCGTCAGGAGAGCAGGCATATAAACGGCAAGCTGATTGTAACCAACCAACGCATATATTTCAGAACATTAAAACCAGAATGCCAGTTTTTCAACAAGGAAATCAACCCCGGTGAGATCAGCGAGCTTTTTTATTATAATGTCATGTGGGTTTTACCCAAGGGAATCATGATCAAAACTAAAAGCGGGGAAGAGTTATATTTTACAGTGAATCAGAGAGACCAATGGTCAAAGTTGATTACTGCCATGTTTTAGGAATATTTTTCCCATACTCAAAAGTCTGTCCTTATTATTGCTTTCAGGCGGGTTTTACCTCAACCTCACGCTATCTACGTAATAAGGAGTATCTCCTTTCCAGAAAAGTGGTGCAATCTTCTGTTTGTATCGTACGATAACATTTCTGCCCTGGAGGGTATCCAGGTTATTAGCAAGGTTCTGGTCAGTTACCGAAAAGAAAAATTTCTCTGAGGCAATTACCACATCACTTCTTCCGGATACGCTACTGAGAATCATTTCGCCTTCATATGTTTTAAAAACTACGCCTTTCCTCGAAAACTTTTGAAGAAGTCCTGCCCGGTAGCCCTCACTGTAAGTATAAAAGTACCTCCAGTAAATAAAAACAGCCAAAAGAATGATGATAAAAAAGCTTGCCAGGTATAAAAACTTGCGGACTTTTCTTTTAATTGTAGTCCATTTTGAAATGGCTGGCTTTTCAGTAGTTGATTCAGGTTTCATAATCTATGCAGGTTGTATTGTTTTTTCGGTTTAAGATGGTTAAGAGCAAGTGAATACTGTTTATGCATACGACCTTTCACAAATGTAATCATTTTAAGCATTCTCTTTTTTATCTGTTTGATGTTTACCTGCTGCAAGGGGAATAGTTATTGAATAAACTAATAATGCGCTAAAAATCAACAGAATAACAGTTTGTTTTTCATCCGTTGATCTGCTATTTCCAAGTATGAGTGAGGTTACATTTGAATTCAGCTCGTTTAATTTTGGCAGATCATGGTGGTTCCATTTTGCCAGGATGGTCCCCTTTTGTAACACCATTAATCCTGGATTGGAACGCATTATAGTAAGCAATGTGGTTTCGTCGGTTGAATAGATGTCAAATGTCGGTCTGAATGAACTACGGAAGTTTTCAATTTCCGTATTCGTTGATGAAGTGAGACATAAAACTGGGATATTCAGACTCCCGGCTTTCATTGCCAGTTCATTCATGCTGTTCATTCCTTTCGGAGATGCTTTTTCGAGCCTGGGAGATATGATCAGGAAGACATAGCCACTGTCGGTCAGCACCTGTGTGGTGATGTCGGAGCCCTCTGAACCGGAAATTGAGAAATCGTGAATGGGGGGTTCATAACCTTTGGAAATCAGCTTTTGTTTTGTTTCTACCCATTTCCAGGTAGTGTCCTGCCAGGGAAAATCGGTTTCGGAAAATTCCTTTACCAGGCCGTCTTTCTGGTAAACCAGCCTGGTTTCATACTGATCGACCGGGGCATCATCAGGTATAACCATCTGATTGGGAATATTCGTACCCATCTTGTAAGGCCTGAAGTCGAGCAGGGGTTCATGTCTGAGGCAGTAAACCGAGATCAGAATCGGTATGGCAAAGTTGACAACAGCAAGCAGCCATTCATACCAAACCGATGGGTATGATGGAAGCTTGTTTCTGAAAATAAACAGAGCCAGGGTAGGTATCAGAAGTATGATGTTTTTCCCGAAGGTTTGCCAGTTGGTGAGAATGATGGCATCACCAAAGCATCCGCAGTCGCTGACAGGATTTGTGAGTGCAAGGATTAACGTGAGTATGGTAAAAAAAGACATGAATGCCATCAGTAGCCATGTTGTGAATTTCAATCGAATGCCGGTAATCAGGTTCAGACCAATCATCAATTCAGCTGCACTGGCCAGAATGGCAAGGGGCATGGCCAGAACCGACAGGAAATTCAGATGGAATGCCACAAAATATTCATCAATCTTAATAGCGAAACCAGATGGATCAACGGCTTTGACGAAACCGCTAAAAACGAAAACAAGACCAACAAAAATTCTGGACAGGAACAACAACGTTTTCATGGTCAACGATTAAGAAGTGAGATTGATGTATTTCATAATTTTTCCGAATATAGCTTTCGGAGCACTCATTTCGCCCTGTTCATCAATGCAATTGACAATTTTCAGATCATCACAGGTTTCAGACTGCCGGATGTACATATCCCGTACCCTTTTCTGAAAGTCAAGATCTTCCTCATGAATATCGCGCATCCCTTGCAAATATTCACGTTCGTCACCTGTTCTTTCCCCGGTGAGTTTTTTTTGTGTAAAAGAAAAAGGCACATCCAGCAGGATGTTGACATCAGGCTTTGGTATCCCGTTATATCCGTATTCAAGATTCAGTATCCAGCTTCTTAACGCATCCTGTTTGACCGGGTCATTCAATTTCGCGCATTGAAAAGCAATGTTGGAGTATACATAACGATCAAGCAAGACGAGATAACCCTGGTTGAGCCAATCCCTGATCACCGGAGCAGCATCATTCCGGTCACCTGCGTACAACAAAGCAACCAGGTAAGGGTCAACGGCATTCAAATTTCCAAAATCTCCCCTGAGAAACCGTGCGATCATCTCGCCATAGATCTTCGAATCGGTGCGCGGAAAATGAACATACCGGTATGCTATTCCGCTCATCTCAAGATGTTTGGTAATGAGTTTAATCTGTGTGGATTTTCCCGATCCGTCTACACCCTCTACCACAATGAATTTCATACCGAACTTTTTATTACTTTTATAAAAATGATCCTTCTTGAATGAGGTTTAAAGATACATTATTTTCCGTAAAGCGCACGCTTAACTGTGGAAGTGCGGTGATTGATTTCATCCGGCCCCGGGTAATGGGAATTCTCAATATAACACCTGATTCCTTTTATGATGGTGGCAGGTATATGACAGATAAGGATATCCTGATGCATACCGGGAAAATGCTGGAGGAAGGTGCAGATGTGATTGATGTGGGTGCCTATTCTTCAAGACCTGGTGCAATGGATATTTCTTTTGAAGAGGAAAAAGACCGGCTCAGCAAAGCGCTTGGATTATTGCGCAAGGAATACCCGGGTATTCTCATATCGGTCGATACTTTCAGAGCAGAAATCGCATCATTCGTGGTGAATGAATACCGCGTCAATATCATCAATGATATCTCTTCAGGTATAATGGATGCGGATATGTTTTCTGTTGTTGCCTCACTCAAAGTGCCCTATATCATGATGCATATGCAGGGAACCCCGCAGAATATGCAAATAATGCCTGTTTATCAGGATGTTACAAGAGAAGTGCTATCTTTTTTTGCCGGAAGGATCAGGAAGGCACTCGATGAAGGATTAAGCGATATCATTGTGGATCCGGGATTTGGCTTTGGAAAGAGCCTGGAAGACAATTATAAACTGCTTCGCGAGCTTGAGTTGTTTGAAGTACTGGGATGTCCGCTAATGGTAGGATTGTCTCGAAAATCGATGATATATAAGTTTTTGAAGCTGACTCCGGAGGAAGCGCTCAACGGAACAACCGCGCTGCACTCACTTGCTCTTGAGAATGGTGCCAGCATGTTGCGGGTGCATGATGTAAAAGAGGCCGTGCAGACTATCAGGCTTTGGAGTCAATACCAAAACGCCGGTAAATATTCGGAGAAATTGTAATAACTTTGAAATGAACTGAAAACGTGCATATGTTCATACCTGCCTTTATTCATATCAGAATCATCGACATTATTGATATATTGTTGGTTGCCTTTTTGATGTACCAGATTTACATGCTGATTAAGGGCACCATTGCCACTTATATTTTTGTTACCATCATCACTTTTTATGTGGTGTGGCTGCTGGTAAGGGACAATATGCTTTTGCTGGGAAGCATTCTGGGGCAGATTATAGGAGTGGGAGCCATCGCGATCATTGTGGTTTTCCAGCAGGAATTGCGCCGTTTCCTGATCATGTTCAGTGTACGGTATCTGCCCAAAGCAGGCATCTCAATAGATAACTTTTTTTCGAAGCTGGGTTCAGACCTGCCGGCACTTAATATAAACGGGATCATCAAAGCATGTGTGAATATGTCGAAGGATCGCATTGGTGCTCTGATTGTGATACAGCGGAACTCGATGCTTGACGCATATGTGCAAACAGGTGATGTGATTGACTCCCGGACGACCAGCAGGCTGATCGAGTCGATCTTCAATAAATGGGGTCCGCTCCATGACGGAGCCGTAATCATTTACCAGGATAAGATCCGTGCGGCATGTTGTATTTTGCCGGTTTCGGATAACTTTGAAATTCCTGAACACTACGGATTAAGACACAGGGCCGGTTTGGGTATTTCGGAACAAACAGATGCGCTGGTCATTATTGTATCTGAAGAAACCGGCGGCATTTCACTGGCCGAAGGCGGTAAACTGACTCCGGTAGATATCAAAAACTTACATAAAAAGCTGGAAGAAGAATTCACAGGAAGAAAAAGCCGCGAGGTTAAGCCGATTGCTTAAGGCGTTCCGTTTCCCTGCGTCGCTTGCTCATCAGGAACAAGACCTTTTTTTCCTCCCTGCGGAGCAGTCTTTCGATGTTCTTCTGATGCGTAAAAAGCAACAAACCCGCAATAATCAGGGAGAAAATTACGAGTGATGGTGTGGTTGTCTTGAAAACAAAGATAACCATCACGGGAAAAGCAAATCCGGCAACCATGGAGCTTAAGGAAACATATTTGGTGACCACAAGCGTAATTACAAAAATTCCAACGCAAAGCAGTGTGGGCTCCGGATTGATGGCCAATATCAGGCCAAAAAGAGTTGCCACTCCTTTGCCTCCGCGGAAACCTACATATACCGGGAAAATATGCCCCAAAATGGCAGCAATGCCAAGGAGAAGCTGAAACTCAATAAAATCACCTGTTTCAGGAATGTAATAATTGGTAAGATGGATCAGGTTGACGGCAAGCCATCCTTTTAACATGTCAATAATCAGAACAGTCAAACCGACTTTCCAACCAAATACCCGCATGGCGTTTGTAGCACCGGCATTTTTGCTTCCGCGCTCTCTGACATCAATTCCGAAAAAAGATCTGCCAATCCATACGGACGTGGGGATCGAACCGATCAGATAAGCCAATACAAGAATGCCAATATTGTAGACTATATGCATTAAAGAACTTTAATAAACGAGGGGGCAAATATAAATATAATTATTCATCTCACAAGGGTATTTATACCTATTTGTGCAGATTATGTGAGATAAGATGTTGTAATATAAATAGATACATTTATTACTTGCGTTTTGTTTCAGTTTTTGTGAGTTGAAATAGTTGTACGCGTGAAAAAAGGAGAATGTTTCAGCAAAAGTGAAATGAGCGCAGTCACACGACTGCGCTCAGTATTAATGAGATACTATGAATTAAAGAGTTGGCCCTGAAGGAATTAAAGCCTTTCCTTCGGGTGTTGAGGAATATTGTTCGAAGTATTTGATATACCGGCCTGACAGATCGCGGGCTTTTCTTTCCCAGTCTGATTTATTGGAATAGGTATCGCGCGGATCAATTATGCCTTCTGATACACCAGGCAGATTTGCCGGAATGGTAAGGTTCAGAAGCGGTATGTGCTTTGTTGGTGCTTTTTCAATTGAACCGTCCAGGATGGAGTCAATGATGGCGCGAGTTTCCTTAATAGATATTCTTTTTCCGGTACCATTCCATCCGGTATTTACCAGGTAGGCTTTGGCATTGTGCTGATCCATTTTTCTAACCAGTTCCTTGGCATAATAGGTAGGATGCAGGGTAAGAAATGCCTCACCAAAAGCCGGGGAGAAAGAGGGAACAGGTTCGGTTATGCCACGCTCGGTACCGGCCAGTTTAGACGTGTAACCACAAAGGAAGTGATACTGCGCCTGGTTGCGATCGAGAATGGAAACAGGAGGTAGCACACCAAATGCGTCTGCTGAAAGGTAAATAATTTTGGTAGCGTGGCCTGCTTTTGACGGCAGCACAATTTTATTGATGTGGAATATGGGGTAAGAAACCCTTGTGTTTTCAGTTGTGGAACCATCGCAAAAATCAACAGAACCATCTTCAAGTACAGTCACATTTTCAAGCAGGGCATTGCGTTGAATGGCACTGTAAATATCGGGTTCATTTTCTTTGCTCAGATTGATCGTTTTGGCATAGCAACCCCCTTCGAAGTTGAAAATACCCTGGTCATCCCAACCATGCTCGTCATCGCCGATCAGG
This sequence comes from uncultured Bacteroidales bacterium, assembly GCA_964449015.1. Lineage (GTDB taxonomy): Bacteria > Bacteroidota > Bacteroidia > Bacteroidales > UBA10428 > UBA5072. The sequence goes on from CAYVBH010000025.1 coordinate 20,910, forward strand.
TATCTTTTCGGGTCAGCCGAAAGTGTGGTCTTACCTGTGCCGGAGAGGCCAAAGAACAAAGCAACATCGCCCTTTTCTCCAACATTAGCAGAGCAGTGCATGGAAGCCATTCCTCTTAATGGCAGGTAATAATTCATCAGGCTGAAGATACCCTTTTTCATTTCACCTCCATACCAGGTGCCACCAACAACCGATAACTTCTCACTCAAGTTGAATAAAACGAAAACATCGGAATGTAAACCCTGTTCTTTCCATTGCGGATTGGTGGCTTTGGAACCATTGATCATCACAAAATCAGGTTCGCCAAAGTGTGCCAGTTCGAAATGAGATGGACGAATGAACATATTGGTTACAAAATGAGCCTGCCAGGCCACTTCCATAATAAATCTCACTTTCAGGCGGCTGTTGGCATTGGTTCCGCAAAATGCATCAACCACATACAGCCTGTCTTTATTGGACATTTGATGTTGCACGATATTTTTGCAATGATTCCATACATCCTGGTTAACAGGCTTATTGATTACCCCGTCCCACCATATGGTGTTTTCCGATACCGAATCCTTGACGAAATATTTGTCTTTGGGAGAACGGCCTGTAAAGATTCCAGTTTTCACTGCAATGGCACCCATGTTGGTTTGCATTCCCTTCTCATATCCATCCAGTTGGGGATCGGTTTCATCATTATAAAGTTCCTGGTAGGATGGGTTATAGATAACTTCCTTCACATTGGAGATGCCGTACTTGGCCAAGTCTTTTGGGCTGAATAAGCTCATTTGGTCAATTTTAATTGTTAATACTCATTTTTAAAACCTGGCAAAGATATGATTTTTGTCAATAAAAAAAAGCCGCAGGTAAAGAAAC
>CAYVBH010000026.1:0-21761 GCA_964449015.1 uncultured Bacteroidales bacterium
AGGGGAGCAGTTTAACCTCATTTATACGGCAAATCAGGAACTTGAAGAACTGAACATACCGGAAATCAGCGATTTTGATTTGCTGGCTGGCCCCAGCCAGGGACACAGCCGAAGTGTATCAAACATTAACGGAAAAATTACCACCGTTTCAACCTGGCAATATACCTATTTTTTACGGGCTTCAAAAGAAGGTAAATTCACAATCCCTGCGGCATCGGTGAAGATTAAAGGCAAGATTTACAAATCGAATGCTGCAAATGTGGAAGTGATCAAATCAGCCGGGCAAACGACTCCTGCAACATCCGGCACAGCTACAAATGCCAAGAAATCACAGGACACCGGTTATGATGAGAAAGATCTGTTTGTAAGGCTCGTTCTTGATAAAAGAGAAGCCTATGTGGGCGAACAAATTATGGCTTCAGTCAAAATATATACAAAAACCAACCTTTCGGGCATTGATCTTAATTTTAAAGGACCAGATTTCACCGGTTTTTTCACTGAGCCGGTTGAAACTCCCCCACTGCGTAGAATGCAGCGCGAGGCAGTCGACGGTGATATCTATTACACAGGAGTGATCCGTAGAATGGTAATTATTCCACAGAAAACCGGGGAGCTCATCATCCGTCCGTTTGACCTCGACGTGGCCATCAGGCGTGAAATCAGGCGCAGAGTGTCCGATCCGTTTTTTGATGATTTTGTTATGCCGGATATTCAGGATGTTCCTGTAACCCTAAAAAGCAACCCGGTGAAAATATCGGTAAGGGAATTGCCCTCCGGTGCGCCTGCTTCATTTAAGGGAGCAGTAGGAGATTTGAAAATGAATGCCTATCTGAACAAGACAAATACAGTTACCAACGATCCGTTGACGCTGAAAATAGTCGTCTCAGGCAGAGGTAATCTCAAACTGATCAATGAAGTGGCTATTAAGATTCCTTATGACATGGAACAGTATGATCCGGTCATTAACACCCACATGGTTAATCCCCTGTCTGGTTCCAAAACATTTGAATATATGATCATGCCCAGGCATGAAGGATCTTATGACCTGGAACCGGCCGAATTTACTTTTTTCGATCCCGACCGCAGGCAATACATAACTCTCAAGTCGCAATCATTCCATGTTGAGGTTGCAAAAGGTCAGAATGATACGCTGATGGCGATTGGATCAGGAGTTTCCAAGGAAGACGTGAAAATGCTCAACCAGGATATCCGTTTTATCAAAACCAAATCTTTTAAACTGAGTCCAGTTAGTCAGTATATTGCAAGGTCGCCCTGGTATTATCTATCCTATTTACTATTGCTGGTACTATTAATCACTGTTTACCTGTTGGGCGAAAAAATGGTCCGGCAAAATGCAGATGCCGCAGGCATGCGGTTGAGAAAAGCAGATAAATATGCCCGGAAACGGCTCCGGAAGAGCGATGCGCTGCTCAAACAGGGTAAGGATGCCGCATTCTATGAAGAACTTTTGGGGGCAATCTGGGGCTATTTAAGCGATAAACTGAAACTGCCCATGGCCTCGCTTTCGAAAGACAGTGCCAGGTCGCTGCTGGTTGAGAGGGCTGTTGATGAGGAAACCATCGGAAGATTATTCAGCATTATCGATGCCTGCGAAATGGCAAGATATTCGGGAATCACGGCAAACTATGAAAAAAGCGGTCTTTATCGCGAGGCACTGACTCTGATTACACTGCTTCATCAAAAATTGAAAAAAGTTTAATCTATTTAAGTTACAACTACTATGAAGAAGGGAAATAAATACCTATTGTGGGTGGGTTGGCTGTTAGCATTTTCGCTTTTTAGCCCGAATTTTCTGCTGGCATCCCTTCCTGAATCAATGGACTCTCTCATTTCCCGGGGCAACAGGCATTATCTGAATAAGAATTTCAGTGTGGCAGCAGCATGTTACGCTGAGGTTATCAAATCAGGCTATGAGTCAGCCGAACTGTATTATAACCTGGGGAATGCCTGGTATAAGACAAATGATATGGCAAGGGCTATTCTGTATTACGAGAAAGCGCTGTTGTTGCAACCCGGTGATGAAGACACCCGGCAAAACCTGGCACTGGCTAATCAGCGGATTATTGACAAAATAGAAGTAATTCCGTCCTTCTTCCTCAAAAGATGGATTAATGCCTTGAAGGGAATATTTTCACCCAACCAGTGGGCTATCGTATGCCTGCTTCTTTTTGCTGTTTCTTTGGGAGGCTTTGCCTTGTTCTTTCTCAGCAATAATATTGCGCTGAAGAAGGCCGGTTTTTCTGCAGGGGTTGTTGTGCTTATGATTACCATTGCCAGCCTGATACTCATGTATTCCAGGATGTATGAGATTCAAAAACACGAAGCAGCTATTATTATGGTACCATCTGTTAATGCCAGAAGTTCTCCTGATGAACAAAGCACCAATGTTTTTGTATTGCACGAAGGAACTCGGGTGTTGGTAACCGACAGCGTTCAGCAGTGGAAAGAAATCCGGCTTGCCAACGGCAATAAGGGGTGGATACCGGGAGAGGCGCTGGAGGAGATTTAAGCCGTCGAAGTGCGACTTACTTCCCATATCCCTTGTTTCCTGTCTTGGATCTTGGTTCTAAAACCGACTACACCCTCACCTCAAATTCCACAAACCCTGCCACATCACCGTCATAAATATCAATGAACCTGATTACAGCCCTCGGAGGGCCCTGGTGACACCACTTCAGGTATTCTTCCATCTGATCCGGATTGCCTTCAGCTTCGAGATAGACGTCACCGTTGGGGAGGTTTCTGATAAAACCGCTGATTCCGAACATATGGGCAGCATTTCGTGCAGCATACCGGAAACCTACTCCCTGAACACGTCCGCTTATTCTGATATTTTTGTGAAGTATGGATTTCATAGATATATTAATGATCGATATTCTTCATAACTTCATCTGTGTCTCAAGTGATAAAGTTTGACTATGCTAAAATTACTTGATTTTTTCTTTATAGCCTTTCATTCTGCCCTGATCCTGTTCAATTTGTTTGGGTGGATTGCAAAGAGAACCCGAAAACTGAACCTCATTACACTACTGTTGACCGGAGCTTCCTGGTTTATCCTGGGATTATTTTACGGTATTGGCTATTGTCCTTTAACCGACTGGCACTTTAGGATTCTTGAGAGGTTGGGGGAGCGCGATCTCCCTTTGTCTTACATAGCGTATCTGCTTACACGATTCACGGGCATACATTTTAACGATGACCTGATTGACGGGATCACACTGTGGTTCTTTTTGACTGCACTGCTGATCTCCTTTTTCGCGAATTTTGTTTATCCCCGGTTAAAAGGAAGATCTGAAATAAGGACTTATAAATAGATCCTTTTCAACAATTTTACGGATGGAATGTTATTACATTTAAACTATAACAACTATGAGCAAGAAATCAGTAATACCTCTGTTTATGGCTTTATTAATGGCTTTACCTGCATTTGCCCAGCAGAAGAAATCTTTCTATGATTACACAGTTGAGGATATCAACGGCAATCCCTTTAATCTTGCAAATCTGAAAGGAAAGAAAGTGCTTGTGGTCAATACCGCATCAAAATGTGGTTTCACACCCCAATATGCAGATCTTGAGAAACTATACCAGGAGTATAAGGACCGGAATTTCATCATCATCGGTTTTCCGGCGAATAATTTCATGGGACAGGAACCGGGCAGCAACGAAGAAATCAAGAACTTCTGCATGGTCAACTATGGTGTGTCATTTCCCATGATGGCCAAAATATCGGTCAAGGGGAATGATATGGCCCCTGTATACAAATGGCTTACCACTAAAGACCTCAATGGTGTAATGGACTCAAAGGTGGGATGGAATTTTCAGAAGTACCTGATTAATGAAAAGGGCAACCTGGTTGATATGTTGTCTTCCAAGGAAAAGCCCTATTCCGAGAAGATTATCAGCTGGCTGAAAAATTGAAATCACAGCTCTTTCAAAAACTGATCCACCTTTTCAAAAAGTTCCTTGATTTCAATGGGTTTCGTGATCAGGTCGTTACACCCGGCCTGCTTGCATTTTTCGAGCTCATTCTCCAAAACAAAGGCAGTTTGTGCTATTACAGGGACATTCCGGTTAAATTGCCGTATCTGACGCGTGGCTTCATATCCGTCAATACCCGGCATCCGGATGTCCATGAGTACCAGATCGATCTTATTAATGGTTTTGCACAGCTCGACAGCCTGAGATCCATCACGGGCATGCAGTACCTGTACGGATGTGTCCTGAAGAACAGCTTCAATAAATCTGAAGTTGACCTCATCATCTTCAACCACTAGGATCACTTTATCTTTCCAGGTATAGGAAGGCATGACAAATTCTTCTTCAGGGGCCATCAGGTGGTAGGTGTCAGGAACTTCCTCAAAAGGAATGTTGAAAAAGAAAGTAGAACCCTGACCAAGTTCAGATTCAACCCATATTTTGCCCCCCATCAGTTTGATCAGGTTTTTGGCAATGGTTAGTCCCAGACCCGGTCCTTCTGTTTTGCCAGAACTCTGGTCTTCTTCTCCGCTTTTTCCAAAAAGTCTCTTCTGTAAATCGCGGGAAATGCCGATACCTGTATCCTTAACATAAAATTCAATTTTTTGATCTGCTGTAAGCTGATATCCCATCTCAATCCAGCCCTTTTCGGTGTATTTGATGGAATTGCTGATCAGGTTCGAAATCAGTTGCTGAAGCCGTCCCGGGTCGGTGTATACAACCAATCCACGATGAGCCGGGTACTTCACCTTGATCTCCAGATGTCCTTTATTCTGGTAATGCTTGAACTGGTTAAAAACAGATAATATTTCATTAATCAGCAGGTCGATGTTACATGGCGATTTTCTGATGGTTACTTTACCGGTCTCAATCCTGGTGAATTCCACCATATCATCGAGCATCCTGAGTATCAGAAGACCCTGGTTTTTGATGGTTCTGACATATTCCAGCCGCTTGTCAAAGGCAAGGTTTCCAATATTTAATAGCTCGCTGAAACCAATGATTGAATTCATTGGTGTGCGTATTTCATGAGAGATATTAGACAACAGGAAATTTTTCAGTTTCTCCGATTCTTCAGCCTTCTCTTTAAGCTTTATGAGATCTCTCCTGATTTTATCCTGACGGGTAATGTCCTTAAGCGAGATAAGTAAATGATTATCGCTTTCACCCACGTTGCCGGTGAGGGTTGAAATGATCATTACGATATTTCTGAATTCCCTGCCTTCGCCTTCATTTCTGGCTATTTTTACCTCAAGTTCGGCATTTTTGCTGTTATTTCTGATATCGTGAAGCGATTTCTCCAAAACAGGCCTGTCTTCGGGAAGTATGGATGCCTTAAACTGCTCAAATGATATGGCAGCATCACCTTTCTGATAGCCCATAATTTCTTTGGCAATGACAGAGAGCCAAAGGCTTTTCGTGTCAGAGTCAATGACGACAATACCAATAGAACTGATTTCCAGGATTTTGGAAAGCACAGGAAGGCTCAAATGACTGCTTTCTGCATTGCCCGTATTCCTCAACGCCATATTCAGGCTTTCATTCTCGGATTCAAGTACTGCAATCCTTTCCTTAAGCCGGTAGATTTCCTTTTTTCTATTACCCAGAACCATAAACCAAACCTTTATATTTAACCTGAGCGAAAAATCTTACTTTTCAGCATGTTGAATTAAAGCCATATAGGCATTTTCATTGTCAACCCTGGCTTTGGCAAGTATGATGATTATTGATTTCTCCTTTCCGCTTTTGTCAATGATCCTGCTCTTCTTTCTTTTACCAACCATCTTGTGATCACCGGGCCGTGTAAAGCTTTCCAGCAGGTCATCTTTTTCAGTCAGCGATTCCGGGAACAGAATACTCACATCCTTTTCCAGAACATCTTTACGGTCCATTCGCCAGAGTTCTTCTGCCGCTTTATTGAAAAAAACCACACGATTGTCCTGACTTGTGGTTACAATGGCATCTGAAAAGTCATCCAATATCTTTTCATTCAGGTTTTTAATTCTCTCAACCTCTTTGTACTGGCTGAGAAGTTCTGCCCGCGACTCTCGGAGTTTGCTTACCATTTCTTTCTCGGAATCCCGGATCATTTTTTCCTGCTTTTTGATAGTCTCCAAAGCAGATGCAAGTTCAGATTCCAGTTTCCTTTCATGGGTGATGTCAATAGCCACGAATATAATACGGTCGATTTCATGGGCTACATTTTGCGTTACACTGAAAGATCCGTTGATCCATACATCCTGGCCATCAGTGGTTACTCCTCTGAGTATTCCGGAGTAATTGTTGCCGCTGATTATAGATTCCCACCTTTTATTAAATCCTTCATGCTCGGTAGGATTGATGATGTCCAGCATAACCAGGGAGGTGATCTCTTTTTGCGACAATTTGAAGAGTTCAACAAAGTATTTGTTGGCGCTAAGAATATTTCCATTGATGTCAAGTTCAAGCTTGATTCCCAGGTTGGCAACCGATTCCATAACTGCTTCCTGCTTGAGCAGCTGATCTCTTTCATCCGACATGTCAATGCCCAGAAACATGATCTTATCGACTGACTTGTCTTCGTACCTGGTAATGCTCAGCGAAGCCATGGTCCACAACTCTTTGCCGGTGCGAGTGACATGTTTTATGTAACCTTTGTACGATTTGTCTTCCGAGATCAGCTTGCTGATAATTTCCTGCAACCAGCCGCGATTTTCTTCACTGACCAGCTCGTTGATATGCTTTCCTTCTATTTTAAGGTCACTGCTGTACTCAAACTTCTTGTAAAAAAGGCTGTTGGCATTTAAAAGCCTGCAATCTTCATCAAATTCAGCCAGGATCAGGTTTTGTTTCAGGGTGTTCTCCAGGAGCATTAATCGTTGAGATTGCCGCAGGGCTTCTTCCTGGGTAGCCTGTAATTCTTCCATATTCTGCCTCATTTCCTCTTCATGCGAGGTCAATGCCTGAGTCTGGGCTTTAGACTCTTCAAGAAGCTGTGCCGTTTGCATGTTTGTTTTCACGGTAGATATGGTAGAGGCCACACTTTGGGCAGTATTTTCAATGAGACTGATGTGGTTCTGTTCAAACTTCCCTAATGACGCGAATTCCATCACCCCAAAAATCTGGTCTTCGTAAGGAATGGGAACTACCAGGAGATTATCCGGAGTTGCCTCACCAAGTCCTGAGGTTACAGTAATATAAGTTTCAGGAACATGTTTGAGGTGTATGGTTTTCTTTTCCATGGCACATGTGCCAATCAATCCGTCTCCCCACTTGACCTTTTGATCAGCGAACTTGCGCCGATCATAGGCAAAAAATGCGGTAAGCTTGAAAAAACGGTTATACGGATCGCTGTCATCCAAGAGATAAAAACCGCCCTGCACGGCGTTCACGTATTTTGTGAGATCTTTAATCACATGGAATGACAATTGTTCCAAGTCATTCATATTGTTTCGGAGTACTTCGCTGAAATGAGCAGAGCCTTCCGTTAGCCAATTGCGTTGTTCTTCTTCCTTGCGAATCTTTAGGTTGTTATTAAAGTCCTGTTTCAATGTATCCCTAAGGTGCAGAAGTGATTTTCCCAGAGAATCGTTTTCCCCGGTAAGTTTAAAGTCAACTTCCAGGTTATCCTGAGAAAGTTGTCGGGCAAATTCATCCACCTGTCTGATCCTGTTTTGCTCAAGATCAATAATTTGTTGCTTCTCTCTTAATAGTGTGCTGTAGCCGAGGGAGATCAGGTAAACAATTAAGGGCAAAGCCACAATAAAAACCACCAGTATCCAGAAAACAGGGTTGGTTTGAAAGAGTATGCCAATGCCTGAAAATGAGAAATCAGCCTCTTCACTTTTGAAAAGTCCTACAAAAACAGCAAATATGAATAGAATAACTGCCAGCAATACCGACAGTGTCAAATATCCCGAGAATTTCTCTTTACCCCTGTTCAGATCCATAGTCACCTTTTTGGAATTATTATACTGCGAAAATTAAAAGTAGTTAATATTTTGATAACTTAAAATACTTATAACGAACAACGCCATTATAAATTCACTAATCCAATGTCTAATTATCTAAAATTAGTGGCGTTTGCCAAACTCCACATATTGAAATGCGTGATTTCAAATATAAGCTATAATGATTACTATGTCGAGATTACGGAATATTGCTAACGTGCCATCTCATCCTGGAGCGAAATGAATTTTTCTATTCTTGTATTGCCAAATATGCAACAAATTACAAAGTGCAGAATTCCTACTTTTTAATCATCTTACCTGTTGATGAAATGGAGACCTTGTCTTAATCTCAATGATCTGAGGTATTTTATATGTTGATAGTTTCGAAGCACACCAAGTCTTAATTGTTTCCATAGTTAATGATTCATATCCCTCTCTTATTGTAACAGTGGCTTTCATTGTTTCTCCCAGGATTTTATCAAATACAGCTTCGATATGACAATCAAAAACCATAACAATATTGGAATGGGAGGACAACCGGCATTGTATCCTTTTCTGAAAGCCTTAGGTACTTGATAATCGAGCTTGTATTAACAATCAGATTCTGATGGCTGATCATGACCCCTTTGGGCTCTCCGGTTAAGCCTGAGGTGAACATAATTTCGGCTAGTTGATTCGGATAATCAGGTTGAAGGTTGTGCATTTCAGATTCTTTATGAATAATGTTATTGAGTATAAGCTCATCCATAAGTGATACACCTTAAAGTCAAATCTTAAAGCTAGGTCATTTGGTTAAAGAGCAAGAGACTGCTTTCTTTGAATAAAACCCTTAATGGCTGCTATTGATTCGAAGTTTTCCTCAGTTTAATCATGATCATTGGCTTTAATACTAAATCTCTCTTCAAGATAGTTGATGAGCAGAAAAAAAACCATTGAGTCAAATATACCTTCCTGAAAAAGTAACGTTTGCTGAGTTACTTCTTAAATCAGCATGTGAATAATTAGCGATAAAATCAAGAATTTGGTGTTCAATTTGCAAATGGCCTTCCATATTTTGTATTTATAATATCATGAATCAGGTTTGTGATTCTTGACATAAACACTCATTCAAGATAAGATTTTTGTTTAAGACCATCTGGTATGTATTCCCATCATTCAATTAAAATTTTGAGAATTAGTTAACATCTTTATAAAGTTGCTTATACCAGGTAACAAATTGATTTATTCCATTTTCGATAGAATAGTCAGGTTTATAATGAAAATTGCTACTCAAACCCTTGACGTCTGCCCATGTCCTCTGCACATCCCCCGCCTGCATGGGCATGAATTCAATGATGGCTTTTTTGCCTGTATTTTCTTCAATGGCATGAACAAAATCCATCAGCTTCACCGGCTTGCTGTTGCCTATATTGTAAATCTTATAAGGAGCAGGCGAGGAGGAAGGATCCGGCTTCATACCACTCCATTCCGGATTTCCTTTTGGTGGTTCGCCTGTCAGTATCCTGAAAATCCCCTCCACAATATCATCGATGTATGTGAAATCCCGCTCCATTTCACCATTATTGAACACCTGAATGGGCTTGCCTTCCATGATCGCCTTGGTAAATATGAATAGTGCCATATCGGGACGTCCCCATGGGCCGTAAACTGTGAAGAACCGCAGGCCAGTTGTAGGCAACCCAAACAAATGACTGTAGGTATGTGCCATCAATTCGTTGCTTTTCTTGGAGGCTGCATAAAGACTAATCGGATGATCCACATTATCCTTCTCAGAAAAAGGAATGCTTTCATTGAGCCCGTATACGCTGGAACTGCTTGCATAAACCAGATGTCTGATATTGTTGTGTCTGCATGCCTCCAGTATGTTAATGAAGCCAATAATATTGCTGTCGATGTATGCATGTGGGTTGGTCAGACTGTAACGAACACCCGCCTGGGCAGCAAGGTTGCATACTCCCTCAAATTTTTCATTTTGGAAAAGAACATGGAGATTGTCCCTATCTTCCAGTTTCATCTGGATAAACCGGTAATGTGGATTTGTGTTGCTCATTACCAACCTGTTGTATCCGATACTTTCTCTAGATATACCCGCCTGCGCCAGCCTGGCATATTTTAAGTTTACATCGTAATAATTATTGATACAGTCTAAACCAATAACTTCATGTCCTTCTTTGAGTAATCTGTTCGTGAGATGAAAACCTATAAATCCAGCGGTACCGGTAACAAGTACTTTCATAAATATGAGTTCAGGTTCATTATTTCTTGTGTGCAACTTTCAAATATATTACAAATAAATATATTCATTTAAGAAAAGTTGGCTGTAGTGAGATTATAATTGGTTAAAGTGATTCTAACAGGGTTTAAGTATCCTGGCAGAACACGATGACTTTGAACAGTTATAAAAAGCTTGCAGACATTTCTGAATATGGATGCGGGTGGATATGTTTAGGCATATTTTTTGTATTATTGTCTTTCATTATAGCCGGTTGTAATATGTCATTCATACTCTCTTTAATAATTACCGGGTTGTCTATTCTGCATCCGCTACACATTACCTATACCAGCATTGAAATCAACCGGGGAAACGACAGTATTTGTTTATCGCATAAATTCTATACAAGCGATTTTACCCTGCTTTTCTATCACTTGTTTGAGAAACAGATTGAACCCGCTATGAATAAGGAGTTCAGTGCGCAGGAACTGGATCTGATTAAAACCTACCTGAATTACAGGTTCGTTCTTGCTTCCGGAACCGATACCATACACCTGGAATACCTGCGCAAGGATCAGGACGATGAATCACTCTGGCTTTATCTGAAGGGCAAATTGCCGGATAACGGTTTAAAATCACTGTCGGTTCAGAATCAGCTTTTGTTGGATCTGTATGATGATCAAACGAATCTCGTTATTATCATCTGTGGAAAGGAAGAAAAAGGATTTACTTTCAATATAACTAATCAGCATACTGTGTATGAGATCGGAAAACTTTAAAGATGCCGGGAATATAAACGGGATCGGATTTGTTATAACTTTGCATGAATGAAAAAATATACCTTCATATTTCTTTATCTTTTGGCCCTGCCGGCTTTTACTTATGCAACACATAACCGTGCAGGTGAAATCACTTTCAGACTGGTTTCAGGTTATACGTATGAAGTGACCGTTACTACATTTACATATACACTAAGCGCTGCCAACCGGAGTGAACTGAATGTGGAGTGGGGTGACAATACACAGTCTGTTGTGCAGTTGAACGCTGGTTCTCAGGGAAGGATAGTATTGCCGAATTATTACTACCGCAACCAGTATACCACTACACACACATTCCCGGGACCCGGTATTTACCAGGTCCTCATGCAGGATCCTAATCGTAATTTCGGAATTAAGAATATCCCGAACTCAGTTGATGTGATCTTTTCCATTAAAACAGTCTTGGTCATCAGTCCCGAAATTGGAAAGAACAGCACACCGGTGTTGCTCAATTACCCAATTGATAAAGCGGCACGGGGACATATGTTCATTCACAATCCTGCTGCCTATGATCCTGACGGAGACAGCCTTTCTTATAAAATGGCAGTTTGCACCGGGCAGGATGGTAAACCGATTGCCGATTATACATTGCCTGATGCCAGCGACACCATTTATGTGGATCAGGTAAGCGGCGACCTGATCTGGTACACACCCGTTGATACCGGTGTTTACAATGTAGCCATTAATATAGAGGAATGGAGATACGGCGTGAAGATTGGCAACATCACACGGGATATCCAAATTGATGTGTATAATACCGACAACAATCCCCCGGTAAATCCACCATTAAGTGACTACTGCGTTAAAGCCGGTGATGTGGTTGAGTTCCAGGTTACCACTTTGGATGCAGACAATGATTCAGTTAAGCAAACCATGGTTGGCGGACCATTTGTGGCCCCCGGCACGAAGGCAACATTCACCAATGTGGCAAAGGGTCTTGGTTTTTCTACTTCCACATTCCGGTGGCAGACTTCCTGTGACCATGTCAGAAAGCAACCCTGGCAGGTGACACTGAAAAGTGAAGATAAAAATGAAGATATAAGCCTGATTGATATTGACAATTTCAACATTAAGGTAATAGCTCCTGCTCCTGAAATTGTTGGATCTTCAGCCACCAACACTGACATCACCCTGACGTGGAACCAAAGCAACTGCGGACAGGTTGCAGGATACTACATTTATCGTCGTGAAGGTAATTATGATTATGATCCGGATAGTTGTGAAAGTGGTGTCCCTGAATATACGGGCTACACCAAAATAGCTATGGTGAAGGGTAAAGAAAATTTGATCTTTACAGACGACAATAACGGGGAGGGCCTGGTGCAGGGAATCGAGTACTGTTACCGCATAACAGCCTACTATGATGACGGAAATGAAAGTTATTCTTCAGAAGAGGTTTGCAACACCCTGGTTCCCGGATTTCCTTCATTGCTTAACGTTAGTGTCACTCAAATAGATGAAACAAACGGTGAAATCTTCATCTCCTGGGCAAAACCTCGCAATTTTGATGCGGTTTCTGCCCCCGGACCTTATGTATTTAAAATTTTCCGATCTGCCACTCCCGATCCCGGTAGCTTTGTTTTAATTGATTCGGTTCAAACCGCCGATCTCAGCGATACAACTTATTTGGATTCACCGCTGAATACAGTGTATTTTCCTTACTATTATACAGTAAAAATGTTCAATAATACGCCCGGCAACAGGTTTGAAATGATGCCGGGAGAAAGCGAGATTGCTTCGTCACTTTATATTGATATTACGCCGGACGATAACCAGCTTACACTTGAGATCCGCAAAAAAGCGCCATGGGTAAATGAACAATATGTAATTTTCAGAAGACATGGTTCACTACCCTACGATTCGTTAACAACTGTGGACAATTACCGGTTTGTTGATTCCGGATTGCAGAACGGTGAAACCTATTTTTACCAGGTCAGAAGTATCGGATGGAGACCAGTTAACGGGTTTATTTACAATAACAGCAACTTATCGCATGAAAATTTCGGCACACCTGCCGATCTGACTCCGCCCTGTGCACCCTTGCTTACTGTTGAATCAAAATGTGACAGTGCAACCAATTTATTGAGATGGACAAACCCCAACCATACTTGTGCTGACGATGTGTTGGGTTATATTGTTTATTATTCAACGGTCGTTGGCGAAATAATGGATTCAATTGATTTTGTTGATTCACCGATGGATACTGCTTATTACCACAGCCTTAGTGATGGTATGTCCATGGCCGGCTGCTATTCGGTTGCTGCCGTTGACTCTGCCGGGAACAAGAGCCCGCGTTCAGCCTATTATTGTGTTGACAATTGCGGATTTTACGAGCTTCCCAATGTTTTTACACCCAACGGCGATAACATCAATGACCTGTTTGTTGCCAGCAATGTGAACAACCTGGTCAAAAAAGTGGATATGAAAATTTTCAACCGCTATGGGCAGTTGGTTAAGGAGACCACAGATCCAGATATCAACTGGAACGGCAAATACCGCGACACGGATTCCAAAGTGCCGTCGGGTGTTTATTATTACATCTGTGATGTTTATGAACCCAGGATCAGTGGCATTGAAATACGTACACTTGTCGGATTTATTCATTTATATGCGGAAGGACATGCTGAAGAGCTTACCAAATAGCAATATTTCGATGCCGGTTCTGCTGGTGTTGATGTTGTTTACCCTGCCGGTTTTGTCGCAAACTTCGGATGAACAATATCTTGCCGGCTGTGCCAATTACATTAAGGGTGATTATGGAGCTGCTGTTGAAAGCTTCTCAATGGCTATTGAAAGGAATAATGCCGATCATATACTTTTTATCAAGAGGGGAGCTTCATTACTTAAAATCAATGAACCCGAGCGCGCCCTTGCAGATTTCAATGAAGCCAATGTGATCTACCCGGGCAGCGCTGATCTGTGGCTTGCAAAGGCCTATACCCTGGAAGGCGATCAGGGTAATGCCATACGTTCATTGAAGAATCACCTGGAATCACCTTTCAGGCTGCCTGAAGACAGCATTCGTAAAGATCAGTATTTCGATAATCTTCAGGAAACTGCTGAATGGCATGCGCTTTGGCAGAACAACTGGTATGATGATGTAGAAAGAACTGTTGCGGAAGCACGTTATTACACGGCAAAAGAGCAGTATGACCAAGCAGTTGCTGTCCTGGATGACGGGTTAAGCAAGTATGTGGCCAATGCAGATCTGATTTTTGCACGAGGTAAGGTATTTCTTGAGCAGGGTATGTATACTGCTGCTATTTCCGATTTCACTTCAGTTATCAGTAACCACAAAGAGATAACAGAGGCATATGCCATACGTGCTACAGCTTATCTGAAGGCAGGAAGATTCAGGGATGCCATCAATGATTTCACAAGGGCCTTGAAAAATGATCCCGGTGATTTTCGGCTCTATAAAAGCCGTGCATCTGCTTATGCCGGCCAAAAGGAATGGCAGTCAGCAATTAGGGATATCTCTTTTTATCTTAAGTACTTTGAGGATGATATCCAATCAATTTACCGGTGTGGAGAGTATCACTATGAGGCAGGTGATTATATCAATGCTCTCAGGCTTTTTAACCAGGTTTTGAAAGAAGATCCCGATAACAGCTTATTTTTCAAGGCCAGAGGAAAGACCTATCTGAAAACTTCCACTTATCAGTATGCCATCAAGGATTTGGCCATGTCGCTTGACCTGAACCCACAGGATGCGGAAACCTGGTTGTTGATGGGACTGGCAAAAATCAAATCAGGTGACCGGGCAAATGGTTGTTCTGATTTGGAAAGATCCGGTAAAATGGGAAATGCGGAAGCCTTAAGATACATTCTTGATAATTGCGGACAATAACATACTGTTTGATCTGTGCAGATATCTGGAACAGGGCAGGGGCACATAGCAAAGGTTACCGGATGTTCTTTCTCAGACTGTTCAAAAATGTCCTCATTTTCTCAGTGTCCTTTTCTTTGATGATTTCTCTCAGATATTCCATCTTTTCACTGATTAATTCAAGTTGCTCCAAAGTAAACGGACTGAAAAGGATTTCTGAAAGCAGGAAGTCATCTTCTGAAAACAGGCCTTTGGCGATGTCGAGATGTTTCCGGAAAGTAGTTCCCGGAGCTTCCTGTTTTTTCATACAGGCCGCAAAAACCAGGGTAGAGGCGAAGGGTATTGACAAGGAATAGGCAATGGTCTGGTCGTGTTCTACAAAAGAATACTCGAAAATCTTCAGATTAAATGATTCGAAGAAGTTTCTGAAAAAAGCCTTCCCTTCGTCGTCTGATTCGCTTATGATGATGGCGCTTTGGCCCGACAGGTCCTTGAGGTTTGCAAACGTGGGCCCGAACATGGGATGCGTTGAAACGAATCTTCGACCCGATTCGGGATAGAACTTCTGCAAACCGTTCTTAACAGAAGTAATATCAGCGAGTATGCAGTCTTTCCTCAGATAAGGAAGTACTTCCCTGAAAACCGGTACGGTAATTTCAAGGCTTACCGCGTTGATTACCATATCGGGATCAAATTCCCTGATTTCTTCGTATGAAACCAGCTTGACCGTATTGAAGAAATATTTCAGGCGCGCGAGGTCGCTGTCATACGCCGCCACTTCATAATCGAGACATAATGATTCAATCAGCCATGATCCCATTTTGCCGGCACCAAGAACAAGTATTTTCATAGATAAAAATTTGTAAAAAATGCAATATCTCTTTGGTCGCAATGTCCCACACTGGCGTGGTAGAGGGTGGATGTTCCGAAATCTCCTCCCCCTGCCCCCTCCAAAGGGGGATAGTTACTACTACATTATTTGTTTAATACCCTTCCGATCCGCTGCTCCTGCATCATCAGGTCGGCCAGCACAATGGCCGTTGCAGCTTCAATAACCACAGGTATTCTCAAAGCAATGCAGGTATCGTGCCGGCCTTCAATTTCCAGGTCCTGCATTTCACCTGTTTTGATATTTATGGTTCTTTGTTTCTGGTGGGTACTTGATGTGGGTTTCACAACCACCCTGAATACAAGATCATTGCCATTGCTGATGCCTCCGTTGATGCCACCGGCATTGTTGGTCGCAGTGCGTCCATCGGTAGATATCAATTTATCGTTGTGATCGCTTCCCCACATTTTGGCTGCAGCAAAACCAGCTCCGAATTCAAGTCCTTTGATGGCAGGAATGGAAAAGATCATATGGCCGAGTAGGGCTTCCACAGAATCGAAGAATGGTTCACCGATTCCCACAGGCATTCCGGCAGCGCGACATTCAATAATGCCACCAATGGAATCTTGCTTTTCTACTGCCAGGTTGATGGCCTTTTCCAGGTCTTTCATTCCACCTATTTCCAGAATTTCAGTTGAAATAGTTACCGGGGCTATTAATTTCCTGGCAATGACACCTGCAGCAACGATTCCCAAAGTAAGCCGTCCCGAAAAGTGACCACCCCCTCTATAGTCCTCACATCCTCCGTACTTTTTCATGGCAACAAAATCAGCGTGTCCCGGACGTGGGGTTTCACGCAGGCTGGCATAATCCCTTGACCTTGTGTTGGTATTTTCAAACACAATGCATATTGGAGCACCTGTGGTACGGTCGTTGAACAAACCAGAAATAATTTGAGGAACATCAGCTTCCTGACGGGTTGTTGTTCCTTTATTGCCACTGCGCCGGCGGTTAAAATCAGCGGTGAAATCAGCGAGGTTGAGCGGGAGTCCGGCGGGACAACCATCAATGGTTATGCCCACGCTTGTACCGTGCGATTCGCCAAATATGCTGATTCTGAATAGCTTTCCAAAAGTGTTCATAGATGCTAGATTTGCTGAATTTCCATAATAAACTGGCTGAGTTTCTCATAGCTGATTTGCCCCGGGGCGGTTGCACCGGCTTCATTGAGGGAGGCATAAGTAAACTCAGCTCCGAGGAAAGGAGCAACTATGCGGCTGATTCTGCCCAGGTCGCCCATACCGATAGCAACCAGGCGTCCGGGAGCCTTATAAAGCGAAAGAATCTTCGAATTATCGCGGTTTACATTCACATGAGTGGCGATCTTGGCCAGATCAGCACCCCGCGCATAACACTGCTGTACAATCTGTTCAAGCTCTTCCAGGTCAGGTGTTTTCTCGTAGTTATGGTAGGAAATGATCACATCGCACTGGTGACTGTGAGCATAATCAATCAGGTCATTCTTATAAGTATCAGGAGCCTCGTATTCAATATCCACGTATGTAGCGCCTGAATCTATGGCAACTTTCAGCATGAGGGCACGGTCATTGTCTTTTATTTTGCCGGAACGGCATGTCGCGATAAGCTTTCTTCGCTGCGAAAAGACCTTACGGATTTCATCGTCGCTAAACTCGGTAAGATCAATCCTGATCTCAGCCATTTCTACTTTTTCGATGGCCTTCAGGCAAACTTCCAAATCTTTTTCAGCTATACTGGCACAAATCATTTTAATATCTTTTCTAATTGGTTAAATGAAATAGTTTCAATTATTGCATGGCCGATCCGGTCGAGAAAAACCATATGCAGGTTTTCTCCCTCCCTTTTTTTATCCATCTTCATGGCATCAACCAGCGATTTCGCATCATGATTATTCATATTTACGGGCAATTGCATATTGTGAAGCAATCCCAGGAGTCTCTCCTGATCAGTTTTATTGAGATGCCCCATCTTAACTGAGAGATCAGAGGCAAGAGCCATTCCAATGCTTACTGCTTCACCGTGCAACATTCCGGTTTTGTGCTCAATGGCGTGTGCAAATGTATGACCAAAATTCAGAATTCTGCGTTCTCCTTTTTCTTTTTCATCATTTTCAACAACACGTGATTTGATCAGAACGGAATCATAGATTATTTTTTCCAGCACAGCTGCCTCTTTTTTCAATGCTGCCTCATAATTGTTTTCCAAATAACTGAAAAGTACTTCATCTCTTATGGCAGCTGCCTTGATAATTTCAGCAAATCCGGATATATACTCTCTTTCATCCAGGGTTTTCAGCATAGAGGTATCAATGATAACAAATTCCGGTTGATTGAATACCCCCAGGATATTCTTATATTTCCGGAAATTAACACCGTTTTTCCCACCTACACTGGCATCCACTTGTGAAAGAAGTGAAGTGGAGACAAAGCCATATCGCAGTCCCCGCATGTAAATGGATGCGGCAAACCCAGCCACATCGCATACAATTCCACCTCCGATAGCCAAAATAAAAGTTGACCGGTCAGCTTCATACATAACCATCTTGTCAAATATGAAGTTTAGTGTTTCCAGGGTTTTGTTCTGCTCTCCCGTTCCAATTGTGATTACCGGTGCAGGGGGAAAAATGCTTCCATAAATTTTCAGGATATTTTCATCCGTGATGATGATGGTTTTGTCCTGAGGCAAGCATTGATGTAGATTACCGATGCTTTCCCCGATCAGAATACGGGAATCACGGGAGTCGGCGTGTATAGTAATGGTTTGCATATTATGCGTTGTTTGTTATATAGGAATCATGCAGTCGAGTCATACAGTCTTAGATCTTGGATCTTGGATCTCTGCTACTCATTCATCACTTTCGTCTGGTGATTGATGGATTCCTCGTGAATAGCCCTGAAGATTTTGATGATGAATTCTTCACTGAGGTCTTTTTTGGCTGCCTGCTCTATTTTGGTTCTCAATATTTCATCCCATCGGCTGGTCTGGAGTATGGTGATGTTGTTCTTCTTCTTGTATTCACCAATTTTCCGGGAGATTGCCATACGGTGTTCGAAAATGTCCATGAGCTTGTCGTCATATTTGTCAATCTCATGACGGTATTCTTCCAATGTGGAAAGAATTACATTGTTTTTGACTTCTGCTTTTCTGAGTACCAGCCGTCGAAGGAGTTTGTCGAGATTCTCAGGTGTGAGTTGCTGCTGTGCATCGCTCCATGCCTTATCAGGATCGCAGTGGGTTTCAATGATGAGTCCGTAGAAGTCAAGGTCCATTGCCTTCTGGGATATTTCATAAAGCAGGTCACGGCTTCCGCATATGTGACTGGGATCCGTTATGACCGGAAGATCCGGAATCAGACGTTTCAGTTCAATAGGGATTTCCCATTGCGGGTTATTCCTGTAAAGGGTTTTGTTGTATATTGAGAATCCCCTGTGAATGGCGGCGAGTTTGGTAATTCCGGCACTGTTCAGCCGCTCGAATGCCCCAATCCAAAGTTCCAGGTCGGGGCTGATTGGATTTTTAACCATAACCGGAACATCAACCCCTTTAAGTGCATCGGCAATTTCCTGCACGGCAAAAGGATTTGCTGTAGTGCGGGCGCCGATCCAGATGATGTCTATTCCGGCTTTAAGGGCATCATAAACATGTTTCACGTTGGCAACTTCAGTGGCAGTGTACATGCCCAGTTCTTCCTTAACGCGTTTCAGCCAGGGCAGGCCCTCTTTCCCAACTCCTTCAAAGGGACTTGGCCTGGTACGGGGCTTCCAGATTCCGGCCCTAAAGATTTGCACACCGTGACTTTTGATCAGACGTGCTGTTTCCATTACCTGTTCCTCGGTTTCTGCACTGCAGGGTCCGGCCATTATTAAAGGTCTTTCAACAGGAACGCCTTTGAATTCGAACTTATCGAGTTTTAATGATACTTTCATATTTATTCAGTTATAATTTTTCCTTTCATGTATTCTCCCAGAATTTGCAAACCACTGGTAAATGGTGTGATGGCTTCGATCGCCTGGAAATAATGCCTGTAGCTGTCGATTTCCACATCAACAAAGAACTGGTATTCCCAGTCCTTGCCAATAATGGGCATCGACTGTACCTTGGCCAGGTTGATGTCGTAAAACGACAGTATGGAAAGAACCTTTGAAAGTCCGCCTATCTTATGTGCCAAAGCAAAGGTGAGCGACGCCTTGTTGATTGAGGTGACATCAGTATGCTGGCCGTTCTTACCTTTAAGTATTAAAAAGCGAGTGTAATTCTTTTTGTGTGTTTCAATGCCTTCTGCAATGATTTCGAGTTTGTATTTTTCGGCAGCACCAGCTGAAGCAATGGCTGCTGCATTTTTTATTTTTTTGTCTGCAATTTCCTTGGCACTCAGAGCCGTGTCAATAGAATCTATGAGTCTGATCGAAGGATAATCGTCAAAGAAATGCTGACACTGCAGAATGGCCATGGGATGGGAATATACTTCCCTGATGTCCTTAATGGTCTGGCCGGGTAAGGCAACAAGATTCTGTTTGATGCGAAGGTAAACCTCGCCCACTATCTCCAGATTTGATTCGAGCAGCAGATTGTAATTGGGCAGGATGCTACCGGCAATTGAGTTTTCGATGGCCGTAATGCCAAAATCTACCTTTCCCTGTTTCAGTGCTTTAAATAGGTCTTTGAACGTATTCCGGGGCACAATCTCGATATTTTCATTTTCAAAAAAGCCATGTGCGGCTATATCGTGAAAAGCCCCGTATCCGCCCTGGATGGCAATTCGTTTTGGTTTCGGATTTTCATTATTCATTTTTAAACAGTTTAGGGTGAACATTTTGGCAAAAAAAAAGCCCCGTTTCTACGGGGCTCCTTGATATTTTATCATTGTTAACAAACAAAGCAAGCCCCTTCAGGTTTCCCAGAAATAAAAGTAAAAAAAGAAGAAGCCGCTGTTTGACTGAATATGCATGATAAATTCGTTTCGATGCAAATGTAGAAATATGATTTTGAAAAAAAAAGAAATTTCTGATTTTTATCAGGGCGGGGGGTGAAATAGAATCAAGAACCAAGAATCAAGAACCAAGAACCAAGACAGGGGAAGCGGCAGGAGCAGGGGCAACAGCAGTATCAACAGTAGTAGCAGTAGCAGTGGCAGTGGCAGTGCGATGGAAAACCCCGTTGGGGAGCCTCCGGAATGTTTTTTATACAAAAAAACTATGCAGTTTTGCCGAACGTAATTGGAAGATCGTTCCCCGACGGGGTGCAGGAATGGGGTATAGTAGTAGTTAAGGTGTATTAATTTCATTAGTAACTAGCGCCAAAAGCTTCCCTGAAAAACATTTTCAGCAGTCATGATATACGCAAATTTTATTTTGTTAATTTGGAATGCTAATTTTTGCCATACTCATGAATATAAAAGAACGTTACCAAAAGGTTATCGCATATTTTGAGGAGCACATGCCGGTTGCAGAAACTGAACTGGTGTATGAAGATCCTTTCAGTCTTCTTGTTTCTGTTATCCTGTCGGCGCAATGTACCGATAAACGGGTGAACATGATCACACCGGCATTAATGAAGCGGTTTCCAGATGCTGCATCAATGGCACAAGCTGATCCTGCAGAAATATTTCAACTGATCAGGTCATGTTCCTATCCGAACAATAAGGCAAAACACCTGCAATCCATGGCAGAAAAACTAATCAAGGATTACCACGGAAAGGTTCCGGAATCGTTTGACGACCTGATTCAGCTTCCGGGAGTGGGACGGAAAACCGCCAATGTAATCCGTATAGTGGCATTCGGAAAACCTGCGATGCCGGTCGACACTCATGTATTCAGGGTTGCGGCAAGACTCGGACTTACCAACAGCTCCAAAACACCCGAATCAACAGAAAAACAGTTAGTCAGCCATTTTCCCGGCCACCTGCTTATTAAAGCGCATCACTGGCTTATACTTCATGGTCGCTATGTTTGCCTGGCAAGAAAACCAAAATGTTCGGATTGCGGACTAACGCACTGTTGCAAGTATTACCTTTCAAGGTCAGCTCATCCATCTCCGAAATAGGAACTCCCATTTTCTTCACCATATTTTGTTAATATCTCGTTATTTGTTAACAACAAAAAAATAAACA
>CAYVBH010000027.1:0-16499 GCA_964449015.1 uncultured Bacteroidales bacterium
ATCACCAGGGTTGCCGCTATCAAAACGGTGGCTGCTGTGAACTGAAATACCGTCAACGCCATCCTTAGCAACCGGCCCTGACTGGTTTTCTGAACGTGTTTAATCACTTCTGCAGGCTTAATGTGTGAAAGCACAAATGCCGGATATAAGCCTGAAAGTATCATCCCTACTGCCAGTACCGTTAAAATAAAGGGCAAAACAGCGATCAGATTCTGAAATGTAAAAACCCACCTGTTTTGCAGTAGTTTGCTTAAAAACGGAACACATAACTGCAAAAACGTAACGGCAACCAGTATGGCTAACAGATTTACCATTAGCGACTCTATGACAAACTGGGTGACCAGCTTGCCGGTAGTTGAACCCGATATCTTACGGATGCCCACCTCTCTTGCCCGTTCAAGTGCCCTGGCAGTTGTAAGGTTGATGTAATTCAGCCAGGCAATGATGGCCGAAATGAATCCAATAATAAACAGGAAGTTGACTACACGGGCACTGCCATTTGTCTCAGCTTCATAAGGCTTATGCGAATGCAGATGAATATCACTAATAGGTTGTAACAAGTGATGCTCATTGTTCCAGGGTATTATGGTAGTGTCGTTGTATATCTTTTGGATAACATCATCAAAGTCTTTTGATGCCTGAAGTACCAAGTACGTTTGCAGACTATTGTTGGAATACTTATTGCTGAATACATCTTTCCGCAACGATAAGCCTGTTTCGAGCGATATAAGCATGTCATAATGAATATGACTGTTTGCAGGGCAATCGGCAAATATCCCGGTAATGGTATACAACCGGTCATCAACAAGGAGGGTTTTCCCTTCCACGCTCGTTGTTCCGAAGTATTTATCAGCAGTTGACCTGGAAAGAATGACGGTGTTGGGTTCAACCAACAGATTAGCCGTATCGCCTTCGATAATCTGTACTTCGAAGTACTTCAGAAATGAAGGCTCAGCCAGGAATATTCTGTCGGGCTCAAACTTTAGGTTGCCTATTTTAACATAACCGGGGTAATACTGAAAAATCCTGGCATAGCCGGCAACTTCGGGGTATTTATTTTTAATATCCGGACCTGATGCATAATACGATTCTGCATCCTGCCAGATAAGCTTCCCTTCTTCATACCCATCGATACTTACCCTGAACATCCTGCCGGCATAGCTATATTGCGTATCGAAACTACGCTCAAAAAATACATACAGCATGGTGACAAGGAATACCGAAATTCCAACAGCAAGACCCAAAATATTGATCAGACTGAAAATTTTGTTCTTCAACAGGTTTCTCCAGGCGATAACGAAGTAGTTCTTCAGCATTATAGTTGCTATTTGGTAAATTAATCATTCCGTGCGAAGCTAAATAGCCTCGCATCTGGATGTAACTTTTCCAATATTTATGCCATCAGTCTTAACAAATTAATATACAAGCATATAAATCTTTTTATATATACCATTTATCTGGTAAAATTGTTTCATTATGAAACAATTTGTTGTTTCATAATGAAACACCCCTTACCTTAGCCATGGCAAATTCGTTCAGTTGGTACATCAATAATACGTATTCCGGTGAAAATAATCATTCTCGATGATGATAAAGATGTGCTGCTTACTGCACAGCTCATTTTAAGAAGCAGATTTGATGAAGTAATTACCCTTACTGATCCCAACAGGGTGGAGCAACATCTGGCAGAAGGATTCTGTCATGTTGTACTGCTGGATATGAACTATACACCGGGTACAACCTCCGGTGTCGAGGGATTAAGGTTGTTACGCAAAATCCGTGAAAGGTCACCGGCTACCGAAGTGGTGATTCATACTGCCTGGGGTGAAATTCCCATTGCCGTTAAAGCAATGAAAGAAGGTGCCTTCGATTTTATAGAAAAACCGTGGGAAAAGGAGAAACTGCTGGCAACCTGCCAGGCAGCAGCCAAACACAGTTTGTCGACCAGGGAACTTAACCGGCTTAAAGATCAGCAGGAAACGCTAAAACGAGATCTGGCAAAAAATAGGGGAAACATCCTGACCATCGCCCCAATTATGCTGGAAGTCATGCAATCGGTCAGAAAAGTAGCCGGGACGGATGCCAGTGTACTTATCCTGGGTGAGAACGGCACGGGCAAAGAGTTAATAGCCCGTGAGATACACCGGCTTTCTTCACGTTCAGCACAACCCTTTATCCCTGTTGATATAGCTGCACTTTCTCAAACACTTGTTGAAAGTGAATTATTTGGACATGTAAAGGGAGCTTATACCGATGCCAGGGAAGACAGGACAGGCCGGTTTGAACTGGCTTCGGGTGGCACCTTGTTTCTTGATGAGATTGGAAATCTTCCCCTGGTCATTCAGCCGAAATTACTTGCCGCACTTCAAAACAGGCAGATCGTGAGAGTTGGCGCAAACAGGCCTGTTGATGTTGATATCCGGCTTATCAGCGCCACCAATATGCCACTTTACGATATGATTCGTGAGAATGAGTTCAGGCAGGACTTATTATACCGGATCAATACGGTGGAAATTAAAATACCTCCGCTGCGTGAACGAATGGAAGACTTACCGTTATTGCTTGGTTACTTTTTGGAACGAAACAAGAAGAAATACATGAAGAATCACCTGGTAATGAGGGAAGATAACATGAACATACTGAAGAATTATCACTGGCCCGGAAATGTCAGAGAACTTGAACATGCTGCCGAACGTGCAGTTATCATGTGCGACAGGGAAGAACTTCTTCCGGAGGACTTTTTGCCCGGGAAGTCAGCCGCCCATAATTCTTTTATGGTGAATGCGCCCCTTATTAATGTGCATGAAGCCGAGAAACAACTCATTGAAGAAGCAATCAGAAAGTGCAAAGGCAACCTCACCCGGGCTTCAAAAGAACTTGGTATGGGCAGGACTACATTATACAGAAGGCTTAAAAAATCCGACAGATAAGCATTAATTGTCATACCATGAACAACCTCAACAGAACCCTTCGTCCCGGTATCATTATTCGGATAACAGGCCTTACCATAACTGTCATTTTAATGGTATACATTACCATGGAAACATGGTTCTGGCTTTTAGCCTGCTGGCTTGGAATTGTTCTTGTTTTTCAGATATTGGAGTTAATACGCTATGTTGAACGTTCAAGATCAGAGCTTTTTCATTTTCTGACAGCAATTAGTCAGCGTGATTTCACTACGGCTTTTACCCTGGCAAAAACTTCCAGACGTCATATGGAACTATCACCCATCCTGGCCACAATTCAGGAAACCTTCTTACAATTAGGCAAGGAAAAAGAACAGCATCACCACTACCTGAAAGCACTTTTGGAGCATATCAACATTGCTATTGTATGTTTTACAGACGATGGCCGAGTAAATTTGTACAACCGTGCGGCAACCAGGCTGTTTAATAAACGAACATTATCCTCATTGAAAAGTTTCCGGCAAATCGATGAAACATTAGCATCGAAGATTGAGCTGCTGAAACCCGATCAAAAAGTCCTGATTAAAGTAATTATTGATAATGAATTGCTGAACCTGTCAGTACAAGCTTCATGGCTCATGATGGAAGATACCCGGTACAGGATTGTTTCATTTCAGGATATCCGGTACGAACTGGAAGTGAAGGAAACCGATTCATGGCAAAAGCTGATCAGTGTTATAGCCCATGAGATCAGTAATTCGGTGATTCCTATTTCTACCTTATCACACACTTTATACGATATGATTGATGAAGCCCGTCTATCACCGGATAAAAACGGAACACTATATGAAGACATAGCAAACGGACTAAAAACCATTGAATCGCGCAGTTCCGGTCTGGTTGATTTTATTCAGGCAACAAAGAAGCTAAGGCAGATTCCGGATCCTGAGTTTGCTAAAATCAGTTGCAACGAGTTATTCAGCCAGGTGTCATTACTCATTGATCCCATTTTTAAGCAAAAGCATATCACGTTCACCACCCGAACGGAGCCTGAAGATCTGGTGCTTATTATCGATAGAAAGCTCATTGAGCAAACACTGATTAATTTGTTAACCAATGCCATGGAGGCCACCGAAAAGGTCGGTCATCCGGAAATCTCGTTAACCGCATGGCAAACTGCAGACCATCATGTTTGCCTGTCAGTTACTGACAACGGTGAAGGTATACCGTCTGAACATATCGAAAAAGTTTTCATGCCGCACTTCACCACCAAAACCAATGGGTCGGGAATTGGATTAAGTCTGGCCCGAAGGATCATGCACCTGCACAGGGGGAGTATTGTAGCTAAATCCGAACCGGGAATACATACCGAAATGATCTTGCGGTTCTGATACCACGTTAATTAATATCCACTTGATATTCTTTTTGTTGCCTGGAAATTTTTATTTATTTTTCATCTCATGCTGAATTATTGATATAAAGATTTATTTTTGCAAACCGCATTTTGCGGTTTTCAGGGTGTAGCCCCGCCGCTGGCGGGGTACCTGGTTTGAATGTTCTTTATTTTATTATCGGGGTGTAGCGCAGTTGGTAGCGTACCTGGTTTGGGACCAGGTGGTCGCGTGTTCGAGTCACGCCACCCCGACTTCGCCCGCCGCAGCTTTAGCGAAGGCGGGCTTCGCCCGGAAATATTTAGGATGGCGGGCTTCGTCGGGCAAAACCCAACAACGTTTTTTGAAAATATCCAGTTATGTGGTTTGTTTATATTCTAAAGTGTTCAGATGGAAAGCTTTATACCGGATGTACTGAAGATATTAACGAGCGCTTAAACCGACACAAATCAGGTTATGTAAATGCAACAAAATTCAGGTTACCGGTAACACTTGTAAGCTATACAGTATTTCCCGATAAATATAAAGCTTTCGAATTTGAAAGTTATCTTAAAAGTGGATCAGGCAGGGCTTTTCTCTCAAAGCACTTTTTATAATACCACTACTCCTTTCTTGCACATTATCATCTTCGCACTTAGGAATGGCAATTTGCAGACTTTTTCATTTCCGGATGTCAATATCAGTAACCCAGCACATCCATTAACTTTTCATTCAGCTTTCTGTTTTTTCCTTTGTAAGGATGGCAATGAATATGAATTGCCGGATTGAAATTTAACTCAATAATGGCATAGTTGTTAATATCCGCTTCCTGCGTATAATCCGTAATAATCATGTCCAATCCTGTTATCTGAACCTGTAATGCTTTGGCAGCCTGAACGGCAATCCGTTTATAAGAATCCGGAATGTCATCAGTAAAGTCTATACTATCCCCACCGGTACTTATATTTGAATTCTCCCTCAGATATATGGTTTCGCCCGATGTAGGAATGTAATCAAAGTCCTTTTGTTGCCCGGCAAGAAACATACTTTCTGCTTCTCCTGTTTGAATCTTTTCCAATGGAGTCCGATACCCTTTCCCACGCAAAGGATCCTGATTTTTGATCTGGATCAATTCCCTGATATTAGATTTTCCATCACCGGTAACATTTGCAGGTACCCGGTGCAAAATACCCACAACTTCGTCTCCAATAACAAAAAACCGGAACTCCTTGCCTGCGATAAATTCTTCAATCAGAATGGTGTTATCATTGTCAAATGCTATATCAACTGCCCTGTTGAATACAGATTCATCATAGTTCTCTTTCAATATGGTGATGCCAATCCCAAAATTGGTTTGATTGGGTTTTATCACTACCGGATTTCCTTTAAAATAAGCAAAGTCTGCCTTGGCCTTCTCAGCATTGGTATATTCCGATCCTTTGGGAGTTCGAATTCCGGCTTCATCAAGGATTTTTTTGGTGACCTGCTTATTCTCCATGGTAAGGATACTTGCGTAATTATCCAGCGATGTTTTTGTTGCCTGTTTTACATATTGAGTATTCTTTTGTTGTTTTAAACGCACAAAATTCTCTTTTCTATCAAGGATTTCAAACGAGACCCCTCGTTTAACAGCTTCACGAAGTAATAATTGTGTTGAAAGCTCCATATCCTCCAAACCAAAGAATTTATAGTCCTTGTCCTGGCTTTCCTTTAAAAAAGTACGAGCTTGCTCAAGATGGAAAGGGATATATCCCATTTTTAAAACGTCATTAAGTACATCAAATACCTTACGTTGCCGGGGATTCTCAAGTAACCCCCCCGCTACTTTAAGAGCATTTAAATACGCAACATGATGGACTGATATTTTCTCAAATAAACTCGTTATAGATAATAAATGCTGCTTGGCTTGATGCCATATATTTTTGAATCTTGCAGATTCGTTGTGGATAAATGAAAAAGAATTTAAACCGTAAAGTGCTACATATCCATAATACCTGTTGGCTGTTGCTTGAGCCATAGCATCAAAAGAATCTGGTTCCTCAGTAAGCAATCCATACAATGTCAGGGCATGTAAAAGAAACAAAGCTTCCTCTGTAATCCCTCTTTTTGACAACGGATCTATATCAATAAACCGGATTTCGATATAGGAAATGTGATCAGGATTATTTAAAAACTTTGGCCGTACTGATGAATACAGTTCTTTGGGTGAGGTTAACTTCCCCTCCAGGATCATTTTCTCAACACTCTGCTTAAAGCTTGAAACAGAGCTGTAATCAGGATACAATTCACCAAGGTTCTGATAACCATAGCAACTGTTTCTAATAGATAACCCGATAACATGCTTGTCAATTTTTTCAGGATCAAGTTTACACCTCAGTTCCATGGAGGAATCTACAACAGGACTGCTTCCATAGAGCAAAACATACAACCATCTTAATCGAAGCAACTGGCGCGTAACCTTTAAGTATGCCTCGTCTTTAAATTCGTCAAAGCTTAAATTAGTATTGCTTTGTTTGTAGAGCATATCCAACAACTTCTCACTGAAAGATAGGTTGAAATGGATTCCCGAAAACAATTGATTTTTGGGACCGTACTTCTGTGCCAGAAACTCCCGGTAATGCTGTGCCTCCTTTCCTTCATCATCATATTGCGCAATGGGAATCTGAATATCATCGGGCAAAGCAGGTGGTATGCTTTGTGGCCACAAATATTCATCCTTCAGTTCAAGGCTTATAATATCGTGAATTGTTTCGAGGAAACCCATCATTTGCTTTATATCTGGTAAAGGGGGAGTCCTCATTTCTATCTGGCTTTCCGAGAAATCAGTAGTAATGTAAGGATGTTTTAATTTATTCCCGAAAACTTTCGGGTGTGGTGTTAGTGACAAATTGCCGGATTGATCCACCCGAATATTTTCTTTTTCTATTCCGAATAAACCTTCGAGCCAAATTTCTCCCTTTATGTGATTGGATAATGCAAGGAATAAATCCTGTTTCATATCAGGATTCCGTTTAAAGCGGCTTTTCTTTTCACACACCTTTGGCCAAATGGAGCAACTTACTTCTTTCATGATTGAACAAGTTTATACTTTTTGACAAATGCTTTAAATAGAATAATGTATAGCGATACCAGGATAATGCCTTTGGCCATACTGCTGATGCTGATGCTCCACCAAACCGACGATAGGGAATTACTCCAGAATTGTATAAATAATAATGCCATAGGAATTCGAATCAGGGTAAGTGTTATTCCTGTAATGGCCGGAATATTCGTTTTTCCCCATCCAAAAAAGGCTCCCGTAGCCATGAGTTCCAGGCACATAAAAAGCTGGGAGAATCCTAATATAACCAGGTATTCCCTACCCAATGCAAGGCTTTTGGGATCGTTCAGGAAAATGGAAAACAAAGTCTCCGGGAAAACAATCATCATTGTAGAAGTCATTAATCCTATAATTACTGCCAACAACATTCCTGAACAAAATGTCTTCCATTGTTTATCGTAATCCTTAGCCCCGAATGCTTTTCCGGAAATTGAAGATAAAGCATACATGAATCCTCCGGTGGTCATATAAGAGATGGCTTCAATCTGAATTCCTACTTTTTGAACTGCAATAGCTGTAGCTCCCCATTTTGTAATAATACGGGCCATACCAATGGCAATGAATGTAAATGAAACCCTTTGAACTGTAGGACTAATCCCTATTGTTACAATTTGCTTAAGCAATGCTTTACGGAATGTAACCCCACCGGGGCGAAGTTCTTCCATGTTGTTTATCTTTTTGTAGAAAAGAAAGGCAGCTAATGCCTGTGCCAGAATCGTTCCAAAAGCTGCCCCATTTATGCCAAAACCTGCAACAAAAATCAGCAATGGATCTGATACCATATTGACTATAAATGCAATAGTATTAATCCGGAATGGAGTTTTGCTGTCGCCATACCCAATTAGAACACTTGTGTAGAAAAGATTTTGAAAGGAAAATGGGATGCTCAACCCAATCAAAAGCAAATACTGAGAAGCGGCATGTTCTATAAGCGGATTGTTTAGGCCTATGATACTGATGAGAAAGTTTCGGGTACCCGCTAAAAATACTAAATAAACCAAAGCAACCAGGATAGTTGCCTGAATTCCACTTCGCACATAGCTTCTTGCCAGTAGTGAGTTTTTTTCTCCGATGGCATGAGATACTTTAATTCCGGTACCAACGGTAAGTAATGCAGATATCCCCCAACTTAAATTCATGAAGAATCCGGCTGAGCCCACAGCGGTAACTGCATCGCTACCTAGTCGTCCCACAAAAATCATGTTGATAAAATTGTATGCCATCGACATAAATGAGGTGGCAATGACTGGCAAAGCTAAGGTTATCAATTGCATCAGATTTGAGCCTGAACGTGTTCGGATAATATCGAATAGGTTCTTTATGGTAATATTTTTTCCCACTTTTTAATTCTCCTGGAACAATCCGGTGCTCAAATATTTATCTCCGCTATCTGGAAAGATTACAACAATAGTCCCCGAATCGATTTTTTTTGCAATCTCCAGTGCTGCAAACATTGCTGCCCCACTACTCATACCTACAAAGATTCCTTCCTTTTTTATAATTCGCCTGGCCATTTCATAAGCCTTTTCAGTTTCAACCATAATTGTTTCATCAATTTCAGAAGGCTTGTAGATTGAAGGAACGATAGCCTCATCCATGTTTTTCAGCCCCTGGATATAATGACCTTTAACCGGATGAGCACAAATAATTTTTATTGCAGGATTGTTCTCTTTGAGTGCACTGCCAACACCCATAATAGTCCCTGAGGTTCCCAGGGCTGATACAAAGTGGGTTATTTTCCCGTTTGTCTGTTTCCAGATTTCTTCTCCAGTGGTTTTATAGTGTGCTATCTTGTTATAAATGTTCGAAAACTGATCCGGCATGAAATATTTTTCTGGATATGCTTTTATTAATTCTTTTGCCTTAAGTATAGCCCCATCAGTACCTAATTTTTCATCGGTAAATATCACCTTTGCGCCAAACGCCTTAATCATTTTTACTCTTTCTACAGATACTGCTTTACTTATAACAATCTCTACATCATAACCCTTCATCACACCAATCATAGCTAAACCAATGCCTGTATTTCCAGAGGTAGGTTCAATGATTGTTTTTCCTTTTACCAGGGAACCTTCTGCCTCAGCTTGTTCAATCATTTTAAGGGCAATCCTGTCTTTTATGCTACCAGTGGGATTAAATCCTTCTACTTTAGCGCAAATCGTTATGCCCTTATAAGGGTTTAACCTGTTTATCCTGATAAGCGGTGTATTGCCAATGGTTTCTAATATGTTATCGTAAATCATAATTATGTATTAAATTCATTTATTAATTTCTGATTGGTTCCTCAGGATGATTTGCAGCATGTTTGGCTTTTAGAGCGCAGTTCAATCATTCGGTCAAGTATTGTTTCAAGTAACCGAACGAGTTCTGGTCTTTCAGATTCGGAGAGCGCTGATAAGGTATCCTCAAAATACTTGTCATTGACACTGTTAATAGAATTACAAATTTCTCTACCGGCATCGGTTAATTGTATGGTCGCCATGCGTCTGTTATCTTCGGGTATCGTTCTGTCAACCAGACCAACATTCACCAAACCATCAACGGTACGGCTGACTGTACTTTTATCCAATCCTAATTTACTCGCAAGTTCTGTTAATGATTCTTTTCCTTTACTTTCAATTTCCAGGAGTGTGTGACACTGGGCAAGTGTGACACCACTGCAGCATGAACAACTATTTTGCATAAAAAGCTCCCGCTCGAATCGGCGAAGTACTTCCCTGAATTTTTTAATTGTTTGAATATCTTGCTCTTTCATATTTTTTAGTTGTATAATAAAACAGTTGCAATATACAACTATATTGTTATAAAAATTGAATTTCATAGAAAAATCTTTAGTGAACCTCAGGTTTAAGGATTTTAATGAAGCGTCTGATTTTCTTATGTAGTGCTGTTGGTTAGAGTATCCCTATATAGGTTGTCGGGATGGTCGACCTTCACTGGAGTGGATTCACTCGCCAAAGACTCGTCAGGAGATGGCGGGTTTTGTGTTACGTGGGTTTTCGAATACTATAATATTGTGAAGGTTTTACTCCAAATTCTTCCTGAAAGACTTTGGCAAAATAGCTGGTTGATCCGGAAAAGCCTATTCTATCAGCTACTTCTGTAACAGTGAGACCATTCAATAATAACTGGGCAGCCCTTTTTAATCGTACTGAACGAATGAACTCAGTAGGGGTAAGGCCTATGATGGCTACTAATTTTCTATATAGCCCGGTTCTATCCATACACATATCCTTGCTAAGCTGTTCCACAGAATAGGAAATGCTATCAATATTTTTTTCGATATGACCAAGCGCTTTTTTTATGAGTTCTTCATCAACATTAGTACTGGTAAATGATTCCGGATTCAAAACTATAGTTTTCTTAAATGTGGCTATTCGTTTTTGTTGTTGTTCAATCAGATGATTGATACGGAGAAACAGGATATCCATATTGAAAGGTTTGGTAATATAAGCATCGGCTCCGGCTTCAAATCCCTCTATCTGAGCTTGATCTGAAACTTTGGCAGTAAGTAATATTACAGGTATATGTGATATCCGGATATCACTTTTAAGGTTTTTGCAAAGCTCAGTTCCTGTCATTTCCGGCATCATAATATCGGTTATGACCAGATCAGGGTGCTGATCACAAGCAATTTTCATACCTTCTTGTCCGTTTACTGCACAAAGTACCCTGAATTTATAAGATAATTCATTATGCAAAAAATTTCGGAAGTCAGAATTATCTTCAACTATCAATATTTTTAAATTCTTCTTTCTTTCGTCGGTACTACTTTCAAGGGTAGTCAAAATCTCGGGTTGAAGATTGATCGGAATAGTCACTGTAAAGGAACTTCCTTTATTAATATTGCTTTCCACTTTAATAGTACCATTATGCAAAACCACATATTCCTTTACAAGATGCAAGCCGATACCGCTTCCGGTATTCTCTTCCTTTTGTTTTTTTGCCTGATAAAAGCGATCGAATATCTGATCTAGATCAGCTTCATGTATACCAAAGCCAGTATCAGTAACCTGTATACTAAATAAAGGCTTCGATGAATCCTTTTGAAGTTGTAAAGAAATATGCCCACCTTTTGGTGTAAACTTAAAAGCATTGGAAAGAAGGTTATTTATAATCTTCTGCAGTTTGTCCTTATCTACATAGGCATAGATGCTTTGTTCACTGAATTGGCAGACAAATTCAATTTCTTTGTCGGTTTTAAGCTCACGGAATGAGTATGCAATGGTTTCGCAGAACTCACTGATATTACAATAGCTCAATTGCAGTGTTTCACCTTTTATTTCGAGTTTACGAAAATCGAGTAATTGGTTTACCATTTTAAGTAAATCCTTTGCGTTTCGGTTGATACCGGCAAGTTGCTGTTTTAAAGGTCCTTCTTCTGTTTTTTTCAGTATAGAATCAAGTGGTGTTATAATGAGTGTGAGAGGAGTTCGTAACTCATGACTTATATTGGTAAAAAACGAGAACTTCAACTGGTCAAGCTCATTCTTTTGCTTTTTCTGAATTAGCAGTTTGTTTCGCCGAACATAATAAGTAATACTAAAGTAAACAGATACAAGCAGAAGTGATAGATAGATAATATACGACCATATTGTTCTCCAAAAAGGAGGATGAATTATAATGGTCATCTCGGCGTACCGGCTATCCCATTGTGAGCTATTATTGGCAGTCGATACTTTTAAGCGGTATGTTCCGGGTGCTAAACTGGTATAGTTTACTTTCCCGATCCCATCAGAAGTCTTCAGTTCCTGCCAGTTGTTATCTGCCCCTTCCAACTTATAACGATAATAGGTTTGAGTTGGATTAACATAGTTCAGTGAAGTGAATTCGAGTCCAAAAAAGTTTTGAAAATATTTCAGATTAATTTCTCTGGTTGCGCTTATGGATTGCTTCAGGATGATGGATCCACCGTATTCTTTGCCAGTTTTAATTTCAGATCCGGATACCAGAAGCTTTGTAAATAACGGAATAGACAAAAGTGAACCTGTTGTATCAATGCTTTTCAAATCAATTTCATTGAAACCATTTATACCTCCCCATAGCAATCGGTTATCAGCCGTTTTATATACTGAGCGTGGCAGGAATTCGTTTTCAATTAATCCGTCGAAGTGATTATAATTGGTGAAAGAACACTTCATTTCTCCTTTATTGAAAACAACATCAATACGAGAAATACCATTAGAAGTCGTAATCCATATTCTACCTAAATTATCTTCAATAATTGACCGGATGCTGTTGTTTACAAGGCCTTCTTCTTCGAAAAAACTTTTGGTAGATTTATCATGCGGATTATAAACATAAATCCCGTCCATTGTTCCAAGCCATATTAAACCGCGACTATCAGAAAATAAACAGTGGTAATGATGGCTGTTATGCTGAAGTATAGTACTATTCTCGGCAGGAGGTGACAGATATTTACTATATCCATTGTATATAAACAAGCCTTCATCGCCATAGCCTAATAAGGAATCATTCCTGAAACTCATTATTTGATAAGTACTTCCAAAAGTAGCGCCGGAGGGCAATGCCAGATCTTTAAAACTTCCAGACTCTGGGTCAAAAATACCCACTCCATTGCTGGTACAAAGATAAAAGCGACCATCAAATGATTCAAAAAGGTACTGACACCACAATGTTTTTAAATAATTCCTGACAACTCCGTTTTCAATACAAAATAGCCCATGATTTTTTGTACAAACCCATATTCGTTGTTTACTGTCTTTTAATAACATTTCACAGTATGCGTTTGCAGGAATGACTGTTAACCGGTCTATATACTGTGAGTTTTTTAAATAACGATATAGTCCGTTTTGAGTACCAATCCATATACAACTGTCAACTTCAGTAAAACAAAATACACTTAAACTTTCATCGCTCGAAGGTCTAAATAATGAAGGCCCAAAATTCCGGAATTTAAATCTGTCAGGGTGAAAATATAATACACCCCTATTTACTGTTCCTAACCATAATCCTCCTTTATTATCGTTATATTGAGTACCGATCTCCGAATCAAAAACACGACCATCAATCAAACTAAACTGGGTGATCAGGCGTTTGTTCTCAAGGTTTTTATCTATCAGCCAAAGACCCGCATATGAGCTAATCCAGCAGTTTCCTGATTTATCGATAGTAAATGAATTCAGTTTATAATCTGTTTCCAGAATACGTTCCCATTTTCTGTTCAGCATATTATAACGCAACAACAACCCAATATTATTACCGTATCGAACCTGATACAAATATTGATTATAAGGAATTACCTTCAATGCGTTTACGTAAGCGTTATTCTTTCCTTCAAAAGGATTTTCTCTATATAATTCTTTTTTGGTATCATAGTCCAGACAAATCATTTCACCCGACTTGTAAAATAAAAAAAGAAGGTTTTCATTGATGGCAACGTCATACAGCTGGTCTGCAAAACCTGTTTTGTTGGAAACTTGTGTTAAATACAGGAATGTTTTTTTGTTTTTACTGTCGCGGCAGAAAAGTTCATCTTTTTCAGTAACATACCACAAGTTGTGCCTGTAGTCAACAAATAAATCAACCACATGTTTTTTAACACCCTGTGATGAGAATACACTGTCTATATCAGGAACGAATAATTCAGTTCGGATATCAAAAAGCATCAATTTGTGCTGGTTTTTCAGCCATAAATGATTTTCATTATCAACATAAACACGATGCGAACCGGAATATTTGGAAAGGAGATATGCCTTTTGTTCATTATAATGCATATAACAAAAAGAAGTGCCATTAAATATGTTAATCAGGCCCTCGGTTACCATTATCATTCGTCCATCAGGCAATTGATGAAGGCTGCGCATGCGATTATCGGAAAGTCCGTTAATGCTGTTTAAAGGTGAAAAAACGAAGTGTTCCTGCGCAAATATCTGGCAGAAAATAAACATTGTAATGAGTAAAACAATGGCTTTCATTTCTTGCGTACTTATAACAAATATATCAAAATGCCGATAAACCCTTCGGTATGACCCAATGACCCATTATTTAATTTTTGGCACATACTTTATCACAAAGGCTAAAGATAATAAGCATATCGCTAAAGATCTGACATATAAATACGGGCTATTTTTCAACAAGAGTTTCTATTTCTTCAACTACACTTTCATTGAGTTTCTTTCCGAAAATCTAATTTTGATTCTCTGCATTTATACATATATAGGAAAAGGTATTTATTGAATTCATAAGATCTGAATCACTATGTTGAATTAATCTTTAACCAAAAATGAAAACCAATCTTTTTATAATTGTTTTTTTCATTCTGTCCTTAGGGACTATCGAAGCGCAGAATCCTATTTTTAAACATATGTTTACAGCCGATCCTGCCCCGTTAGTATATCACGATACTTTATTTTTATATACCGGGCATGATACTGCATCAGTTAAAGCACCAAACTATGAAATGGCTGATTGGCATGTTTTTTCGACAACTGATATGGTTAATTGGAAAGCTTACGGAGCAGTAATTTCACCAAAAACTTTTTCCTGGGCAGAAAAAGATGCGTATGCCTCACAGTGTATCTATTATAAAAAGAAATTCTACTGGTTTGTAGCAGTGGGTCATAAAAACAATTCGGAAAGTAAAGGTGGTCTTGCAATAGGAGTGGCTGTTTCTGACAGACCTAACGGTCCGTTCAGAGATGCAATAGGTAAAGCGCTTGTAGTAAATGAAATGACAACTGATATGAAGTATGCATGGGATGATATGGATCCATCGGTATTTGTTGATGATAATGGTAAGGTATATCTTTATTGGGGGAACGGCAGTTGCAAATATGTCAAATTAAAAAAGAATTTAATTGAATTTGACGGCTCCATTAATACTTTTAAACCAAAAAATTATACTGAAGGTCCGTTATTATATAAAAGAGACAAATTATATTACCTTGTTTATGCTGCACGGTTCCCTGAAACTATTGAATATTGCACAGCACCATCCCCAACGGGGCCATGGACATACAGAGGTATAATACAAGACACTGTTACCAACTCTACAACAACGCAAGCAGGTATAGTTGATTATAAAGGGAAAACATATTTCTTTTATCACAATGGAGCATTACCAACAGGTGGAAACTACCGGCGTTCAGTATGTGTAGATTATATGTATTATAACCCTGATAGGACGATACAAAAGGTTGTTCAAACAACAAAAGGTGTAGATCCGGTTAAATAACTATGAGTATACTACCTGGTCGAAATCCTACTTTTGAGTTCTCAATATCATTCCAATCAAATCCAGATATTCTAAATAGAAATCAAAAAATGAAAAAATGTTTATTCTTATTTCTTGAGGCCATTATATTATCGAATGTGGTAACATTTGCTCAAATTGTTAACGGCAAGACAGATAAACCAACAGCATATTCAAATACTTTCGGAGATTCATGGGTTGGAACCTGGGCAGATGATGATGCTGTTTATGTTTATGCGGATGATACCTGGAATGGAAACAAGAGTTCGAATTTAGCTGTTTATCGACTGGTTGGAGATGATCCTTTAAATCTTACCGTACAACCGATTAATAGTATGGACGAATATGGACACGCCGGAGAATTGGGGCAGGATAAATGCTCCTGGAAAGCATCTGGCATTACATGTGTTGATGGTGTTTTATACATTGCTGTAAGTCGATGGGATAGTAAGCCATCTCCGGTTGATATGAGACAGGCTGCCCAAAATAGCAGTATTATAAAATCTACTGATCATGGTGTAACGTGGTCACGTTCTGCTAAAGAAAATCATGACAATCCGATGTTTCCTGGCAGAAAATTTGCAAACCCATTTTTTATCGAATATGGCAAAGATGGCAAATCGAACGTAGATAATGCCGATAAATATGTATATGCAGTTTCAACTGATGGATATTGGAATAATGGCAGTTCGTTGGTTCTTGGACGGGTATTGAGAACCAAGATTGGCAACCTTAACGGAAATGATTGGGAATATTACAATGGAAGTGGCAATGATGGTCTGAACATTCGAAATTGGACAAATGACATCAATAAATCCAACCCTGTTGTTATAGATTCATTTCGTTTGGGAATTCCGACTATTACTTATAATAAATTTACTGTACCTAGCAATAATAATAACTGCTAT
>CAYVBH010000027.1:16509-21440 GCA_964449015.1 uncultured Bacteroidales bacterium
AATGGCACAATGGAACTTCCCATTAGGTGGTTGGTGTGGACCAAAAAGTCGATGGACTTTTAGAGAATCCCCTACCCCATGGGGCCCATGGACAATTTGTTATACCGATACTTTTAATAGGGAGGGATGGTACATTCCTTGCATACTTTCTAAATTCATTTCAAATGATGGTCTGGACATGAAAATTATTGGATCCGGAGATTGCCGTCAACTTGAAACATATAAATTGCATGTCTTTCCCTTCACGGTTTGTACACCCAAATCATTATGTCTTAATGATAAAAACCTGGACTTTAATTTAATAACCGGCTCAAATGAGCCCATAGAATCTTCAATCTCGGTGGGTAACATTTATGGCAAGGTTGGTAAACTTGAACTTAAAGACACTCCTCCATGGCTAAAAGCAAATATCCTTGATAAGGGAAATGAAAAACAAATCATAAATGAAATAAACATTAAAGGATTGGAAAAAGGTATATATAAAGCTAGAATAAAAATAATTGCCGAAAATGCCACTCCAAAAGAATATGATTATTCAGTAATTCTTAATGTATTCGATCCGCTACCTGCAAAAGCAATATCAGGTGCGCAAAACGGATTAAATTATCAATATTACGAGAGTTCAGCCTTTTCGGGAATTCCTGATTTCAAAAACCTAAGTACGATTAAAACCGGAATCTCACAAAATTTCGATCTATCCTTAAAAAGTAGGGATACGCTTTTCGCAATGGTCTTTACCGGATATATTAAAATAAATCAAACTGCTGTTTATTCATTTATTGTAAAATCTGATGATGGATCAAGACTCTTTATTGATGACAGTTTAATTGTGGATAATGATGGTCAGGGTTCAAAATTTAAATCGGCAATTATTGGTCTCGAAAAAGGATTTCATAATGTACGTATGGAATATATCCAGGTTAAAGGAGGAGCTTTACTCGAAATGTGTTATGAAGCAGAAAGTATAGGAGTCAAAAGAACACTTGTATCTGATAATGAGCTTTATCATTAAAGAAATTACCAATCATCATTAAGCGATTAAAAATACAAGTAATCATTTCTATGAAAACATTAATTATAAAAAAGGCTGTTGTCATCATTCTTGCATTGACTATGATGGCAAATCATGTAAAATCCCAAACCAATTTTATCTGGGGAAAACAATTTGGTTCTGATAAAGATGAATATGCTTTAAACCATGTAATTGACAACAATGGAAATATTTACATTGCTGGTAAAACAAATGGGATTATGAATGGTAAAAATTACGGCCAAAATGATGGTTTTATAACTAAGATTGACAGTTTTGGTAATATCATATGGTCAAGGCAATTTGGATCAGATGGAGACGAAGATATTCAATGGTCAGCAATTGATAACAC
Source organism: uncultured Bacteroidales bacterium (assembly GCA_964449015.1). Lineage (GTDB taxonomy): Bacteria > Bacteroidota > Bacteroidia > Bacteroidales > UBA10428 > UBA5072. Next base: position 17,892 of record CAYVBH010000027.1, read on the forward strand.
AGGTTGTGTTTACATAACAGGTTCAACAACAGGTGCTTTAAAAGGTATAAATTTTGGTAATGAAGATTTTTTTATTGTTAAATATAATCCTCAAGGAGAGTTGGAATGGGAGAAGCAGTTTGGAACTGACAGTACTGATATTGCCAAAGGATTATATGCAGATAATAAAGGATGTATATATGTCACCGGAGTAACTGGAGGAATACTTGGACAAAATTCTTATGGTAAAACTGATTGTTTTATTATGAAATTAGATAATAAGGGTAATCATTTATTCACCTCTCAATTTGGAACGTCAAGTGATGATGGGAGTTATGCAATTACAGGAGGTTCTGATTCTGATATTTTTGTATGCGGAACAACATGGGGTGATATAGCGGGTAGAAGTAAAGGGTTCATTGATGGATTCACCGGACATTTCACCGATAATGGAAATCTGATTAGGTATAATCAGTTTGGAAGTGAAGGATTTGATATTGCCATGATCATAAATGTTGATAATGAGAAAAACCTTTATATAGGAGGCTCAACATCGGGTAATTTCGGTTGTCAGCAGATTGGAGATGGAGATGGTTTTTTATTGAAAATCACTGAAAAAGGAGATATATTATGGAACAACCAATTTGGGACAAAGAATAATGATGGAGTCCGTTCAATTGATTTTGATTCTAAAATATCCAATAATATCTTGGTAAGCGGTATTTTGAATCTTCCTCCTGCGCAAGGATTTATCCGTATGTATAATAAAGATGGCGCTCTATTGTGGGAAAGGAATTTTATTGCAAAGGGAGGAAACCTTGCTACCTCGGGTAAAGACGTAGGTTATGATAATAATGGTAATTTTTATCATATGGGACTTACTGGGGCAAATCTATTTGGGACCTTGAATGGTGGATCTGATATTTATCTTGTCAAACTTGGATTAGATTTAAGTTTTTTAAATTATTAATTTCCAAAAATGAATTTGTGCATATTCTTACAAATAAATCCACTTAAATAATCGAAGGAAATATCAGATATCAAAATAATTTATAGTTTCAAATTGTCATTTGACGGGCAATAGAAAAAAAGATAGTAAAATAATCTCATAAAAATTACACAAACATGATTTCAAACGCAGGGAGACTTCAGGTAGTCGATGCCCTCAGGGGTTTTGCAATTGTATCAATTATGCTGTTACACAATATCGAACACTTTGATTTTTTGTATTGGCCTGAAAATCTTCCCGAATGGATGGTAAGGCTTGACAAAGGGATCATGGATACTATGTACTTTCTTTTCGGTGGAAAATCATATGCAATATTTGCCTTACTCTTTGGATTGACTTTCTTTATTCAAATGAATAATCAGGAAAAAAAAGGAAAAGATTTCAGAGGAAGGTTTGCCTGGAGAATGCTTCTTTTACTTGGTTTTGCCTTTATCAATTCAGCCTTCTACGAGGGCGATATTCTTTCCATATACGCTATTCTGGCTTTTTGCTTAATTCCGGTTGCCAAACTAAGCAATAAAGTAGTTCTTTCTATTGCCCTTATATTAATGCTGCTGCCAAATGAGTGGATAAATCTATTTAAAGCACTGCAGAATCCTGGCATGCAGGTAGTAAATCCGGCCTCATGGGCTTATTTTGAAAGAGCAGGTGAGTATATTACAAAAAGTTCGCTTGTTGATACATGGATAGGAAATCTCACCAATGGGAAAATGGCAGTTATACTCTGGTCATGGGAAAAGGGAAGAATATTTCAAAATATAGCTTTATTTATGCTGGGCATGCTGGCAGGCCGGAAATATTTGTTTGTTCCATCAACAGAGAGCAAACGTTTTTGGACAAGGACAATTATTATTGCGCCAATTGTTTTTTTAGTTCTATATATCATAAATATTAAAATTGGCCATTCTGTTAATAGCGCTGCCATAAAAAGGCCTCTCCAGACGTTGTTAAGTTCATGGTCCAGTTTTTCATTCATGCTTATACTGGTTTCGGGTTTCACATTACTATTCCAAACCGGCACCTTTTACCGGATACTCAAGGTTTTCTCACCATTAGGTTGCATGAGTTTATCCAATTACATCATTCAATCCCTTATAGGTTCACTTATTTATTATGGGTTTGGACTCGGTTTATATAAATATACCGGCTCTACTTATTGTTTGCTTATTGGTATTGTTCTGGCTATACTTCAATGGCAGTTCAGTAACTGGTGGATGAAAAACCACAAGCAGGGACCTCTGGAAACTCTTTGGCATAAAGGAACGTGGTTAGGAGTTAAATAACTGAAAGAAGAAAAAAACAAACAAATGCTTTATAATATAGATTGCGAAAAAATTACAAACTCTAATAAAGTGCGTTTGTTGGATTTTTGATTGTCACAACTCTGAACGAAGCATCTATAACCTTGGGAGAGGATGAAACCGGATAAGGTTCATTTTATTGACATTGAAATTTCAGCGTAAATATTGTTCCTTCATTCTCAACCGAGTTCACTGAAATAGTACCCTGATGATTTTGCATAATCTGCTTTGATAAACTTAATCCGATCCCCGAACCATTTTCTTTGGTGGTGTAAAAAGGCACAAAAATATCATCAATCATATCGGCGGATATCCCTGCTCCATTATCTTCTACCTGTATTATGGCACTATCTTCACTTTGGAACGCTTTCATTTGAATGAATCCGTTTTCTTTATCACCTATGGCCTCAACAGCGTTTTTAACCAGATTAATCAAAACCTGTTCAATCTGCGCCAGGTCTGCTGTTATTGCCATATCATCGGGATTGGTAGTTGTGGTAATTTTAATATTATCAGGCAGATTGGACTCCATAAGTACTTTACATCTGTCAAACAGACTATTAATAGAAACCTTGCATAAATCGGGCTGTGGTAATAAGGTCAGGCTCCTGTATTTATCGACAAAATCCAATAATCCTTTTCCGGTTTCTTCAATGGTATTTAATCCGTAAAGTGTTTTTGAAATGATCTGATCGTTAATTTTTATTGGTAAGTCAGGATTTTTGGTATCGCTGTTTTTAAAATATCCCGAGATTACGGAGGTAAGAGAAGTAATGGGACTAATGGAATTCATAATTTCATGGGTTAACACCCGGATTAATTTCTGCCATGAATCCAGCTCTTTCTTGTCGAGTTCGTTGGTAATATTTTGGAATGAAACCAGTTTGATTGCATGATCATCGAATTTAAACTCAACTGCTTTCATCAGGATACTTTGTAAAAGATTCTCAACCGTTATTTTATGCAGTATTTCCTGGCCTGGTCTAATGGTTCTTATGATATCAAGTAATTCATTATTCCTGGTTTTCAATGAAGAAATTTGCCTAGGATGTTGGAGATTCAAATACCTTTTTGCGGCACGGTTGTATATTTCTATTTTACCGGAATTATCAAATGAAATCAGCCCGATATCCACATGGTCGACGATATGCTGAAGAAAACTAGCTGTTCTCTCCTGTTCAATTTTTACCTGCTGAATGATCGTGTTTAAATTATTCATCCTGTCATGAAGCTTCCGGAATGAATGGTTGCCTGTGTATT
>CAYVBH010000028.1:0-21347 GCA_964449015.1 uncultured Bacteroidales bacterium
GCATATGATTGGACATTATTACAAATGCAAAAACATTCAGGTTTTTATTTTCAATTGCAAATCGAAGACTTTCAATGACAATATCGCGATATATCTGGCGTGTGAAAATATCAATCCAATCGACAATTTGAAATGTTAAATAGTATAATCCTTCCTGATCATTTATTTGATAGCCGGTTGACATAACGGTGTCATTCTATTACCATGAACAAATTAAAAGTAATAAGAAAATAGCTATTTCAATAGAAAATATTTGAAATAAATGTCTGCTGAATCAAGCAAATGGTAGTCACAGACTACGTTTTAAAGAGATTAATGAAGGTATTTGCCGTTTCCGCTGATCAGCTTTTGAACGAGGATGAAAAAAGCGTGGTGGATATTCAGAACCATGAACTAAACGAACAGCTGGCATTGATCAACCAGCTCGATGAAGACGAGAAAAACGCCTTGGTTAAGATCATCAACTCCATGCTTACTAAAAAACGCATGAAGGATCTGCTCGATGGGAAAATAAAATTAGCGGTATAAAAAAAGCCCCAGATTGCTCCGAGGCTTATTTTATATCAAAATACTATCAAAGTAACAAACGTCAATATTATATAACAAAGCGTTATTAACCGTCTGATATTTCGTTTGCCTCTAGTTTCATCTTTATAAGTTTCTATAATGCTTTTGAAGTTCTTTTTCCGCAGAAACACTAATATATTTAAAAAGACAAGTCCCCCAAAAAGCAAAGTAGAATACATTGTTAAAGTTAGATATTCTCTTACATCTATTCCTATTGCCTTTATAACGACTGTAAAATTAATTCCTACTAAAACAGCCAACCAAACAGCGGCAATGTATTCAGCCACATCCCTTGCTGATGTCTTTAACAAAAGCCTATAAATTCCAAAATATAGATAATTGTATATATTCATACTTACTGGTCAAAATAGTCATAAATTCCATCAAATGCTCCTGCTGAATCAGCAATTCCATAAATTATAGAGAGTCCTGGGCCAATAACAGGAATGAAGCATAAGCCAACTCCTATTCCCGCACTAACTAATTTGGCATAGTCTCCGCCGGATTTATCACTATACGCAAAATCAACAGCAGTAAAACCAACATAAAGTGCTGTCATTGAATGTCCTGCAATTTTATAAGTCATTGATGCGGATTTAGCAAGTTGGGCACTTCTTGCATACCCACCATTCATCCGAACTTTTGACGAATTATAATAATTGCCGTTCTTTCCAACCCAACGTTCTACTCCTTTATATTCACTATAAACGATATTTCCTAATCCTCCGAGAGTACTTGACGCATATCCACTCTTTTCCGCTGCATTTTGCCATATACTATAATCCCCCCCCCCTCCTTGGGGACTAGATTCTGCAGGTATATAATAGGTATAAGTTGCTGTCTCTCTAATTGCAGTGATAATGATATTAACCCCATCCCAACTATCGGTTTGAGTATATCTTCCCGTAAAATATGTAACAGTTGCTTTCTGATCCTGGCCAGGTGTTCCTGAAATATCAACGGTTGTTTGATTGAACCCTCTAGAAAAACTCATAAAATCTACACTTTCATTCTTGTGTTGAAAATTCAAATAACTACTATACAAATCACCTTCGCGTTTATGACTTCCAAAGTAAGGTGTAGGGCGTTCCCAAGGCTCATAATCTCTTCTCTTAATAATATACCCACTCGGATCCACGTACTTTAGCGGGTTGTAGTTGCAGTAGGCATAACGATTATACGACATGGTTGAGCCGGCATCGGCAACAATAGGATCAGGGCTCAGAAATTGCGCCAGTACCGGATCGTAAACCCGACCATTCATATTGATTAGCTTGAACTGATCCATGTGCTCGTGCATGGTGTAACCACGGGTAGTTACGGATACGGCCGGAATGTTGTTATAGGTCCAGTCATTGGGGTTTCGCCTGCGACCCCAGGGATCAAAGCTCATTTCCTTTAATACACTACCTGTTGAATTGGTTATTATATGAGCTGAGCCCAGGTGATCGGCAAGAATAAAGTATAATGAATCAACTCCGGAATTGTTTTTTGTATAAAGTGCCCAACAATCACCTAACGGAATGTAGTGAAGTTGCCTTATTTTCGTACCCCTTTTCTCAATTTCATAACCGCCTGGGACATAAATCGTTTCTTTCACCGGGGTATTGCTGCTGTTGTATAGTTTGCTCACCCTGCGCTGCTCATCTGCCGCATACGTAAAATCCTGACGGTAAGCACCTGTTTCGCTGATAGATGCAATTTTATTGAATGAGTTGTAGCTAATAGCTGCATTGACATTACTGATGGTTCCAGGATTATTATTGATACCCGTAACCCTGTGTATTGCAGGTGTTGCACCATAAACATAGGTTCCTGCATCAGTTTTGGTATTAATCCTCGATGTTCCATCTGCACGATAGTTCAGTGCATAGGTTGTGGTTCCGACATTCCATGATGTCAACTGATCGAGGTTGTTGTAGGTGAAGGTTTCTGTCAGGTTTTTAAGTATATTTTTCCGGCTCGTTAGATTTCCTGTTTCAATATTAAAATCATACTTCAGGCTTTGTATCGTATTGGTTTTAATCTCGTCGGGCATACCATATGCATTGTATGTAAATGTACGATTAATTCCACTTCCCAGGGTGAAATTCTTCCATTCACCAAATGCGTTGACATCTCCGGCTGACCAAAGCGCAATTGTATTGTTCTTAAGCTTTATATTAGAAAGATATCCGTTGGTTGTATATGCGTAAGATACATTAATATCTGAAGAAGAAGGATAGGTAATTTTTTGTATCCTGCTATAACTATCATATTCCATTTTGGTTTGATAAAGTGTTCCGCCAATGGTTTCATTTTGCCATGTAACTAATCCCTGCGCATTATGTGAATATTGGGACGTGGTACCATTGGAGTGTGAAACACTATACAATGTTCCTTTAAAGTCTGTATCATATACATAATTAACCGTACTTCCATCAGAAGACGTTTTAATTAAAGGTCTTCCGGCTTTATCGATCTTTGTATGTCGGAACCAGTTACCTCTTGCATCTTTCTGGTATACAACTTCACCATAAGCGTTGTTCTCTATCTGTATTGTACCGGCATTGGAATCAATTATCTTCTTTCGGGTATTATACTTATCATACTCAACAGTGGTGGTGCATGCCGGAGCTATTGAAGACTTCAGGTTTCCATTGGAATAGTACTCGTACTTAATTGTTCCTCCGGGGTCTGTTGCTTCAATAAGAACACCTGTGGGATCATACGTTTGAGTGTAAATCTGTCCTGTATTGTTTAGCGTGCGGGTAACCTTGTTCTTGTCGTATGTGTAAGTTGTTTTCTTAATATTATTATCCACATAACTTATTTTTAAACGACCATCATCATAATATGTCATGTATTGCCAGTTTATATCTGCAGTGGCGGTCCCCTTAAAATAAGGCAATGAAACCTGAACCTGTTGTCCCTTTTCGTTATAAACGACATCAGTAAATACCAATTTACCGTTTTGCGCTACGGTAACCGTACGCAAAGCCCTGCCCAACCTGTCAAAATAAGTTATTACATCAGGCTTGCCTGCAACCGTAACTTTCTGATAGTATACGGAATGCAAGGGATCTATATCATCATTAGGGTCAATCCAACTGATTAAATTGGTTTCATCTGATGCATCAGGATTATTCACCGTAAGCAATCTACCAAGTCCATTATAGGTTCTGGTAATTGTAACATTATTAGGGTCTTTGGTTGATAGTAATAATCCCCTGTCGTCGTACTCGTTTATTACAGAATATCCCAAGGGATCAGTTGTGATGCGGTTAAACCGTTCTTTACCATCAAACTGGTAATTTACCATTCGCTTGATATTTCCCAATTGACTTGTAACCTTATTTACATTTCCCAATAGTGTATAAGTATAACTGATAGTATCTTTATCAGCATCTTCGTCACCGGTTGCCGGGTCATAATAATAAAGAATTTCCTGACTTACACGTGAACAATTTGAATTAAGATAAACCACACTTTTTTTTGCTTTGCTGGCAGTTATAGATGGCCTCACAGTTGTTGAAGCAGAGGTTTTCAAGCGGTAGAATTTACCTCCTAAAAAGCTTTCATAGGTATTATCTACTGTAACAGATTCCTTCTCCGTAAGTGAAGTACCAATTACGTATGCTCTCCTAACTGTGCTGGTAAAATTGCCATAGGTGGTATTGAAGGTGTAAGTTGTCTTATGTTTGAACATGCTTTGAAGATCATAGCTTGAAGTCGTATCGGGGTAAATTACATAATGCTTTTGTCCGTTTGTTCCCCATGAGTAGTTCTTATAGCCATAATTGGATTTTGATAACTGTTTTGGGTTTGTACCTATCGTTCTGATCAACGTAGATTTCAGCAGCGGTTCATAATATGTATTATCATATGTATATTCACTTACGGTTTCAAGGCCAGTGGTTTGATTACTGTTAGTAATCCTTCCAAACCCAAGAAATCCCTTGCCATCAATATGAACCCTAGCATTCTCATAGCGATATGATGTAAGCGTATAACCGCCTATTCCGTTTGAAAAACGTATGGTGTCAACTACCAATAATTTGGGATTAGGTGACTTAATAGCCGTGTTCGCCGAATTGGTTTCAGATTGGGAATATAAAGGTGAAGTAGTTGTATTTCCATACACAAAATGAGTTTCGTTACCCAGACCATCAACAATGCAACCGATTACCTGCTTCTGACTAAACGTACGTAGTGAGAATATTTTGACACTTTCAACTGCCTTTCTTCTCCGGGTTTTGATGACGTGTGCATAATCAATAACATTTTCAAAAAAGCCATCACCATTAAAATCACCAAAAAGATATTGATTAATAACACCGTAATTGGCATTTAAAACTTTGTCTCTGAAAACATTGCCATTAATGCAATACCTGTCAACACAAAAAGTATTTGATATATTGGTCCGGGGTGTCCCACTCGATATTATAGAAATAGACTGAAAGTCATCCTTACCATCAAAATTAAAATCCGACATGATTGACATGCCATCCAGGTTGGTATTGACTTGTTGTTCAGCTACTGGAGAACTTCCCCCGGTTAAGAAAAAGACATTATTATTTGTTTCATCAAGAATATCGGTCGATGCATCATTATTGATATTTCCCAGAGAAATGTCAATGGTAGAAGAGTTAGTCGCCGTAACAGTAATCCAAGATCCCAAGGAATAATTGGGAGTTCCGGAAATTTTTGAAAAGCAATTATACTTCATTCCAGAGGCCCCTTTATTCAATATATCCTGCTTTCCATCACCATTAAAATCTGCGGCATAAAACCTGCCATTGAATGAAATGGTTCCTGAAGATCTAAGTACATAAGTGACTGTATTAGAAACAATTTCCGACAGGAATAATTTATAGCTTGCATTGGAACCTCCGGGTGTAACAAAAAACAAATCCATCATACCGTTACCATCGAAATCTCCTGGAATCAAGTCGTAGTAGACATTACTCAACCCACTTATTCCATAATTATTTGAAGTATTAACTGTTAATATTGACCCATTGGAAAACTTCATAAGAATAAACTGACCATTTCCACCAAAAAGAGAATCAGCTCCATAATAGGATAGGTTGGTTTTCTGTGAGTATCCGCTGAAGTATGAAGAATTTTTTTCCGCTTTGTGGATGAGTAGTTCATCTTGGCCGTCTCCATCATAATCAATGGGTATGAAACCAGTATAGCCAGAAGGTATGGATTGCGAAAGCATGCCTGTAAATTCATTATACTGTATATTGACTATCTTGTTCTGATTTGTTATATCAATACTGGCAAGGTCACTTTTACCGTCGCCATTCAAATCCATAACGGTATGGCGAAACCTTCGGCATTCATCCAAAGCATCCAACGGTATCGGTCCAGAATCTCCTAAATCCATTGGATTCAGATATTCATTATATTCGATATTATTAAGCCGTTTATTTGGTCGCAGGTCATAATAGAAACGTGTCGGGTTTAATTCTGCTCCGTTTGTGCCAGACTGAAATACAGCAGATAAATAGCAATCATTATTATCATCTGTGATATATCCCAATTGGTAATTCTTAACGTATTGACCATTTGAATAAATCGAAATACTATTCAATAGGTGATCCCCTTCATATTTTATGCCTGAATAATATGCCTTTAAATAGTCGGGTCTGTTATTTGTATATGCAAACTGAATCTGGTTATAAGCCCCAAAGTTTCTTGTTCTGGTATATTCAATCCTATTAAGGAGCACTTCATTTGAAGAAGCAATATACTCGTAGGTATAGGAAATTGAATTACCAAAAGCATCAGCAACCTTGGAAATATACCACGTAAGCACACTGGTTGCGTTAAGTTTTTGTCTTGACTCAGGCGTTAAACCATAATAAATAGTATCGCCTTGTGATGTTAGTATGGTAAATGATGTCCCATTATAAGTGATATATTGATAAGACTCATTTTGCGTGCAGTACTGAGACCCGGCGCCAAACCATGATCCACTTTTCAAAATAAGCCGTTGTCCGTCCAGGCATAGCCTATCATCAGTTGTATATGCAACCGCAGAATAATCTCCATCATTGAAACGATCTTTCCCTTTTCGTGAAATGGTGGAAATACCACCCAAACTCCAGCCTATCCCCATAATTCCATTTCCTGCCATACTGTTATATTCTAAAGAAATCTGCGGCGTCATTCCTGCGGTACCAGGTGTTAAATCAATAGGTATACTGTAGGTTGCAGCACCGATTGCATTTACGCTGGCTGCGCCAGGAATGGAACCTACGGCTATCGATAGTTCAGGCGGTGTAATATCCGAAGGAACATTGAGATAGTTTTTGGTTTGGGATTTTGTATTTATAATAAATAATAGTCCAATAATAATATTTATGATGGATAAATACTTTTTCATAGGATTTGTTTTGGTATTTTGTAATAAGGAAGCTTTCAGATAAGGTTATAAGTACAGCTATTCCTTAATAATTTTCCATTCGCTGACCGAATCACCTATTTTTAAGGTAATGAAATAGGTTCCGGTAGGCAATCCCAATAGATTAACAGTATTGTATGCCTGCAGCTGTGTCAGGCTTCTTATCATTCTGCCAACATTATCATAAAGTGTTAGGTTTGTAGGCAGGTCACTATTCAGGTTTTCAATCTTCACGTTGATTTCATTCCGGGTAGGATTTGGAAAAAATGAGATGATAAGGCCGTCGATCGTTTCATTATATTTATATTCATCAGGTGCTGTTTCGCCTGATTCAAAATCAGAAATTATTGAAGCCGATTTTAATAATATGATCCTGTTTTGACGATTTCCTGTAGCATCATAACCAAGGGAATAGTTCTGAGCGAGGATAGTCTGAGTGATGCATGAAAATACAATAACGCTGATAATAATTCTTGATTTCAAGTTTTTTCAGTAAGGTTTGTGTTTTGGGTTAACTTAATATTAATACCAAAAAGCTTTAAATTGTAACGCCAAAATAATCCATAAAAAGCATCAATTAATTTATTTGTATATAGTCTAAATAAAAGAATCTCTTGTATAGATAAGGGTTGCAACGCGTGAAACGTAAAATGTGATTTCATGCATGGATCCATCAAGAAGGCTGAGACAAAAAAAGGTCGTCTCAACCGAGACGACCTTTATTATTGCTTAATAAGGTTAAAATTTTCTATCAGAGCTTGGTGACCGTAAAAGTTGCACCACTGTGTTCAATCTTCAACACCCTGAATGAATCATATGTTTCTACTACCGGTGTCGACGCTTTGTCCCACGCTTTCCATTGATCATTTATTACACCGGCGGCAGTGGCATCAAAGGTTCCGGTAATAGTCTGCAGTGTTCCATTGGGATGGGAAATGGTAAAGGTGTATTCGAATGGTCCTTCTTCATAGTCCATAACGCTAACATAATATGTTCCATCCGGATCGGAAACCCATATCGTATTATCAACTTCGGGATTTGCTGTTGAGGCACCCTTATCACTCCACTCGTCCAAATTATTTGATAAAGTATCCCTCCAAATCACCATGTCGAAATCGTCTTCGGTATCCCAACCCATATAAATTGTCAGAAGCGTGGCATCAACATAGTTATTAATGGTCAGGTCAACCGTAGGATAAACCTGGCTGGGATTAAGCAGGTAATGCTCAGCAATAGATTCAATCACAAACTCAAATTTCGCTGTCTTAGCCGGAGCAGCAAAACCATCTTCGTTAAAGATGATCATCATCTGAACTTCTTTTGTATAGGGCTGCAATACAGCAGGCTCATAAACAAAATCATCTTCAGTCAGATCACCATCCACCAGGTTAAGAGTGAATGTCACCGCACGGTCCAGCATTTTGTCTGTTGTTATCGTGTAGATCAGTGTATCTCCTTCAACCAGGACATTGTCCGCATCACTCGAAGTAAATGTGGCTACAGGGTAACCATCAGGACTAATAATTGATTCTGCATCCTGCTTGGCTGTTTCCAGTGTATCACACGAAGCCATACCCAGCAGTAAAACAGTCAGTCCTATTAAATTATATCTCGAAATAATTCTCATTTTGATCATGTTTTAAAGTTAAAGAATTCATATTTGTATTACCATAAGCAATACTAAAACTGCGGGGTAAATACTTCCCAGAAAATCCTGGGGCCGCCAGTTCCTTCATAATGGTAATAAAGATAGATCTTTCTGGTTACGGGATCAAAGTGCGAAATCAGGTCGGGCCTGTTTGGATCACCCATTTTTACATCTGACCTATTTTCAACCACATAAGTTATGGAATTGTCAAGGTTGACAGTAATCCAGCACTTGTCTTCCCATACTCCAAAAGTAGTTTCGGCCTTTCTACCCGTAACGGCAACCAGTTCTTTTTCATAGTCAGCATCTCTGTAAATATTGTTGGGGTAAGTTCCATAACTCGGATGACGATAGATCATATGAGCAATGTACGCACCGGCATAAGGGTTAGGCCTGGTAAAATTCAAGGTTACCGTGTTTTGCTTTCCGCTATTGGTTACTCGTGAATCACCGGTTACTGATTTCACATTCAGAACCAGAACAGGTGCCACATATGCTTCGAGCTCAGGCGTCCCGTCTTCGGGAGGGGAATTTCCCTCAGTAACCATGGTTACCGTCAAGGTGCCCAGGTAATTATCAGATGCGTTCAGAGTGATGGTTGGATTATCAATCCGGTAATGAACACCTGACTCCGCAGTGGATGAAGCATCAGCCTCAACCGTCACTGTAACATCACCTGTAAGATCCTTAACAGTGGGTCCAACAAGTTTCATATTCAACACTCTCTGGTATTCAGCGCCATTGGCAAGAGCACCCAGGTTGGTTGCAAACTTCTCAAAGGTGGCTACATTGTAACCGGTAGCATTCTGCTCATAGATTTCCTCATCATCAACCAGGCAGGCCCCGGCGAAACTTACAAGCGTAATCAGCAGGAACAAATATTTTAGTGTTTTCATAGTATTCAAGTATAAGAATTATTGAGCCCAGAAAATCTTTTTATTAAATGCATCACCACTTGCTTGAGAAGGCACATTTGCGGCATTAGATGCAAGTTCACTGGCAGGATAGAGCAACCTTACAGGTCTGTCGTCTGTTGTAGCCAACAACGATATGGGAAGGCCGGCAGGAAAACCTGTACGATTATAATCAAACCATGACTGAATGGCGCCGAAACCGTTCAGGGAAATCCATTTCTGTGTAATGATTGCCTCGAGTCTATTAGCCTCTGGCGTAATATCCCAACCAACATTGATGATGGATTGAGCGTAATAGGTTGCAGCAGCAGCAGGGGTTAGTCCAAGATAAGTGAATGAAGCAGCGATACCGTTCTGATAGAGTTGCTTGGCATCACCAGTTGTCAAACCCTTGAGGGCAGCTTCGGCCTGGTTAAAATAGCTTTCGGCCAGTGAGAATATAATGGCATCCTGAGTGGGACCTTTTAAGATACCGGGACCAATATTCGAAACCTTATCGGGTTCATATTGATTAACAATGGGTGTATCGTAATCAAGCAATCCCTGGGGAACACCTTTATGCCCGGTAGCCGGCTTTTCATAAATCCTGTCAATCCTCGGATCGTTAAAATCGGTCAGCAAATCCAGTACAAATGGAGTAGCACAGGTAGCTTTATTGTTCATAGTCAGAGTACCAGTGGCATCGGCGCCATAAGTGTCCCATAAAGGGCTCTGCTTATCCACTTCTTTTTTGTAACCCGGGTTAACTCCAACATCTTCGGTAATAAAACCCGAACCTTCCTGTGTAATGACGTTGATTTGCTCCTGGATATAAGCCGCTCTGCCATCCATATCCGACTGACGGACAAGGATACGCATTTTGAGGGTATTGGCAAATTTCTTCCATTCATCCATGTCACCGCCAAACATAATGTCGTCATCTTCCGGAACCAGTGCATCTTCCGATGCATTGTTAATCATGGCAATTGCATCCGTAAGCTTTACAATAAGATCAGTATAAATGGTTAACGCATCATCATATTTGGGAGCTGCATTAGTGCTTCGCTGTAGCGCTTCGGTATAAGGTATATCACCATACATATCAACGAGAAGCTGAAAAATATAGCTTTTCATGATCATGCTGATCGCTGTATAGTTATCATAGGTAGGATCATCGGGCTTGTCAATAGTCTGGAACTGTTTTAAAGGATTCTGATAAGCCACATTGAAGTTTACCTGATAGAAACTTGAAGTAACCAGGTACTTGAATTCATCAGGATACCAGGCATAACCATCAGACTGGCCCCAGTTGTACATTAACAGGTTACCAAGTGTATTTACACGGTTCATATTGAACAGGTAAGTGGCAGTCAGGTGCTGAGCAACCGGTAGCGCCAGATTGGGAGTAACAGATGTGGGATTATTTGGATCCGTATTGACATCCAGATAATCCTCGCTGCACGATGGCACTATGAGTAATGCCGGCAACAGGAATATATATTTAAATAATTTTTTCATATGGCTAAAATATTTAGAATTCAAGATTGAGTGAAAAACCAAACGACCTGGTAGGAGGCATCTGCAGGAAACCACCAATACCAACCGTATTTGCATTGGTATACTGGTTGGAAAATTCCGGATCGGAAAAATGGTTTTCGGCCGGTAACCAGGTTAACAGGTTCCTGGCAATAAATCCAAGTTTGACTTTGGTTATGGGAGTTTTACTCAGGAATTTCACGGGCAACGTATAATCAACAGCAACTTCCCTGAGCTTCAGTGCCGTGGCATCCTTAACATAGTTCTCCTTTACATTGTTGTATACGTCGGTCCAATAGCTCTGGCGTCCACCGCTTATCTGGATATTCGTGTTTTCAACAAATTCATTGTCACCAACCTGGATAACAGAATTGGGAATGACGAAATCCTGTCTGTTAGATGAAACACTTTCGAGCGAACGGCCCGTAAACTCCATCTGGTCGGATCCTTGTTCAAAGTATACATGACCTGTCCGGTAATCAATTGTTGCCGAAACCGATATACCTTTGAAGCCCAAGGATGTATTCAAACCAACAATGTGTTTGGGTATGGTTCTTCCAAGTCTCTTATAATCAGTAGCTTCCATGGGGGCTCCGCTGGAGGGATCAACAATCAGTCTGCCCTGGGGATCCCTCAGATAAGCCGTGGCTTTAATCTGCGGATATACTTCTCCAACGATAGCATATACACCTACCAGTCCACCACTGGCAGTATTTAAGGTAACCTCATCAATCTGGTCTGTGATTTCAACTACTTCCGTAGTTGAAGTGGTATAGTTAATACTCATATCCCATGTCAGACTGCGCCAATTGACCAAACGGCCACCCAGTGTTGCCTCAAAACCGGTATTCTTCATTTCGCCGATATTGGTACGGAAAAATGCTGCACCCGAAGCAATAGAAGGGGTAATGGTGGTAATCAGGTCCGTGGTTTTGGTGTGGTAATAGGATGCATCCAAACTGATATTGTTGTCAAAAAATCCCAGGTCAAGACCAATTTCGGTAGTATTGATTCTTTCCTTTTTGATATTGGCATCCACTGTGGTTGTACTCAGAGCGAAACCGTTAATATCTTCGAAGGGGAATCCTGTTTGTTGTGAGTAAAGTTCATTGATTTCGTAGGGAGACAGATCGTTGTACACAGTTGAATTACTTGCCGTAATTTTGGCAAATGACAGAATGTTGTTCTGCAACGAAGGTATTGCATCGGTAAGCACAAAGGAGAGTCCGAATGCAGGATAGAAGTAACTGTTGTTACCTTTGGCCAAAGTTGAAGTCCAGTCGTTTCTTCCTGAAAAGTTCAGATAAATGAACTTGCCATATCCAACCGTGAAATCACCAAAGAAACCATAATTGATATATTTCGAGTCATCCTCTTCAGTTTCGGGAGTTCCCGTTCCGTTGGAAATATCATAAAAACCAGGTATACTCAGGTTATTGGCCCTGATGCGGGTATCATAGTCTTCCTGTGTCTGATTGGTAGCACCAAGGTTAACATTCAAGGATATTTGATCGGTCAAATCACGGTTAATGTTCAGGATGGCATCAAAGTTATAATCCTGGTACTGGTATTTTGTATCTTCCACAAGTGAAGAAACATTGGAATTGCCGGTACGGTAACTGGCAAATTTCTGTTCAGCACGCCAGAATTTTCCAAAACCCCATGTGTTGTTCATGGCTGCACGGGCGGTAAGTTTCATCCAGGGCAGAATATCGTATGAAACAGCTAAATTGGCCATCAAACGACGCGAATCATCAATATTCCTGTTTGTACCAACAGCCCAGTAAGGATTTTCGTAGTAACCATTATAATAGGTATCGGGGGTGGCCCATTTGTCTGTTCTCCAGTTTTTATATCTCGACAAGGGAATATTGGCTGAAGTATTCAATAAGAACCAGTATAGCGGTCTGGACTGATCACCAATTTCATCTCCAACAACATTGGTATGATCACTGAAATAGGTCGAGTTGAAGGCCAATTCGAGTTTGCCGATTTTTTTGCTGGCATTTGCCCTGAAAGTATATCTTTCATAAGCATCATCAGGTACAATACCATCTGATTTTTGTTGTCCGACGGAAATATAAAAAGTACTGGATGCATCACCACCACTAACATAGGCGGTATTCGACAAGGTATTACCTGCTTCGAAGAATCCAAGCAGGTTATCCTTTACCGGAGCATAGGGAACTTCCTGGAATGTACCATCGGGCAATACAGGTCCAATTTGACGCAATTGGCCATCAAAACGGGGTCCCCAGTTCGTGTTTTCAATAGCATCATAAGCACCCTCCCAACCTGTTCCGTATTCAGTCTGAAAATCGGGCATGTAGGCAACTTTCTCAATGGTATAAGCTGAATTCAACCCGACAGTGAAACGCTGGTTGGCAGCTCCCTTTTTAGTGGTAATAATCAAGGCCCCGTTGCTGGCTTTTGAGCCGTAAAGAGCGGCTGCATTGGCCCCTTTCAAAACATTAATTTCAGCTATATCATTCGGGTTCAGGTCATCAAGTGCACCTAACGATGCAATGGACCCGTCAATAACAACAGTGGCCGAGTTTGATCCGCTGATGGAACGAAAACCTCTCAGGGTAATCTGGGTATTGGGATTAACACCGTTATCCTGGCTGTTAATCTGCAAACCGGCAACCTTTCCGGCAAGAGCAGTGGCAGCCCGTGTTGGTGCAACCTTCAGAATATCGCTATCATCAACCTTCTGGGTCTGATAAGTAACTTCTCTTTTTTCGCGTTTAATACCCAGTGCCGTCACAACGACCTCATCCATCTGCGTAATATCCGATTGCATGGATACATCGATAGTCGATTGACCGGCAACAACAATCTCCTGATCTCTAAAGCCAATGGAGGAAAAAACAAGTGTTGCACCGTTGTCAACACCAATCTGGTACGAACCATTCACATCTGTTGCAGTACCTGTATTGGTTCCTTTAATCTTAACATATACCCCGGGAATCGTGCTACCATCTTCCGCACTGGTAACCGTCCCTTTAATTTGTATGTTCTGCCCGAATGCGGCACTGAAGCCAAATAGGAGCAAACATACAAGCAAACTGGTAATCCTTTTCATAGATTAAATTTTAGGTTTATAATAGGTTAATAATACTTCTGATGGTTAAGATCAGCTTTACCAAAACTAAAAAAAAAATAAAAAATATTAAAATGTGTGAAAAAAGATTTATTTGTTAATAATCAGTTAGTTAGGTCGTATAAATTTAATATTTTGAGTAATAAATATTCAAACCCTACTGATAATCGACATTCTACCGTTACTTCATTACCAAATATATCATTTTTGGTGGTTTCATAATATGAGTTTTGACATTTATCCGAAAAAAGATCACGTTCATCAAAAGCACCCCCTTACGTGTTGATTATAAACATCTTTCATGAGTAAACCCGATCTATCTTCAGGTTCAGTCGCCATAACAACAATTCACCTTACTTAAATCAAACTTCACAGTACATTGATAACTTTTACTATTTTTAGCACATCTTAATCCTGTTTATTTCATGACATCATCGCACCGGGGCATACCTTTTTTGTTTTATTTTCTGGCAGCGCTTGCAACGCATGGTATTACAATTGGTTTTGCGGGATTGTTTCATTCTTTCACGTTGTTTTCGGGTTCTCATCTGATTTCATTGACGGCTTTTATCACAGCCACTTTGCTGAGCATCTCGCTCGGTTCCTTAATTTCCGGGTGGTTTGCAGGCAAATCACTCCGACCCATGCTTCTTTTCATCGTTTTTCAGGCAATCACGGGTATCCTGTTTCTTTTTCAACCCGACGCACTGCAAGCCGCAAAAGGCATGTATCATCACATGCTTCGCATGCTGGACCCGGGCCCTTTTGGCATCGAAATGCTGAGGTTCGCACTGGCCTTTGTCTTGCTTTTTATTCCGTTATCACTATTTGCAGGTTCTTTTCCGCTGCTTGTCAGGCATTTCATCAAACATGTAGGCCAGTCTGGAAGATACATGAATGCAGCGATCCTTGCAGGATCAGCCGGTACCCTGGCCACACTGCTGGCCCAGCAATTTCTGATACTTCCATTATTCGGTTATAAAGCTATTCATCTGGAAGCATTTCTTAGTTTGACTACTGCCGCTCTTTTGGGTTACCTGTTTTCATTTGGCAATCTCTCAAAAACAATAAAAATCAGTATATCGCCAAAAAAGGAACAGGTTAGAAAAACCACCTTGAGGTTCAGAAAGAAGAAGCCGGTACTCGAAATGGGCATTAAACTTACAGGCGCCATGCTTAAAGTCTTTTACTTGCAGGGGGTTGCCACTGCTTCGTTGGTTTTTCTCACATTCAGAATTTCTTTAATGAATTGTTGTGAGATCCCGTCGCGTATCCTTGTTATTAATGGCATCATCATCCTGGCAGGAATCATTTCAGGTGGATTGCTCTACAAAAAGGTTTCTGAAAAGCCTGTCAACAAATACATGACATTAGCCACGCTGCAGATTACTGCGGGTTTCGTGCTGGTTCTCTCCTATATATTGATGCGGGTTATTTCTGCATCCCAGCATCAGCCTTCAATAGTCCATCCCGGTTCTGAAGACAATTTGCCGGGAATGATCCTGCGATCAGTATCCCTGCTGTTCTTTCCGGCTTTTCTTAATGGACTCTCATTGCCCCTTGCTGGCAAACTCTATCCTAAAAGGCTTCAGCAGGTTTCCTCTGCCTTTGGCAAGCTTGGAGCGTCCTTTAGCTTTTTTGCCATATTTGGAATCCTGGTAACGGTATTTATCCTGATTCCGCTTTTCGGCGTACAACTTACCTACCTGCTTTTTGCCTTTATGACATTACTATCGGGCATCTATCTGATATTCAGAGACTCAAGACTGATCCGGTTATTCAGGGTGAGTTATGCGGTAGCTGCTGTATTTTTGTTTCTTGCGCTGGCGGTTTCTTTCAGGTTAACAGAAAAAAGTCAGTCGTCCGTTACCACCATCAGGACCATTGAAGGCAAATCAGCCACATTCTCGGCGCAATCACTCTCCAATGGCAATATAACAATCCTGCTCAACGGAAATTACTTATTCGGAACTGACAGCAGCAATTACAAGGCACAAAGCCTTTCGGCATACCTGCCCTTGTTAATATATCCCAACATGCAATCATCACTTGTTATTGGCTTTGGGTCGGGCATTGCCGCTTCCATTCTTGAAGCCAACGGAGTGGATCAGGTCATCATTTCCGATAAATATCCCGAAGCAATTCGCTTGTCATCTGATGTTTTTGCCGATATCAATAACGACATTCTGACCAGCAGTCGGGTGCGTCTGTCTTCTGAAGATGCCAGAGCTTTTCTGGATCATTCAAACAGAAAATTTGAACTAATCACGATACCTTTTGATATGTCAGACCTGATGCCATCTTTATATACAACAGAATTTTATATGCTTGGCGCAGGGAAGCTTACTGAACAGGGTGTCTTTTGCCAGATATTGCCGGCTAAAGAAAGTGCATTATCTGTTATCAAATCGTGCAGCAGGGCATTTCGCAGTGTGAGTCTGTGGTACGTATCCTCCGAATACCTGCTGATGATGGCAACGCTCAACCCGCATAAGATTGATATCTGCCTGTTCTCAGAAGTATTTACCGAGTTTAACAAAAATCGTTCTCTGAATTATATGGGTATACCTGACGCGGAGACTCTGCTTGCACATGCCGTAATGTCCGATTCCCTTTTATTGGAGTTTGTAAATGACATTCCTGAAAACACGGATAACAACTCTGCATACATTATCGCTTCTACCCGGGATAAAAACACCCGATCACCCTGGCTTTTGGGCATCAGCACAGATTGCAGCCAGTTCTTTGTTACAGACAGGTGTGTGCAGGATTCAGCTGAGTTCTGCGACCGGATTAAAAGAATCAACCGGCAATTACTTCAACAGGCTGAGCCAACTTCATACCGGTTGCCTTAACCGGCTGCTTGCTCTTATGTATGGAGCGGACAACGAGTTCTGCAATATCCCTCACTTCAACATCGGCAACTTTTTCAAAGGCTTTTTTGCACATCGGACAAGAGGTAACCAGGTATTGTGATCCGGATACATTCAGTTTATTGTAAGCATCGGCCGTTACCTTTTTGCGTATGTCGTTGTCGGCGGAAAAGTTTGCCAGGCTGTTGCCGCAACAGAGTGCATTGTCTTTCTCAAATTCATTCGTTTTGACCTGCACCATTTTACCAAGCAATTTCCTGGGCTCTTCGTATACCTTAACATCACGGCTGAGTTCACAAGGATCATGATACACGGCACTGCCTGTCAAATGACCGGGTTTGATTTGATTACTCTCGGCAAGTTCAAGCAGGTACTGGGTATGATGCAATACCCGGATGTTCAGGTTGTAATCTTTGGCAAACACCTTATAACATATGGGGCAGGATGTCACCAGTGTTTTAGCTCCCGATTCGAGAATCAGCTTCCTGTTCTTTTCGATCATAATATTGGCCTGTTCCTTGTGGCCGGCCAGCATCATCGGGCGACCACAGCACAATCCGCCCCATTCGTCCATGAACCAGTAATTAACTCCTGCTGCGTTCAGTAACGAAACCATTGCTTTCTTAATGGAAGGAGTCTGGTGCGTCATACATCCGGCAAAGTATATCACATCAGATTTATGGACATGGGGCATGCTTTGCTGTGCAAATGAAATATCAGGAGCCTTGCCGTTCAGTTCATGGCGTGTAATCATCCGGATGCCGGAAATGTTAATTCCAACCGGACAGGCACTATCGCATCTGCCGCACATCATGCAGCCCAATGATTCTTTGGGTTGGATGCTATTGTACCGGATTGATTTCAACTGGTAAGTCGACTGAATGTTTTGCACTCCCCCGGCAAAAGAAAGCTGGCAGGCATCCAGGCAGACGCCGCAGCGCGAACATGAATTGATTTCAACCTCAGTAAAAGGTGTACGTTCTGAGGTTTCAGTCAAACCAAAATGTCTTGAAAAAATCAATACTACCTCAGTCGGTATATGCATGTAGCGCGAGAAAGGCAGGGCCAGGAAGAATACCCCCAGTGAAAGGGAGTAAGCCCACCATGTAAGATAGTAGAGGTTGGCAGCTGGCAAAAACGATCCCAGGAAACTTCCGAAAGTGCCTGTAAGAAAGTCACCGCCACCATACACTGCCGATGTGAAGCTCTCGGCAAAAAGCCGCAAGGGGAAAATCAGCCAGAGCGTGGTTAATGCCATTCTGTCTCCCAACATGAGTTTGGTGGTACGTTTCATTCCGTATGCCTTCGAGAAAAAACGTTTTAGGAAGGCCAGGGCTACTCCTCCAAGAACAAGCAGCAACAGCAGGTCCATGGTGGAAGAGAAAACCCGGTGCAAAGGGAAGACCCCGGGGCTGGCATTGAAAAATTTAAAGAATATAGGTACATAAGGCGGATTCATAGCTGTTGGTTCATAAACCCTGCTTTCGAGGTTGCCTATTGCAATCAGCAGAAACCAGCCAAACGCCAGACTCATGTGCATAAAGCCAAGCAGCCGGTTTTTCCTGAAAATGCTACGGTGGAGCAAACTCTCCATAACGATTTCATACAAGGCCCGGAAAATCCGCATGCTAAAAAACCCGCCTACTACTTTCGACCGGTCTGATTTCTGAAGCCCCCTGAACCAGGTTGCGTATTTGTACCCCAGGTATCCCAGCAGGAATATTACACCCAGGGTAAATGGCAAAACAAAAAGGTCAAATTTCATTGTTGGAAATTTTAGTGACTGCTAATTGCATCAGATATATGATGTTTCGTGTATTGACTCCGCGCGGACAGGCATTGATGCATTTGCCGCAAAACCTGCAACGGTAAACCGACTTCGAGATTTCATGCTCCATTCCCCTTCGGGCATTCAGAATGAGCCTGCATAAACTGTATTCAGTTGATGCCGATGCCGTGCATGCGGAGGCACAGGTTCCGCAACTCATGCACCAGTCAATTGAAGGTTCATGCTTTCTGACAAAATCAAAAATCCGGCGGTTACCGGCATCATAATCAATCTGTCTGTCTGCTTGTATTTTATATCCGAAATTGATCATAGTTCCATTACATATTGTTCCTGACCGGCATAATTGATCCGGTGATGACCAAGGAATCCGCTAATTTCAGCGGCAACTGCCCTGGCCTCGGTAAGTGTTTCTTCAATTGTTTTGGGACCTGTAATCCCGCCTGCACAATACAACCCTGAAATCTTTGTCTTGAATGGCGAAACATAGGGGTCCTCCTGGCGGATAAATCCGTCTGCGTCCCTTTCGAGTTTTAGCATATCCAATAAATTGCCGGCTTTTCTTGGGGGTTGAATGCCTACCATCAGAACTAGCATGTCCAGACTCATTTTCAGCGGTTTGGCCAAAAGGGTGTCTTCGATGCGGATCTGAAGTGAACCGTCGGGATTTTCAAAAGCCTCGGAAAGCCTGGCCCGGATAAACTGAATGCCGTGCTTAAACTGTGCTTCCTTGTATAGTTCTTCGAAATGACGGCCAAACATTCTCAGGTCCATGTAAAAAAGGAATACCTCTGATGAGGGGAGCATTTCCTTAACTTCAATGGCTTGCTTAACGGCAGTAACACAACAAACCTTCGAACAGTGAAGATTCCCGGCTTTTTCATCGCGTGAACCCACACAATGCACAAAGCCGATTCGTTTGGGAGTTTTCCCTCCGGCTGTTTGAATGGGTTTGCCTGAACGGAAAACCTGTTCCATGTCAACAGAAGTAATCACATTATCGTAAATGCCATAACCATATTCTTCCTTTCTTTCGGCCTCG
Source organism: uncultured Bacteroidales bacterium (assembly GCA_964449015.1). Lineage (GTDB taxonomy): Bacteria > Bacteroidota > Bacteroidia > Bacteroidales > UBA10428 > UBA5072. The sequence continues at coordinate 19,843 of CAYVBH010000028.1, forward strand.
AAAATTTCGAAACCGGTAGTCAGCAAGAGTGTATGGGCAGTGACCACCCTGTTTTTATTGATCATGATGGCAAAGCCATCCTCATTTTTTTCAATGCCGGTTATGTTGGCATTATTGATCACATTCACCCCCTCGGAAACACCCTGTTTCAGATTCATCAACAGGGGTAAGGCAGGTTTTCGGGCAGGGAACAGTGCATGCCATTGATTTAGCCGCCCTCCCAATTGCTCATTGCGTTCAATAATGGTCACAGCGTGACCATACTCTGAAAGCTTTGCCGCTGCTTCCATTCCGGCAACTCCACCACCTATTATCGCTACACTTTTCATGATCACATTATTCAATGTTCCGAATTCAAGATTTTCTTTATCTAAGTTTCTCTCCTGGATCCTGTTGCTTATTGTTACTTTTGCCCGGTTACATCATTAATATACTCTCGGGTTTTTCAAGTCCGTCCATATCTATCTTTAGATAATTAGGCTTTTCCGGCTTTCCGATATACTCACCATACTTACCTCCCAGGTATTTCTTTTCAGGGTCAAAAGGAATTCCCATTTTAACCATAAGGGGTTCAGCAGAAACCTGATGGGTTTGCAAACCTATTTCCCAGGGATCATAACCCAGGGCCAATCCGGCTAGTTCTTCATAAGTCAGCACCGGAATGCCATGCCCGTTTTCTCCGTATGTTTTACCTTCCATTTCACTAACCACATATTGCCAGCGATCCATGAAATATGGACAGCCCGGACAGTTGGTAATAATGAGATCGGGATGGTAAGGTTCCATCGAATCAAATTTCTTTTTGCTGCAGGACAGGGAGTATCCCCGGTTTGCTCTTACCACATACTGGCGGAAGCCAAAGCCGCAACAATGCCTTCTTTCAGGATAATCAACAATCTCCCCGCCCAGGGCTTCAACTAAACCGGTCAGAACATAAGGGTATTCGGCCCCTCCAACTCCTTTGTGCGGAAACATTTTGGAATAATGGCATCCGATATGTTCCACCACCCGCAACGGACGACCGGTAACAGCATTTACCAGTTTAAAGGGGGCTTTTGCTGCAATTTCATGACGCAGTTTGTAAAAAACGTCACTGGCATGGGCCAGGTTTTTGGGTTTATTGAATTCCCTTCCGGTTGCTTTTCTCAGGTATTCCCTGGTTTTTTCTTCGGTCTCGGGAAAATGATGCCAGGTTTCCAATATTTCGGTATACAAGCCAAATGAGGTAATGCAGGAAACGGCAAGATTCTCCAAACCGGCTTCAGTCATCAGAGCAAACTGCCTGGCAACTACAGTCATTGTGGTGTTAAAGGGAACCACATCACAATGATATCCGATTCCGGTGCAGGTAGTATGTCCGGGATTCTCATAAACCTTTTTACCCAATGTTTCCCGCATTACCTTCAGAAAAACCTGCTCAGCAGCAGGGAAGAAATTTTGCCTTACGCAACTGCGAACGTAAAAGAAACCATCAGTTGCAATCTCTTTCTGGTATTCCTGCCAAA
>CAYVBH010000029.1:0-20599 GCA_964449015.1 uncultured Bacteroidales bacterium
AGTTTCCCGTCAGCTTCAATTGCATGGCGTATTAGCGAGGAGCCATTCCTTAAGGTTATTGAGCTGATCAGTAACATGAAACTCAGATTAAGTTATGGTACTGTAGGAAATGATAATGTTGTTGATTATTATACTTATGTTCAGGGGTTAGCATCAGGCCAGGATTATTCATATAATGGTACTAAACTATCAGGAGTTTCGCTGACCGGTTACAATAACCCCAACCTCAAATGGGAAACAGTTAAAGATTTTGACATTGGTCTTGATTTAGGATTATTCAAAGGCGCATTGGAGGTTACCATGGATTATTACGATAAACGTACTGAAGATATGATAATCGGTATTAATCTTCCTGCTACAACAGGCAATAATGGAAGCATTAATAAAAACCTCGGACAAATCAAAAACAACGGATTTGAATTTTCAGCTATTTATCGTGACAAAATGGGAGATCTTGACTTTTCATTAACGGGAAATTTTACCACGCTGCATAACGAAGTAACAGATATGGCCAATAATCCTGTATACGGTGGTGTTATGGAGGGTAACTCTGCCGGTATAACAAAAACCGAAAAAGGACATTCCGTAGGTGAATTTTATGGCTATAAATGGCTGGGTGTATTCCCTGATCAGGCTTCTATTGATAATTATACATGGACTAATCCTGAAACAGGCGTAGTACAAAAGATACAGGACAATGGCATACAAGGTGCCGCACAAGCTAAACCCGGTGATGTAAAATGGGCTGATTTAAACAACGATGGTAAGATCACTGATGCTGACCGTGAATATTTGGGCTCTCCCATTCCCGACTTTACTTACAGTTTTTCTGCAAATCTTGCTTATAAAGGATTTGACTTTTCTGTGATGTTCCAGGGTGTATCCGGAAATGAAATTGCATCTGAATTAGTAATCTGGACAGAAGGTATGCATAACAATTTCTTTGTTGGCTCAAATACACGCAACCGCTGGACACCCGACAACACAATTACAGATGTTCCTAGAGCTGTTCGTAATGACCCTAATGGTAATGTTCTGAAGTTCTCAAAAAGACATGTGTTTGATGGCTCATATTTCAGACTGAAGACTGCCCAATTAGGATACACTTTTCCGAAAAATGTAACTGATTATATGAAAATCAGCAACTTAAGATTGTATGTGAGTGGACGTAATCTATTTACTGTTACCGATTATCCATTCTTCGATCCTGAAATCGGTTCAGGTGCTTTGGGTACTGGTGGTAGTTCTAATACTTCAAGGGGAATTGACAATGGTTATTATCCGCAACCCCGTACCTTTATAATGGGAATTCAACTTGACTTTTAACATTTAAAATTACTATAATGAAAAATATAATATTAGTAATCTTAATAAGCTGTTTATTTTTTACTTCCTGCAGCGAAAACTTCCTTAATGAGGAGTTTGATAAATCAAAATATGACCCCAGTACTTTTTACAATAGCGAACTCCATGCCAATCAGGCTCTTAATGCTGCATATTCAAATCTTAACGCATGGGGTAATGGATACACCTTTTCAATAGGTATTGGGCACTTTGTACATGGCGATGATCTTTATCAAACGGGTAATGCATCGGGATTTAATGGCTGGGGCGCAATGTCAGATTTGAATATTAATGCCAATATAGGTGAAGTTTGGGATATCTGGAGTGGTTTCTATGCAGGCATTTTAAGATGCAATATTGCTATTGATGCAATTCCGCTTGCCAAGGAGTTGGCCGGAACGCAAGAGCCAACCTTTACCGATGATGATGTAAAAATTATGCTTGGTCAGGCGTATTTTTTAAGGGCATTTAATTACTGGAATTTATTCGTGTATTTTCCACAGGATAAACTTGTCCTGAGAAGAACTGAGGCAAAGTCTGAGGAAGATTTTTACTTGCCTCCATCACCACGTGACAGTATTTTCAATTTTATTGAATCGGATCTTAAAAAGGCTGAAACGCTTCTTGCCGGATTTACCAATACCACGGCAACCGATAAATGGAGAGTTACACGCGGAACAGTTGTCGCCCTTTTGGGTAAGTTTTATATGGATGAAGGTATGTATGCCGAAGCGGCTACAGAGTTTGCCAAAATATTGCCCGGTATAGGAGACCCTGATTACGGAACTTATACTCTTCTTGACAATTACAGAGATCTTTTCAAAAGAACTACAGAAAATAACGCAGAAACTATTTTTGAAGTTCAATTTGATAACTTGACTGGACAAGCAGGTACAAGAGGTAACGATGTGAACTGGATATTCCAGAATTTTACTCTGAATCGTTCATCCTGGAGCATTATGTGGTGGAATTTTGCCGTACCTAAATTCAAGCTTAACGAATTTGAACATTGGTCAGAAAATATTGGCGCTGATCCTGACTCTACAGTATACGATTACAGAGCTTATGCAACGTTCTGGGGTGTTCCCGGTGGTGCCAATTTCATTGAAAATAATGTTGTAAAGGATTGGAAAGCACAAGGCTGGCATAATGAGACACTAATCGGAACAACAGGTGCATATGGTATACGTAAATATTCACTTGATAACAGCGCTGAAGCCCCTGTTGGTTTGGATCCTTTATGGTCCGACAATAATATAAGGCTTATCCGTTTAGGTGATATTTATTTGCGCTATGCCGAATGCATGGCTCAGTTAAATCCTTCAAATGTTACGCCTACTGATGTTAACAGCGCTGTATATTGGGTTGACAAGATCAGAGCGCGCGCAAACAGACCAATGATTGATCAAGCACATTTGTTAAGCGCCCGTGCTGGAGTAAATGGCCAATTGCCTAACGCTACAGATTTAATGGCAGCAAAAGGCTGGACTTTAATGCAGCTTATTGAACATGAGCGTTTTGTTGAAGGATATTGCGAAGGTTGGAGAAAAGAAGACCTGAGGCGTTGGAAAAAAGATGTTTCCTATGTAACAGGCAAGGCAGGCTGGACCGGATGGGAATCATTGATACTTCCGATTCCACAGAATGAAATTGACAGAAATCCTAATTACCAATAATTAAAGGGTTTGAAATAGAGAAAGAGGCTGTCCATAAAGTAACGGACAGCCTCTTTTGTCGAGAAATAAAAATACTTTAACTCACCATAATCAGGTTGTTTTATTCAAAAAAAGGAACGCCCGGAACAGCATATTTTTTCATTGCTTCCTGGTTAATATCCACTCCAATTCCGGGTTTATCCGAGACTTTAATAAAACTATCTTTTACCCAGTCAGCTTCATCATAGGTTACAATTTCCTTAAACATCGGATTGGTATGAAAGTAGGATTGCCACTCCATAATCATGAAGTTGGGTACCGATACACAAACATGAGCACAAGCCATGGCGCCAAGAAATGAGGCAACCATGTGCGGAGCAAAGGGGATGTAATACAGGTTGGCCAGATTGGCAATACGTTGTCCTTCACCCAGTCCGCCGCATTTCTGCATATCCGGCATCACTGCCTCAACTCCGCCGATTTCCAAAAGTTTCCTGAATCCATAAGCCAGATAAATGTTTTCACCTGCAGCAATCGGGGTACTCGTCTCCTGAGCTATCAATCTGTAAGCTTCAACATTTTCCGCAGGGATTGGCTCTTCCAGCCACAACAGGTTCAATGGTTCAACCTTTTTTGAAACTGCCAGGGCAGTATTCAAATCATACCTGCCATGCATATCCACAGCAATATCAATCTTTGGGCCAACTGCTTCTCTTACGGCAGCCAACTGATCATACATCCTTTGCAGCTCACCCTGGCTGGCAGTCCAGTTGTATCGGTCAAACCTGTTGGGATCTGCAGCCTGATCGATGTCAAATTTAATGGCATTGAAGCCCAATTTTACCGCAGCAACAGCTGAATCAGCAAACTCTTTTGGCAGCGGATTATTCGATCTGTAAAGAGCAGTATCACTGTAAACCCTCACTTTGTCCCTGAATTTCCCACCCAGTAACTGATAAACCGGAACATTCAGTGCTTTTCCGGCAAGGTCCCAAAGTGCTGTTTCAAATGCAGAAAGCACAGCAACATACATACCTGATTGTGCCCCGCCAAAAAAGCCTGCTCTTCGGATATCTTCAAAAATCCGTTGCACATTCAACGGGTTCTGCCCGGTCAACCTTCTCCCAAGGCTATTTACAAGGTGATAAGTTCCTGAGATGGCATCTACACCTTCGCCGCATCCATAGATATCCTGGTTGGTATATATTTTCACAAAAAGACTTCCGCGTATGTAACCACATTTCACTTCCGTAATTTTCAGATCAGAAGGAACGGAGGCTTTTTTTGTTTCATCAATAGCCTTTTCAAAACCTTTTCCAAAACCAGCCAAAGGGGTAACAGTTGCCAAGGCAGCAACAGAGGCAGCTTTGCCTAAGAATGCTCTTCTTGAATTTACGTTTTTCATTGCTTTAGTTCATTGATTTATGTTATATCGTATTCTTCTTTTAGGGAATTTCTGAATTAATCCGCCTATGATTTACCCTTAAAAGTAGTTCAAAAAATCTGTAATCTAATTATGAATGTTCATCAGAACCTTTCATTGCATGTTCCATATAATCAGAACCTGGTTGTTTTTCAAAAGACTATGGAGTCAAAAACACAAGACTCCATAGTCGATCTTTCACTCATTTTTATATACTACTGCATCAATAAGTGCGGAAATCAAGGTATATCCCAAAATACTCTGGCAATATTGTTATCATCGCCACCCATGGCAGCAACAGCTGCTTCATAATTTTGTCTATTCCGGGATAATTCAGCGTCAGGATATGAGAATCTGTGAACAAATCCATCACCTCCGTTTTCCATGAGCTGATTATCAAAGGTATTGCGTTGCAGAGCGGGGAAACCACTTCTTCTGAAGTTAGCCCAGGATTCGGATGCGTTTGTGATATTTACAACCCAGTATTGGTTGTTGATCAGCTCCAGCGCATCAGTAGCATTATAGGCCACTTCGGGTTGTGCGAGATAATCAGTCATTTCCGTGGGAGTAATTTCAGGCAGACTGGATTCGGTTTCGCTTATATATAAAGCATAATTTACCATGTCAGCTTTTACTCCATTTTCATAATATTGCTGGGCAGCTGTTTCACCACCGGCAATCCAGCCTCTGTGTGCTGCTTCGGCCAGAAGCAAAGAGGTTTGTGCATAGGTTAACCAGAAAGTAGGAGCTTTTGTCGATGCCACAACATTCACATTCATTTGCGAATAATTATATCCGGCACCCTTTATTCCTCTGTAAGGAGCAGAAGCGAGACGTGATGCGAGAACGCCAACCGGAACGCCGAACTGATTTGCTAAATCCGTATCAGGTGTTTTATCATTTAATGGTTTGTTGGGCTCATCAAATGAGGCAATCATGTATTTAGAGCGGGGATCAAGGGTAGATTTCAGATAATTCACAAAGGGCTCAGCTGCATAGTAGAACCTGGGGTTGTTATTGATCAGGTTGTTGTTGTTGCCATTGGTATACGAAGTTCCGTCGTAAACCACAAAGGCGTTATCCGCATTGGATTCCATCACTCCGCCGTTAAAGGCTTCTGATACAATGGATGCTGCCTTGGTGACATTCAATTTGGAATAGCGCATACCCAATCTGAGCAACAAAGAATTGCCGAGCTTCTTCCATTTGGCTACCTGTTCGGCGGCTCCGGCTGTCTTATAGTATGCCTTAGCACCGTAAAAGAGGTCTGCAGAAACATAGTCACCACTGGGATTCAGGTTATCCAATGCTTCGGTTATTTCGGCATACAGATCATTATAAATAGTTTCATCATCGTCATAGGCAGGGTAGTAGTATTGTTCACCCTCAAGAGCCTTTCCGGCATCAAAGTAAGGTACATTGCCATAATGATCAACAATATCCATAAAAACAAAGGCCTTCCATATCCGGGTTATGCTCTGCAAATTGACCTGATCGGTAGTTCCCTCCAAACGGTTCAGAATATGAACAAATGATCTGATTGCTGCGGGCACACCAGCTGCGCCTGCATATTGGTTGAAACTATTATTCTGAAAGTTGTCAATATCCTCATTGAAATTGAAACCCAGTGTGGCGCCATCGTTAAAGGGATTAACAAAATACTGAACAATGGTATGTTCAGCTTCCCAATAACCCAAAGTAGTGCGTTGTGATCCGGCAAAAACCAAACCAAGATCAAGATCTTCTATTATAAACGGGTCTGTATTGACTTCCTCAAAGTCCTTGTCGCATCCTGCTAAAAAAACCAGGATTGCGCATAAATATAAAATATGTTTTATCTTTTTCATAATCCTTAGAATTTGGCGTTGATGCTAAACATGAAATTACGGGTTGTAGGCAATGAGGCATTTTCATAACCGGCCCTCATGTCTCCAGAAGTCTGAACGGCCTCAGGATCCAGATTGATAATATCCTTGTAAAGAATGGCTACATTTCTGCATGAAGCGGTAAGTACCAATCCCTTAACAAAACCCAGGAATTTCAATCTGTTTATGCTGTTAGAGACATCATATGATATGGAAATGTTTCTCAGCTTAACAAAATCAGACTTGAATACAAAGGGATCTCCGATCTGAAGGTTTCGGTAATCGCCGTAAAAAGTCTGCAAATCCGTAACTGCGGTGGTGTTTGGTTGCCAATCAGTGACATCCGGGGCGGGATTTGCATCATAAACACCCGGGAATACGATACCGTTTTCACCCTCTCTGCGACCTTCAAGCGAAAGCTTGGAGAACCCCTGCCGGGTTAAATTCAAATTGGTTGAAGAAAGTAGCTTGCCTCCAAATTTGTAGTCAACAAATATGCCGAGTGTCAGATTTTTATACCTGAATGAGTTGTTCCATCCACCGGTGAATTTCGGTATTGAGCTTCCTACAGGTACATAATTGCTTGATGCCTGCAATCTGCCGTTATTTCTGATGATGATATCGCCATTTTCATTCCGGTCATAGGTTTTGGTATATAACATATTCATTGCCTTTCCAACAGTGTAATGCAACTCTCCGAGAAACTCGTTACCGGTACCATTAAAGTTAATCACCAGCAAATCCTTAATTTTTGAACCATCCGAGTTTACACCCACTGAGAGTACTTCTGTTTTTAAATAGGTATTGTTCCAGGATGATGTCCAACTGAAGTTGCTGTTATCAAAAGGCTTATACTCAATAGTGGTTTCAATACCCTGGTTCTTCAATGAGCCAAGATTTTTCTTGGTAGTGGCAAATCCGGATGCATTGGAAAGCTGAACATCCAATATCTGATCGGTAGTCAATTTATCAAAAGCAGCGATATCCAAATGCAACTTGTTTCTGAAAAACCTGACATCCAAACCTATTTCTTTTTCGGTTACGGTAAATGGCTGTAACTTCTCGTTGGGTTCAGAACTATTCGCAATTCTTCCTAACACTTGGCCGTTAAATAAATTGTTTTCGACGGCGTAGCCCAGGTTGCCTTCATAAACGTTAACACCATTTGCGCTACCCACCTGGGCCCATGAGCCTCTTATTTTACCAAAAGTGAGCCATTCATAATTCTTCAGGAATTCAGAAAAAACAATACTACCGGAAACCGATGAATAAAACTTGGAATTACTTTTTGGATTCAAAACCGAGAACCAGTCTTGTCTGCCGGTAAAATTGAGGTAAAAAATTGAATTGTATCCAAATTCTGCCAATCCGTACAGTGAATTTACCCTGCTTTCGTCATAGTCATAATCCTGTGTTTTATTGGTTCCGTTTCCAATAGAGAAGAAATCCCTGAGGATAAAATTTTGGGAGGTTTGGTTAAAAAGATGATTTTTTATTCTAAATGTGTTGCCCCCAAAACTTGCATCCACAGAAAACTTGTTAAATGTTTTTGTTGCCCCAACAAGGAAATCAGCATTGATGTCGGTTCCCCAGCCTTCATTCACATTGTATCTTCCTTTATAGGTGCCATCTGCAACATTGAGGGGCTGGCTTGTCCCTATCCCTCCCGGAACTTTTGACTCAGTGTGAGAAAGGGCGTAATCATAATTAAACCGGCCTTGTGCATACAACCATTCCGTGAAATCATATCGCAATGTGGCCGTTCCCAGGTAGCGATCGTTGGTCCTTTCATAGCGTTGTCCTGCATCTCCATAAGCATAAATCGGGCTAAGAACGGTACCCTGGAAACCGGAAGTTACTGCTTCAGTTCCAGTAACCGGGTCTGTTGCACTGTTTTTAAGAGCGTTGAATGGAATTGAAGAAGACAGACGGGTGAAAAAGTTTACAGCACCGGGACCCTGCACACCAATTTCAGGCGGGTTGATGAATTTTTCATTGGTGTAGTTCACATTAATCGAAAAGTTCAGCTTTTCAGTAATGTCGTAATTGACGCCCACATTGGCAATATTCTTTTTGTATTGATTGTATGGGTCAATACCGTCTGCATCAGTTCGTGCAAAGGATGCTCTGAAGCTGCCTTTGTCATTACCTCCCGAAAAAGCAAGGGAGTTCGTCCAAACTTTTCCGGTTCTGTAATATTTGAACAGATTGTCCTTACTGGGGGAATAAGGTTGCATCGATCCGTCAAAAATGGGAACGAGCTCACCATCCATCTTAGCGCCCCAACCAAATTGACCGGTACCGGCTGCATCAGACGCGGAAATCGGTCTGGCCCCATTTCTTCCCTGGCCGTATACATACTGGATATCATCCATGTAATTCAAGGCCTTTTGTGTAGTAAGACTGCCGGAGTATTCAACACCAATTCCCTGGTTCTTTTTACCTGATTTTGTAGTAATGATGATGGCACCATTTGCTGCCCGCGAACCATAAACAGCAGCAGCAGTTGCCCCCTTCAATACAGTCATGGTTTCAATATCATCGGGGTTGATGCTGTTCAGATTGTCACCCAGGTCACGTTGATTTTCTATACCATTTACACTCTGGGCACCCTGATCAATAGGTAATCCATTAATAACAATCAGTGGCGCGTTATTGGCACCCTGAAAAGCAGCCTGTCCGCGCAATCGGATTTGCGTACTAGCTCCGGCGCCGGCAGCAGGAGGGGTGATATTCAAGCCGGAAACACTTCCCTCAAGGGACTCCATCATGTTGATGGTTTTGTTTTTTGCCATATCATCGGTTTTTACAACCGTTACGGCATAACCAAGACTTTTTTCATCCCGCTTGATACCTAGTGCGGTTACAACTATTTCCGAAACCAGTGTCACGGCTTCTTCAAGAGAAATATCAATAGTTGTTTGTCCGCCAACTGTAACTTCCTCAGGCTCATATCCGATAAAGGAAAACATCAGAACAGCCTCATTGTCAGGCACAGATAGGGAATACCTTCCATCTGCATCAGTAATTATTCCGGTAGTAGTTCCTTTAACCTGGACAGTTACTCCGACCATAGGAGAATTATCTGCCGAGGAAATTACTTTACCGGAAACCGTTATCTGAGCAAAAGCAACTTGTATGCCTCCTAGAATAAGCAATACAAGTAAAATAATCGGTTTTCTCATAGTTCAATGGTTAAGTTAATAAAATCAGTTAAGAACAATTAGGTTAAGTATATAATAGTTAATTAATTCCATCCTTTATCAACTCTTTTCCTTTTATTAAATCATAATCACTAACACTTCACCTTACGACCCTCGCACTTCCTCCTTTCATTACTTTCTCTGCCTCTGCTCTTGTAGCCCAGTTCCAATCGCCCATAAATCCATGGCAAAGTGCAGAGTAGGCGGCTGAAAATTCAATTGCTTCCTGTGGATCTTTTCCTTCGAGCATGCTGCAGATAAGTGCAGAGGCAAAACTGTCGCCGCCTCCGGTTCTGTCAAGAATTTCAAGATTCTCATATTTTCTTGAAGTATAATACTTATCCTTGTAAAGCATAACCGTTTGCCAGTCGTTCAGAAGTGCAGTTCTTACATGTCTTAAGGTTGTTCCTACCATCTGTACATTGGGGTATTGCTTAACAACCTGTTTAGCTACGGTTTTATAGTTTTCGGGATCAAGATCTGAATAGGATTCAGTTCCACCTTCAGCCTTTATTCCGAGCATTTTTTCAAAGTCCTCTTCATTACCAATGATCACGTCTACATAGGGCATGACTTTCTTCATAACTTCTTTGGCTTTTTCAGAGCTCCATAAAGTCGATCTAAAGTTCAGGTCAAAGCTGGTGGTAACACCTAACTTTTTAGCTATTTTCAAAGATGCTATGGCTTCATTCGCTGCCTGATCAGAAATGGCCGTCGTAATTCCGGTGGTATGGAACCACTTGGTCTGCTGAAGTACATTTTCCCAATCAATATCGCCCGGTTTGATCAGGCTAATCGCCGAGTGTGCCCTGTCGTACATCTGCTTGCTTGCTCTCGGCCCTATGCCTACTTCAAGGTAACATAGGCCATTTCTAACAGTCCCTTTTCCATCAAAGGGGACAAGGATTACCCCGGACATGTCAACTCCGTGTTCCCTGCCTTTATTAATGATATATTGTCCTGACCAGATGTCTACCAGTTTCGATAACCAGGCAGTTTTATGTCCAAGCCTGGAGACATTTACTGAAACATTTAATTCTGCTGCGGCAATGGCAATCAATAGATGTGATGACTGTTCAAGCCTGCCGTGATCAGGTGCAGTGAACCTGATCATGGCCTCGCCAAATCCGATCAGGTCATATTTTTTCTCCGTATTCATTATCTGTTTAATTAATTATTATCGCTTAAAGATTAAGTCCTTTTCTATTAAAAATCGATTTGGGCATCCTGCCTTCCAGAAAATCAACAATGCCCGTAGCTGCTTCACATGCAACTCTTACGGTACATTCGTTTGTTAATGCAGCACTATGGGGGCTTATAATCGTTTTAGGACTCCTGAGAAATTCTTCATTCTCAACCGGAGGCTCGTTTGCCAGCACATCAAAAGCCGCTCCTGCAAGCCGGTTTTCATCAAGCATTTTTACTACATAAGCTTCATCAATTATATTTCCTCTGGCCGTATTGATCAGGTATGCTGACGGTTTCATCAATGAAAGAAGTCTTTCACTGACATGATTCCTGGTTTCTGCGGTATGGGGAACGTGTATTGAAACAACATCTGCCAGTTTGTAAACATCTTCCTCATTGCTGTATCTCACTATTTCAGGGGCAACTACATCATCACTGATATATGGGTCATAAATGATGACTTTCATATTAAAAGCAGCCATGCATTTTTTTGCAACCTGTTTACCGATCCTGCCATATCCGATAATTCCCAATGTTTTGCCATCCAGGTCAATGGGAAGATAATACCTTCTTGCTGTCTTGAATTTTCCCTGCCGTGTCTCAGAATCCAGAAACAATATGTGTTTGGTTATAGCCCCGATAAAAGCCACCGTATGTTCGGCCACTGTAACCGTATTGGCATCGGGAGTGTGCAACACCATAATTCCTCTTTTTGTGGCTGCTTCAATATCTACATTGTCAACCCCTGTACCGGTACGGCTGATCACTTTCAAATCAGGAGCCATGTCCATGAGCTCAGGTGTGAATTTAATTGTAGTATCCAACATTACAGCGGTTACATCTTTAACCAGTCTCTTAAATTCCTCATGATCGCCCGATGGCATATAAACAACTTCTCCTGCCTTCTTTAAGATATTCAGGGCGTCGGGACTGACTTTTTCGTTTACAAGTACTTTTTTCATATTAAGTTTTCTTTTTTTAGATAATCTGCTATTTTCTTTTTCACTTCATCAGCTAAGGGAAGTAATGGTAATCTTGGATTTCCGCCATAGAGACCGGCCAAATCCATGGCATATTTTACAGCTGCAACGCCTCCTGTACCAGATACAGCTTTATTGAGCTGAATGACTCTTTCATTTAGTTTGAATGCTTCTTCATACTGCTTGCTCACTGTGAGGTCGTATAGCTGACATGTTATTTCGGGAAATACATTGGCAAGGGAGATAACTCCTCCCGGGGCACCCATAATGAGACCATTTACAAAAAAATTGGCGGAACCGGGCATCACATTGAAAGTATCTCTGACTGCAAGCAGGAAGCTTTCTATGTTACCGGTTGACGAATCTTTTACACCAACAATATTTGGATGTTTGGCTACTTCCTTTACCAAGTTAACCGACAAGGTTGTTCCACCGCAGAATTGTGGCGCATTGTAAACAAGACATGGTGTAGAAAGACTGCTGGCCACATCAGTAAAATATTTCAGAAGTACCGGATCGGTCATTTCCTTTTTGAAATAGGACGGAGGAAGCAGTGTGATGAAATCAGCTCCCAGACCCTGTGCAATCTTTGCGAATTCAATGGTTTCTTTAGTAGATTCAAAAATACAACCAGCCATTACAACCTGATCTGCTCCTTTGTTTTTGATAATTGTATCAAGTACTTTCTCTTTCTCAAGGTTGGAAAGGCTTTTATTTTCACCGTTGGAGCCCAGAGCAAGATATCCTTTCAGCCTTGACTTACCGTAGATTTTCATGTTATCTTTGAGTTTCTCGTAGGCCACTTCTCCCTTATCGTCAAAAGGAGTGGTAATTGGGGCAAAAACCCCCATTAGTTTCTTTTCCATAGCTTAATAATATATAATTGATATTGATTCATTTAATTGATATTCTGTTCTTTGTAAAACGTGCTAGTCTTTTTGTTTACAGTCTGGTACTGATGTATTAAAAGGCCTCTGATTTGTTTTGTCTGTATGAGATATTCAGATTTTAGGTCAGGAAAATATCAGATGTTTGATCGAAAACTGTCACGGGAACTTCCCCGCGAAATGGTCAAACGATACCTGCTAATTCTCCGCAGGCAATGAAACGCAGGAGGTAATCCGGTGGTTATTTACCTCCCGGGCTCTGTCCCGGAATATTGAGCGGATCTTTCCATTCAAGCTGGGTGTTGATATTTGACCCCAGCTTATAAGCAATGACACTTTTATCGGGATCATGGCTGCCGATAATCTCGATTTGATTTCTGTCCATGTTACCTAATCCAGCTGCATTACAGTAGTTAAGGTATCCTACATTTTCAAGCGGAATTCCCATAAGTCTGGAACACATGCTATCCACCGCAACTGTATCAAAACCGGCCAGTGCAACTCTGTGATCAACAGGAGTACCGTTAATCGGACCATCTCCTTCCATACCTTCAACACCGTCAATAATTGTAAAATCGGGTCGAACCTGCTGGGCCATCAGGAACAGGTTATAGTGCAACCATCTCGGACCACCCGAATGCATTCTCCACTTGTGACCCTTTGTTTGGCCACCATCCGCAACAGTGCCGGAGTTAAGCGGAGCGGCCATGGCAATGTTCTTAATGCCCCCGGTCATCACAACGAAATTGTGCGTTTTGAGCCGCGATAATGATATGATATAATTATCGGGGTTAGTCAACATATCAAAGATTTCAATCTTTTCAAGGTGCAGGTTTTTGTCGAGTATGTAGAAAGGTTTTCCGGTTTTTTGGGTATTCAAATCAATAAATTTGACATTGTAATCTTTTGTAAGATCAGTATAACCATAGTTACTGAATCCTTCTGATGAATTCAAAACAGCACTTGATTCCGCAATGATAATCTGCCCCCTGTAAAATGACTTCACATATTCAAGAAGTGCCCGTAATGCGTCTTTATGTGTTGCACAAAGTTCTTTATTGGTAACAACCATATTTGGTTTGATGATGAGCTGCTTCCTTTTTAAACCAGCCTTTATTTCGGCCTCGAAAGGTTTGATCACTTCAAACATCATTTGCATCCGGTCTGTTCCGGTAGTAAAAGCCACAGGGCTCTTTCCTGCTTCGGTTAAAGGCTTTGCTACAGCTCTCATTTCAGCAGATTCTGCAGCCATAAGATCACTAAAGCCGGCTGATAACATGGCTGCTGAACCAAGCCCCATCATTTTCAGGGCATTACGACGACCTATGTGCAATTGTTTTTCCCGTCGATTCATATGCAAG
Source organism: uncultured Bacteroidales bacterium (assembly GCA_964449015.1). Taxonomy (GTDB): domain Bacteria; phylum Bacteroidota; class Bacteroidia; order Bacteroidales; family UBA10428; genus UBA5072. The sequence continues at coordinate 13,907 of CAYVBH010000029.1, forward strand.
TGATTTTAAAGTGCGATATAAACAGTCAAGTCATTTTAAAGTGCGATATAAACAGTCAAGTCATTTTATCATTCTACTCCTTATAAATATCAGTTGTAATCAGTTTCTGGGTGCTGTCATGGACTGCCGTTCTTTTACATATGCCCGGATAAACTCGGGCGACGGAGCGGCTTTGGGATTATCGAAAAATTTGCCCATGGTCTCAGCGTTGTCGAGAAGCCACTTATTGAATTCTTCATTCATTTCCTTGGTGAACCCCCCGTCAGCTTGTTGTGCCGTGAATCTGCCTTCTTTTACACCTTCATGGGCAAATACATCCTGCATGCGCGTTTTTTCCGAGGTTTCAACCACCTGTTGTGCCAAATGAGGAGGGATAAACACTACTCCTTCACGCGAGCCCAGCACTATATCACCAGGCATCACGGTTACATAACCTACCTGAATCGGACAATTGATGCCAATTACCAAATTTGAACTATTGGCCTGAGGCCTGAAATCACGTACCATAACATTCCATTGCGGATCCACACCAAGATTGCCATAGAGGTCCCTTAACGTACCCCTTATCACAGCACCATTGCCTGTTTTGGTCCAAATTGTTGTACCGAGGTTGTCTCCCACATGGGAGGCATCCAGTATTGCTTCACACACATTTGCCACATATACATCACCCTTTTGCAGTTGATCAACACCCCAGGTATATTGCCCCCGGCCTCTGCCATCTCTTGTTCCCTGTTGTTGAATAAGGCCATTGAGATCGGGTCGGTATGGAAGAAAATGAATGGTTGATGCCCTGCCACAGATAACTATATCTTCGCGCATCATCTTAAATCCACCGGTATATTGATTTGAGTAAGTTGGCCTTCTGAATTCGCCAAAACTTACAGGGCCCTGTCCTTCTGTATCACTGAGCCCGTTAAGCGTTTGCCATGCCTCAGTAACTGAAACATATTGCATCCTTCGAACTATATCGTCGGATACCTTGGGTCGTCCGTCAGGGAAACGTTCGCCTTTCCATAACGAAGTGTAATATTGCATTTCATCCGGAGTGAGGGAAGTGGGTTGTGCGATCACAGAAGCACTGAATAATATCCCTGCCAATAAAGTAAGGCACAATGTGTAAGAAAGTTTCCTGATTTTCATGGTTAATCCTCCGATAGCTAAATTGTTATTATTCATGTTTATTTTTTAAGCAACAATATATGTTAGGTATTTTTTTTCAATTGAGGCGTTTTGATCTTTGGTTCCCGTTGACTCCAGAAACTGGCCAGCGACGATGCGGCAATATTCATCCAGGTTCCGAAAATGAGTGGAGCCAGTGCCGCAGCAGCACTCCTAAGCACATCGTAGGCAAGGCCCACGGCAAGTCCTGAATTTTTAAGACCCACTTCGATAGTCAACGCTCTTACATCTTCATCACTCAGACGAAGTGCTTTTGACGTTCCGTAGCCCAGGGCAAATCCGATAATATTGTGCGCTATGACGGCAAGAAACAGAGTGGGGCCGATGGTGAGTAATGCGCTCTTGTTATGTGCCGCCACAATAACAATATACATCATAATGGCAACCAGTGATAACTTGGGGAGCACAATATCCATCCAGTCTTGGGGACCATTAGTACGTCGCACAATCAGCATGGTGACTGACACGATGGCAATAGCCCAGGCAACCAGAATAAGACCGGTTTGTAAAGATTTTACAACATCAGGGAAAGGAATGAAAATGAGAACCAACCCTATAACAAATGTGCTTATGGCAAGCAAAATGATATTGATATCCTTTTTCACCCATTCCAGATTTCCATATAATATTTTATTTGCTAAAATGCCTGCAAATATTGGGATTAGAATCATATTTGCAATGCTGATCATCATGCCAGTGGCATCAACCTCAACAAGCTCACCTGCAAAAATCATCATAATAAAAGGGGTTACAATCGGGGACAGCAGGGTCGCAAACGTGGTGACGGTTACAGAAAGGGCAAGATTTCCTTTGGCAAGGTAAGTCATCACATTTGATGCCACGCCACCGGGGCAGGCTCCCACAAGAATGATTCCCGCTGCCACTTCAGGCGGAAAATTCCAGATTTTTATTATTATAAGCGCTGCAAGGGGCATGAGAACATATACCATAACAGTACCGGCTATGACTACAACTGGTTTTTTAAATTCCTTGACAAAATCTTTGAGGTTCAACTTGGTGCCCATGCCAAACATGATTACCTGAATTGACGGTACAATCAGTATATTGGTGTTAAATCCCCAGTCGGTGAAAATTTGCGGTAAGTATAATGTTAAGGAAACAAATGCAAAAATCTGGAGTGTAAAAGAAAGACCTTTAAATTTCTCCGATTTCTGTGCGCTGAAAGCGATGGCATAAAACATGGCGAAAAGTACCACTCCTGAAATTGGCAGGTTTCCGTTTCCGGTCACAAGTAACATAATTTCAGCAACGGCAAGCAGTGCTGCTATGGAAAGATAGAATTTTATTTCGCTGGAATTATTCATGGTTGATAGTGTACTATTTATTGGTTAAGAAATGAATTACAGTTTCTTTGATCTGATCAGGCTGAAGGCCGTATTTTCCTATTAATTGCTCGTACGGGCCATTGCTTGCATAAAGGTCATTAATGCCAATCATCTTCATTTTGGCAGGACATTCCTGACTGCATATTTCAGCAACGGCACTTCCCAATCCCCCAGCCAGAAAATGCTCCTCTACGGTTACAATTTTTCCGATTTCCCTGGCGGCGGAGAGTATCAGGTCACGATCCAATGGTTTGAGAGTATGCATATCGATGAGCCGAACGCTGACTCCCGCTTCTTCAAGGAGTCGGGCTGCAGTCACAGCTTTTGACAACACGGTGCCGGTTGCGATCAGGGCCACGTCATGTCCGTCTTGAATAACGATACATTTTCCAAGCCTGAAATCAATATCTTCCGGGTAAAGTACAGGCATGGGAGGATTTCCGATTTTCATATAACATGGTCCTTCATGTTTTATCATAGCATGCACTGCTTTCCCAATGGTCACCGGATCTCCGGGATTAATAATGGTAACTCCGGGAATGGTCCTTATAATCGCAACATCATCAAGTGAGTGGTGTGTGGAACCCAGCTGATCATAAGTAAGCCCCGCACAACGACCCACAACTTTCACATTCTGATTCATGTATCCCAGATCATTCCTGAACATTTCAAAAGGACGCGCAGTAACAAAGGGAGCTATGGCTGCAAATACAGGTATTTTACCGGTTGTGGCAAGTCCGCATGCGAAACCAATAACGCCTTGTTCCATAATCCCAAATTCAAAATGTCTGTCAGGGAATTTTGCCGGGAAATTTCCCAATCCTGATCCTGAACTGCTGTCAGCCGAGAGAACTACAATGTTTGGATTCACCAATGCCGCCTCTGTAACAGCCTCTCCAAAAACCTTTCTCGGATCTTTTAATTCATTAATCATAGTTCTATTCCCTCCATTTTGGCTTTCAGCAGTTTCTCAATAGAATCCAGATCTTTTTCTGCCTGTTCAAGTTCCTGGGGCTTTGCTTTCCAATAGTGGTAACTGACTTTGCCCTCGGCGAAACTGAGTCCTTTTGATTTCAGGGTATCTGCAATAATTACTGATGGTTTACCTTTTTCAAAAGGAGCCTGGTTTACGGTATCAATGATTGTTTTCATATTATGACCATCAATGGTTCGGACCCCCCATCCGAACGATCTCCATCTTTCGTCGAGAGGTTCATAACTCATCACATCAACAGTAGGGCCGCTTATTTGAAGTTTGTTTCTGTCCACAAAAACAATCAGGTTATCAAGCTTGTGCATGGCAGCAGCAGAGGCAGCTTCCCAATTAGAACCTTCAGCAAGTTCTCCGTCACCCATTACCACATAGACCTTTGAAGAAGATTTATCAAGTTTTAAACCCAGTGACATGCCTCCGGCAATGGATAATCCATGGCCGAGAGCGCCCGTATTGGTCTCAATTCCCGGGAGTTTATGCATATTGGGATGGCCCGGAACCTTTGAATCGAGAGCCCCGTATGTATCGAGAATTGATTTGTCAAAGAATCCCCTTTCGGCCAGTGCGGCATACAAAACCAAACACTTATGACCGGCAGACAGAACGAAACGATCCCGCTGCGGCCAGTTTGGTTTTTTAGGATCTATGTTGAGCAAATTAAAATACAATGCTGTCAGTATTTCAACAGATGAGAGTGCTCCCCCGACATGCCCTGCTTCTCCCGCCCTTATAAGCCGCAGAATATTCCGCCTCACATTAAGCGCCGTATATTCAAGTTTTATAATTTCCTTACTGTCCATTGAACTTATAATATAAACTCTGTTATTTTCAGATCTGATGTTTTCCGGCATATTCCATATAGCAGGCAACTTTAGGCTCTGAAGATGTACCCGGTTGCCATTTTGCTTCCATCCAGATTCTGACAATCTGTTTGGCAACTTCGGTTCCGGTAGTAAAAGCACCAAGTGTCAATACATTGCAATTGTTGCTTTTAATAGCCCTTTCGGCAGAATAGGTGTCGGCGCAAAGGGCAGCATAAACCCCCGGAACTTTGTTGGCAGCAATACTCATTCCTATCCCCGTTCCGCAAAGAAGAATACCCCTGTCAAAAGATTTTGCAGCAACTGCTTCCCCTACATCAAATGCCACCCTGGCATATATCGGATCATCACTTCCAAAATCCTTCACAATATATCCCAACTCTTTAAGCTGCTTTATAATAATTTCTTTGAGGGTCGCTGCATTTGGATCACATCCCACAGCAACCGTCATTTTCTTCTCTTCAAACAATTGTGTCATATCTCTCAATTATTTCCAAGCGTTTCAGACTCATTTTTCAACCCACTATACCTTATTAAAGTTAGTTGCTTTTCATCTAAAATAAAAGCAGTTCTGTCAGGATAGATAAGATTTAGTATTTTGTATACAAAATGATCTTGGTTCGAAGATAATTAAAAATTGTATACAGAATACAGAAATGAATGTATTTTAACTTTTAAAGTGTTATTTATTGTGCAAACCATTCTGGGTATTGCAGTTACGGGCTTTGGATACAAGACAGGCAGGAAAGGAGAATTGAAAACAAAAAGCCAGGTCGGCAAGAGAATTGGCAAGAATGAATAACTTTTAACGGCAAAGTTTATTTACCGGATACCTATTTATTAATATAGTCTGAACGGTTATTGAACAGAGACGGTATTATTTAAGCAAAATGCAGCCTCGAGGCTGGACGCAAATAAGCAATATATCCGAAAAGAATAGTTATCCGCGGGTTCTATTTGTGTTTGTCATTCTTACTTTTTTTCAGAAGTTCCATGGTTTTACGTGTATGTTCCCGAACCAGTTTTTCAGCCATCTCAGCATCTCCTTTTTCAAGGGCATCAATTATAGCCATATGTTCCGGCAGGCTTTCCTGGGGTTGACGGAGCATACCGCCACGAAAAGTGCGAATCGTATTATGTCCGAGAAATTCCAGCCGGGTGATAACCTTGTTCCCGCTGATTTTCATGATCATATCATGAAACTCCTGATCCGACTCAAGGTAATCAGGAATATTGATATTATCGGCGTCGATAAACTTTTCAAAAAGTGATTTTAAATAGTTCAATTCGTTTTTGGTAATGTTTCTGGCTGCCCTGCGAGCAGCCATTCCCTCGAGAGCCTCCCGGCATTCAAAAGAATCAATCAACTGATCTATACCGACTTTGGTTACAAAATACCCACGGCGCGGAATACTCTCAATTAGCATTTCGTTTTCAAGCATTTGAAAAGCCCGGTGCAAAGGCATCCGGCTAACTCCAAACAAAGTAGCGATATGTTCCTGTTTCAGTTTTGCCCCGCCTGTTAATTCATTTGAGAGGATCATGCTTTTCAGTCGCTTATAAATCTCATAACTCAGGTCTTGATGTTGAATCTCCATAGGGTTGGAATTTAAATGGGGGCTAATTATTTCGTGGTCGCAAAAATAGTTTTTTTTATCTTAGTATATTAAAAAAAGAGATAAATAACAGATATATAGATATATATGGGCTGTTACAGGTAGAAACGCATTCATGAAACTGAATATAGTACCGCTAAACTAATGAAGCGCAGTGTCAAACTGATATCATCTCCAAGAATAATTTGCGTTGACAACATGTTTTTGGAAATGAAGAAAATGAATCATATCAACTGCTACAAATTTTGCCATGTGTGCAGATAATCCATACAAAATATTATCTTTGAATTATTAAAGCTACAATTAGTCCTTTTTCAAAGGGCCTTCGTTTTACCTGATCAATTATTATGAAATAAGTTAATAACCTAAAATGAAATATTATCTCATGAAAAAACCATTACTGCCTCTTTGTATTATTGCCCTGGTATTTATTGTTAATCAGCTATTTGCCCAAAATCCGATTATTCGTGATCAGTTTACTGCCGATCCGACGGCCCGGGTTTTTAACGGAAGGGTTTATTTATTTCCTTCTCATGATATCCGAGCCAAAGCGGGCATGGGACGTCCGGGATGGTTTTGCATGGCAGATTATCACGTGTTCTCATCGGATAATCTCACCGACTGGACGGATCATGGTGTTATTGTGAGCCAGAATAAGGTGAAATGGGTTGATTCCACGTCATACAGCATGTGGGCGCCGGATTGTATTTACAAGAATGGCAAATACTATTTTT
>CAYVBH010000030.1:0-20398 GCA_964449015.1 uncultured Bacteroidales bacterium
TCAGCAGCGGCGGCGTTTTTGGTTACTTTTTGCGCTGTAGCAAAAAGTGACAAAAAGGGTTCGGGGCGAAGCCCCGGACGCATGCTAACGATGTACAGCTAATACATACGAAATATGAGCAATGATTTTGCTTATTTGTGCAAAACTTTCATGATCAGGAGGATAATGAAAGACATTTTTGATTACATTTGAAAGGCAACAGTAAAAAAGTGTACCAGTACGCCGGTATCACAAGGTGGTTAATTCGCAGTTTTTAGTGTAAAGGCGTATGCGGTAAGCACACGGGGAACAGGTTAGCAGAGAGGAGCATACATCGCACGCATTCAGTGCAGCAGAGAGATTTCAGAAAAGAAACTGTGTGATTAAGGAGCACGGAGTGTGCGGTGGGGAGGCAATGACCAGATCCGCTGATTGTTTTTTATAATTAACTGAAGCATACAGAATAAATCTTTATAAATTCTACTCTGACTATACACGAAATAAACTTACCTAGTGTAATTATATTGAATTGTTGTCCACAATAGAAAAATATAGGATTTACATGATAAGAAACCTTAGAGTTGCCGTTCTTGCTATTATTTGGCTTTTGTTATTTTCATGCAATGAAAGTCCAAGTATTGATTTCCATTCTTATCAAGAATTATCAGGATATAGTTTTATTCGAGACGGTTGGTTTCCTGAGATATTAAAAGGAGACGCCTATAGCATTAAAGAGACATATGACGTTAACAACAAGCATGTCTTTGGCAAATTTGAATTTTCAGATAGGACAAAATACGATTCAATTATTTGTACTTATTCCAAAGTGGAAAGAGATACATTATTAGCCTTAATTGATAAAATCGATAAACCATTATATCCAGAGTGGTTTATTACAAAAAGTGATTTAGCTAAAGGCAATTGCACATCTGTAAAGCATATGGACTTTTATATAATCATAGAAAAGGAAACAAATAGAATTTATTATATTCGATAATTAATATCAACTGTGCACAACAAAAGGTATAAAGCATGTGCCTTGAACCTTGTATACCATCTCCCTTTACGAATATAAAAATCGATAGATGAATTGGCTGATAGATAAATTCAGAGAATTTGGAAATACTGAAGAAGAAATTAAAGAAATTTTAAATTGTTTTGTATTAAAGCAGATCAAAAGTGGAGAGTACTTTATTCAAAGTAATGCATTAGCTGATTACTTAGGATTTGTAGAAAATGGAATATTTCAATTCTATTATGATAATGATGCAGAGGAGATAACCACCTACATTGCACTAAAAAATGATTTCCTTATATCTATACAAAGCTTTTTTGCTAAAAAACCAGCAAAAGAAAACATTAAAGCATTAGTAGATTCTCGGGTTTGGACAATTAAACAGTCAGATTTTATAAGCATTATAAATCGTTATGGAAGTTTTAAGAATTTCTATATTGGAATGTTGGAGTTGCTTATGGTCTGCCTTGATGAGAGCCGTTTCGACTACATTACACTCAAACCAGAGGAAAGATATGCAAAATTGATAAAACAAGAACCAGAACTTCTCAAGCAAATTCCTTTAAAATACTTGTCGTCCTTAATCGGAGTAACTCCACGCCATTTGAGCAGGATAAGAAATAATATCCAATAGACATAATTAGACAAATGTCTTCCTTATAAGTATTGAATTTTAAAAACATTTGTAAAAAATTTAATACTTAACAAAATGAGAACAGAAAAAATTATTGGATTATTACTTATTATTGGCGTTTTGCTACTTTTCTTGCCTTATTCTATTTTAACAATAATCTTTGATTACCCTCATATTCTGAGAGAAGATTCAGGCTTGATTCTCTCAAAATTTTATAATGTTGGCACTCCTTTGATAATCGTTTGGTGGTTATTCGCTTTGGTGGGATTACCAATTCTGGAAGCATATGTTTTGATTGGCCAGAAATTAGAGAGCAAATTTTATTTCGTTCGCTGGGGAACTACTTTGGCAGTAATTTCAGGTATTGTTCAAATAATTGGATTGTTACGCTGGACATTTGTTGTACCCTATTTGGCAAAGACCTATGTAGTCACTCAAGATGAATCTATTAAAGAAACTTGTAAAATAGTTTTTCAAACTATTCATCAATTTGGAGGGGTAATTTTGGGTGAGCACATTGGACAACTTTTCACAGTTGCCTGGATATTTATTATTGCTACAGCATTTAAAAAACTTCGGTTGATGCCAAAATGGATTGTATGGCTTGGATATTCATCAGCGTTTATTTATTTACTGGCTCAAGCAGAATTATTTGCTACGGTTATCCCAAATTTTCCCGTATGGAGCTCAGCAGGATTGATAGGAAGTTCCTTATGGTTGATTTGGCTGTTTGTAATTGGGATCCGATTTTTAAAAATTGAAATCAGGTAATTGATTTCTATCCGTGATAAAATATTATGAAGGAAACACATATAGTTTTTGGAGCTGGGCCTCTTGGTCGATATACGGCCGAAGCCCTTATACAAATGGGTCACAAGGTCAGATTAATAAACCGAAGCGGTACAATGCCCAGTCTCCCAATTGGTGCTGAATTGGTCAAGGCTGATGCGTTAACTATAAGTAGTTCAAGTAACCTTTTTAAAGAAGTAAAAGCAATCTACCAATGTTCGCAACCAGCATATCATCGGTGGAGGGAGGAGTTTCCAAATTTGCAGGATGCAATTTTATCAATTGCGATTAAGAATAAAACAAAACTGATTATAGCAGAAAATTTATATATGTACGGTAATACTCATGGGAAATCTATGACTGAAGAAACAGCATACAATCCTTGTTCCTCAAAAGGAAGAGTTAGAGTTAAGATGAGTCATATATTATTTGAGGCATATAAAAAAAAGGAAGTTCAAATTTCAGTGGTCAGGGGCAGTGACTTTTTTGGACCTTGGGAACCGATAAATGGACTCATGGTTTTTAAGGCAGCTTTGGAGAAAAAGACAATACATATGCTTGGAAATATAAATCAACCACATACCTTTACTTATGTCAAAGATTTTGGGAAAGCAATGGCAATTGCAGGGACAGATGATCGTGCAATTGGCAAAGTATGGCATGTTCCATCAGGACGCCCCTATACCCAAACTGAATTGGCAGGTATGATTGCAAAGGAACTGGGATACACTGTTAAATACCGTGCGACCAGTAAAATGATGCTGTCAATTATCGGACTATTTAACAAAGGAGCAAAAGAAATTATAGAAATGATGTATGAATTCAATGAACCATTCATTATGAATTCTGAAGCAATGGAGAACCAATTTGGTTTTCATGCCACACCAATGGAACAAAGAATAAGTGAGACCTTGAAATGGGCAAGAGAACTGAATTGAGAAAAAAAGAATGAATAAAAATACTACAACCTGCCTGCCGGTAAGCAGTGAGCGGCAACGCAGGCAGTTCGCAACTATTTGATATGTAACAATAAATTAAAGATAGAATCATGCCTTATGTAAATGTAAAGGTTGTAAAACAACAGGTAAATCAAGCGCAAAAAGACGCACTAATAGCAGGATTAATGGATATCATTGTGAATATTTTGGGACGTAATCCTGATTTAACAGTAGTTACCATTGATGAAATGGATCAGTCAAATTGGATGATCGGAGGTAAGCCTATTGATTCATCAACAAGGAACAAGGTTTGTTGTATCGGGATCAACATTTCAAAAGGAACCAGCTCTGCGGATCAAATGGCAGAGGTAATAAAAGCCGGTAAGGAGCTGGTTAAGCGTACGCTGGGTTCAAACGATATGACAAACTATTTTATAATTAATGAACTGAATCCGGATAGTTGGGGATTTGATGGCATTTCCATGACAGTTCGCAATCAAATGGAGCAAAACAAATAATCCCGATGGATTTTTAAAGGGTCAGGACAGTAATTTGTCAGCATGAGTAGCCGTTCCAGTTAAGGAACAAGAGCCAAGAGCCAAGATAGGGACTAGGGACAAGTGACAAGCGATGAAGTCAGGAGACTTCGCTGAACGGGGGCGAGTAGCAGCATAACAGTGACAGTACACACATGTACCTATCCGCCAATCACTAATTATCAGTTACAATCACTAGCGGTAGTTTGAGAATGGATCATATTGAAAACATAATCAAAAAATACAATAACAAGATTTATGCCCTTGCCTATAGAATGACCGGAAAAAAGGATGTTGCTAGAGATATTACGCAAGATACATTTGTACAAGTATTGAAATCACTGGATGGATTTAAAGGCGAAAGTCAGATTTATACCTGGTTATACAAAATTGCCAAAAACAATTGTCTTCGGTTCCTGGAAAAAAAGAATAAGACTACTTTTTTATCACTTCAGGAGCTTATTGATAATAATAGTTCGCCGGTTTCTGATGAGATTTCATCAACTGAAAAAATGAATTACATATCACAGGTTAAGGAGGGTTGCTTATCAGGCTTATTAAGATGCCTTTCTTTGCAACAACGATTGGCATTTATTCTAAATGTTTTGCTTGATCTGCCAATGGAGCAAGTTGCGGGAATAATTGATAAATCCGAGAATGCAACACGGATACTTGTACATCGTTCTAAAAAAAACATTAAAGATTTTTTATGCCATAATTGTTCCCAGCTCGGCATAGTTTAGTCCCGCCAGCGGCAGGATAACTACGTCGTAATAAATTGCAGCTTGCAACTGCCGGAACAATCAATTTTTTCTGAATACATGTCGATTCCACCACCGCCAGGATCATTTGAGCAGACGCTGAAACAGTATTTTGCAGACAAAAAACTGAAGTTAGCAGAACTTATTTTTAAAACGAGATTATTACACTGACCTTTGAATCATGTTAAATATATAAAGCCATGAAAAAGTCAGTTTTAATCATGTTTCATTTACTATTTTGGATTTTCACAAGTTTATTGATAATCCTTGGATTCCAACTTGTAATGCTACCCGCTTCAATTTTAGGTGGCGGGAATAATATTGGCATTTTGGAATATGTTGCAGTTTTATCAATTACTTTATCAATGGGTGCCTGTATTTTTTATACATCCTATCTCTCACTGCAATTTTTTGTAAAGCGAACTTCCCGGTTTATATGGATTGCTCTGTTTTATACTCTTTTTGTTATAGTATTAATTGTAAATGAAAAGTTTGGAATATCAACAGGCTCATCGAATGAATCTGAAAGGATTGACTTTTTGTCAATCCTTATATTATTGATTCCATTACTGTATTTTAACACTTTTGGTTTTTTATTCAGAACTTTTATCGAATGGTTCAAGGATAGAAAAATCAAGGCAGAACTCCAAAAAGACAAAGTTGAAAGCCAATTAGAACTTCTTAAATCAAAGCTAAATCCTCATTTTCTATTCAACACGCTGAATAATATTGATATACTGATTCAGGACGAGCCCAATAAGGCATCTGATTATCTCAAGAAACTATCAGAAATGTTGAGATATATGCTCTATGAAACCAATACAGAGCGCATCTTATTATCAGATGAAATCGAACATATTAAGAAATACATTGATTTACAGAAAATCAGAACATCAAATATGGACTTTGCAAACTTGCAGGTAATTGGGGATTCCTATGATAAGCATATTGCTCCCATGATTTTTGTGCATTTTATTGAGAATGCATTCAAATATGCCAGTAACAAAAAAATTAAAAATGCCATATCTGTTAAATTTGAAATTTCAGATAAATCAGTATCTTTTATGTGTAAAAACCATATTGATTCATTAGACATTACTACAAAAGAATATAACGGATTAGGCATGCAATTAATTAAACAGCGACTGGATCTGGTCTATAAAACAGATTATGCTTTAAATATTGTTGAAAAGGATAATTGGTATATTGTGAATCTGAATATTAAGTTATCAAATGATTAGTTGCATAATTATAGAAGATGAACCACTTGCTTTGAAGCGAACAAAGGAGTATGTTGAGAAAATTCCTTATCTGGATCTGATACAATCATTTGATAACGGTTTTGAAGCAATTGGTTATCTTAAAGAGCATCATGTCGATTTAATCTTTTTGGATATTAAAATGGATGAATTGACCGGTATTCAATTGCTCGAATCATTAGACAAAAGGCCTTATGTGATTATTACAACAGCATACAGCGATTATGCTTTGAAAGGTTACGAACTTAATGTTACGGATTACCTGCTTAAACCATTTACAATTGAGCGATTTATTAAGGCAGTTGAAAAGGTGGCAGAAAAGCTTGAGCGAAAGAATGAAAGTAATCGTGATTTTTTCTTTGTAAAAACCGATTATAAAATCGAAAAGGTGTTTTTTAAAGATGTGTTATTTATTGAGGGTATGAGAGATTACCGGAATATACAGCTGGAATCGAGAAAAATACTCACACTTCAAACATTTGGTGATTTGGAAAAAGAACTTCCGGATTCTTTATTTATCAGGGTTCATAAATCCTTTATGGTTGCCTTAAACAAAATAGATTTAATCGAGCGGAATAGAATAAGAATTAGGGATAAAATGATACCCATAGGTGAAACATATAAAGAGAATTTCTACAAGAAAATAGGTTTTACCGCTAATCGACAAAAACAACCGGGGCATAATAAGCGGTATAGCTGAAGACTTCCCCTGTCTTTTACGCATCAATTAAAACCAACAAGTGCAAAAAAATTGACACAATTGTAAATTTCTTATACACGAAGAAATAAAAAATATATTGCATATATCAGGTAATGAAAACATTAAAAAGATGGCATTACAATTGTTAAGGCTTTTCTACATACAAAATTTTACCCTATGCTAAAGCCTGTCAAACAAATAATTCGTTCTACAATTAAGAACAGTACAATTTCATTTATTTCAATCAGTGGTTTTGCGTTGGCAAGCGCTGTTATACTTTTATTAGTGGCATTTATTTCCACTGAAAGAAGCTATGATAAAGATATCCCGGAAATAAAAAATATCTACAGGTTACTGGCCAACGGTGATGATGCATTTATTCCTGAAGATGCAGCCGCTTTAATTAAAGAGCAAATTCCGGAGGTAAAAGAAGCATGTAATTACTATGTTGGAAGCGACCAACCAACCATTTTCAAAGATAAGAGTTATCAGTCAAAATTGATTTGTACAGATAATCATATTTTCAATTTTACAGGAGCTGAAGTAATTGCCGGTAACCTCGATAATTTTCATATTGTTCCCAATCAGGTTGTTTTGATAAAATCGTTTGCTGAAAAACTATTTAAAGATGAAAATCCGATTGGACAAACAATTAACCTTTCACATAAGGAAGATGTTATTGTAGTTGCTGTGATTAATGATTTTCCAGTAAACCGTTCTTTAAATGGCGATGTTTTCTGTAGTAATAAATTGAAAGTTACCTATAGTGCCGGTGGATGGGACAATAAAAAAATATACTTTGACAATCTGCTTCTAAAGCTCATAGATAACACTTCCCCTAAGCATGTGGAAGAACGTCTAAAACCTGTCATTAATAATCTGTATCCGAATGATAATCACCGTAAGGCCGATACTTATGTGCTGTCTCCATATAAAGACGCATATTTTACCCCGATAAATTACGATGGATTGAAACATGCAAATATAAAGCTGATTGATTTATTAACGTGGCTTACTTTGTGTATCTTCATTTTTGCTTTTTTCAATTACGTTAATTTCACCGTTGCAAGAGTTACAAGTGAGTTTAAAAATGTTGGGATACAACAGGTTTTAGGTGCTTCTAAACTAAGTGTATTTAAACGCTTTATTCACGAAGCCCTTTTTCAGTTAGTTGTGTCTTTATTTTTTGCAATTTTTCTGATATTTCTATTAATACCAATAATGGAAGGCTTATTAGGACAAGAAATTGTTTTTGATACTTTACTGAATAGCTTACCGATTATGTCGGCCATTGTGTTTTCTGTTTTTATTGTTGCCATTCTTGCCGGAAGCTACCCTGCCTATGTTGCTCTGAAGGCAAAACCAGCGACATTGCTTAAAAGTAGAATAACCGATTTAAACAAGCAGCGCGATCTGCGTATGCCGTTAAATATTATTCAGTTTGCAGCCAGCATTATTGCGGTGGTGGCATTTATTACAATCAATCAGCAAATTAAATATTGCAAAAATAAAGAGCTGGGTTTTAATACTGAACAGTTGGTTCGAATTGAGGTTCATCATAAAATAAAGGAACACCTCCCGGCTTTGATGGACAAAATAGGTTCGCTACCCGGTGTAAAAAGCTTATGCCCTACACATGGCACGCCGTGGGCTATTTACGCCAATTCTGAAAGTGAAGAATTTGGGCGATTCGACCAAATAAGTTCCAATTCATATTTCCTTAGAACGTTTAACATAAAACTTGCGGAAGGGCGCAATTTTTATGAAAACGAAAAAGCCGAAACAGTACTGATCAACAAAAGAGGGAAGCAACAATTGGGGTGGGATTCTTTTGAGGGTAAAAAGCTATTTGGAGCTGAGGTTGTAGGCATTATCGATGATTTTAACTTTCAGGACCTTCACAGCGAGGTAGGCGCATTAATGATTCGAAACAGCAACGACCTCTCCCATTTAAATGTCAGGTTGTATCCCGGTGACATTTCAGGAACAATGAAACAAATTGAAAATGTTTTTGGTGAAGTTGCAGGAAATTTCAATTATGAATACCGTTTTTACGATGAATGGATTGACAGTATGTATAAAAAAGAAGAAAATCAGGCCCGTTCGATACAATTCGTTTCTATTCTGGCAATGCTTCTGGCATCATTTGGAATGTTCGGTTTAGCCAGTTATTCCCTGAAAAGAAGAATCAAAGAAATTGGTATCCGCAAAGTAAACGGTGCCAAAATCTCCGAAGTAATGACCATGCTCAACAAAGTTTTTGTAAAATGGGTAGCCATAGCGTTTGTCATTGCCACACCGATTGCCTATTTTGCAATGAATAAATGGCTCGAAAACTTTGCTTACAAAACCACACTAAGTTGGTGGATATTTGCTTTGGCGGGTATGTTGGCATTGGGAATTGCTTTGCTGACAGTGAGCTGGCAAACCTGGAAAACGGCATCCAGGAATCCGGTGGAAGCATTGCGGTATGAGTAATCAAAGGTAAGCATATTGATGATTGTCCTCAGAGTCGTAAGCACATTTGCTTTACTCACAGACTAAAGACATAAAGGTGATTATGATGATCTTTTCGATTTTGACGCTGAGATTGTTGAACGACTTCTCAAGCCGGTTAAGGATTATATAGATAGGATTGAGGAGTTATTGAGTCTATAAAGACAATTCGTTACAAAGCTTAGCAGCAGAGGCAGTGCAATGGAAAACCCCATAGGGGAGCCACCTGCCAATGGTTTGGTAAACAATTCATCAGTTTTCCGGAATGCATAAAGGAAGAACGTTCCCTGCCTACCCTGCCTACCCTGCCTACCGGCAGGCAGGCGGCAGACAGGCCCGACGGGTTGCAGGGTAGGGGACTGGTAATGAGATATTTTTCCTCAGATCCCCGGCCTGAAGTCCGGGGCCATTTAGTAATTGCATGACTGCATGAAAAATATGTGTACTTTAGTCGGAGGTATTGGATTTTTAAGCATAACTGTTATACAAAAATTAGTATGAAATTGATTTATTCCATAGGCTTGTTTTTTTCTTTTCTATTCGTTTTCTCATGCTCGGAAAATAGAGTAAAAGAAGGACCTGCAGAGATTCAAAACCAGACACCGGAAGTACTGGATGATTCACAAGCAGATATATCGTCTATTTCGAAAAGATATTCTTCAGATATGGTTCAGAATCTCTTTAATGAGGCTGTTACTAAGGATAGTGAATTACAAAAATTGACAAACAGAATGAATACCATAGGCGAAATTATGGCCGATAGTCTAAAGCCCTATCGTACATATATACAAAATAACAATATGTACTGGTCAAGTGCCAACAGATATATAAGTCAGATTAGCGACTCTGTTTTGAAGCATGATATGAAAGAAATTTTTAAAAACCTGGAGAGTAATTATAAAGCGGCCATTTCAAAACATAGTTTTTTAATGGAAAAACTTGAAGGAAAAGAAATGATGCTGCATGATTACGAAATACTGATGAAGCTGTCCGTCACAATTCCCATGATAAACAGCTACCAGAAAAATGAATTACCTGATCTAAATACATTGAATCATCTGGTTGGAGTATATGATACATTGATTAAGGATACCCGGAGCTATTCAACAATGATTAAATAGTTACTCTCAAAATCCGGTTTAAACTGCCTGCCCTTTTGTAGTTGTTCTGCAACAGCGCAAATACACGGATTCAATGCTTTATAACAATTCGAACTTATACTTGTTAAGAAAAAGGAAGCTATTTGGAGAGCAAAGTTATTGAACAGACATTGTGATGAAACCATTATTTTTCAGAAATCAGATTGAGTTCAGGAAGTGGCTCGAGATGCACCACCAGACTGAAACAGAGGTGTTGGTTGGATATTACAAAGTACAAACAGGTAAGCCCTCCCTCACCTGGAGTGAATCAGTTGACCAGGCCCTTTGTTTTGGCTGGATCGACGGAATACGCAGGTCAATAGATGATGAGTCCTATTGCATCCGGTTTACACCCCGAAAACCGGATAGTAACTGGAGTGCCATAAATATTGACAAGGTAGAACGCCTTAAACAAGAAGGTTTAATGTCACAAAAGGGGCTTGATGCTTATGAAAAGCGAAAAGCGGACAAATCAAAGGTTTACAGCTTTGAGAGTGATGATAAACAGTTGCCGGTTGCTTATGAGATTGCATTTAAAAAGAGTGAGGATGGGTGGGTTTTTTTCAACAAGCAAGCTCCGTCCTATCGAAAAGCAGTTATACATTGGATTTTGAGTGCAAAAACGGAAAAGACCAGGTTGTCGAGATTAAACCAATTGATACAGGTAAGTGAAAGCAGGAAACGATTGGGAAGGGCGGAGGATAGGGAATAGAGAAGAGTGACGAGAGACAAGTAACAAGCGAGATTGCTGGCTGCATATGTTGTTGATTGCCGGCAGCTTTAGATTAAGAAATAATTAAAAAAATTAGAATTATGCCATACGTAAATGTAAAGGTTGTAAAACAACAGGTAAATCAGGAGCAAAAAAATGTATTGATAGCAGGATTAATGGACATCATTGTTAAAATTATGGGGCGTAACCCTGATTTGACAGTAGTTACCATTGACGAAACGGATCAGTCAAACTGGATTATCGGAGGTAAGCCAATTGATTCATCAACAAGGGACAAGGTTTGTTGTATCGGGATCAACATTTCAAAAGGAACCAGCTCCGCGGGTCAAATGGCAGAGGTAATTCAGGCCGGTAAGGAGCTGGTTAAGCGTACACTGGGTTCAAACGATATGACAAACTATTTTATAATTAATGAACTGAATCCGGATAGTTGGGGATTTGATGGCATTTCCATGACGATTCGCAATCAAATGGAGCAAAACAAATAATCGCGATGGATTTTAACGGGATAAAAAACTCAGCTTTATGAGCTTCTCGCAGCTTAAGAGAAAGATTTCAGAGGTAATTTCCCTGAACCGTAACGACAATGAACTGATTGAAACCTGTTTCAAACCACTTCATGTGGCTAAGCATGTTTCGTTAATTGAGCAGGGGAAGTCTGTCAGGGAGGCATTCTTTATAAACAGCGGCTACATCCGGTATTATAAATTTCTTGATTCAGGAGAAGAAATGATCATACATCTGTATGCACCCAACAATTTTGCAACTTCATTGAACAGTTTTTTTTCAGGCACACCTGCTGAAGAAATGATGGAAACCTTAACGGATTGCGATTTATTGACCATCACAAAAGATGATTTGGAAAAACTGTACTCCACGAACCAGAAATGGCAATACTTTGGAAGAAGACTGATGGAAGGATTTTTAATAGAAAAGGAGCAACGGATAATAGATCAATTGTCACTGAGCGGGCAACAGAAATACCTGAAACTACTGGAAACAAATCCTGATGTGATACAGCATGTTCAGGTGAAATACCTGGCATCGTTTTTAGGCTTACAACCCGAATCATTGAGCCGGATAAAAAAGCAAATTACCTAACATTTGTTAAGATGATTGGATAAGCTTTTGCGGAATTTTGTCGTGTGAATATCAAATAAAACGACAAAATGAAAACAATTGTAATTACCGGAGCATCAAGTGGCATAGGGAAAGCCACTGCTGAACTATTTAGCCGGAATGGCTGGAACGTGGCAGCAACCATGCGGAATATTGAAAATGCTTCACAGTTTAAAAACCTGAGCAACATCAACTGTTATCACATGGATGTAACCGATAAAGAGACGGTTGATAAGTGCATGGGCCAGATAATCCAGGAATTCGGGAAAATTGATGTGTTGCTGAACAACGCCGGAATATACGAAACCGGTCCGCTTGAAGAAACATCAATGGATCGTATTGACAAGTTGATACAAACCAATATCATTGGCGTGGTAAATGTTACAAAGGCTGTTCTGCCACATTTCAGGCAAAACAAAGATGGCATGATTGTAAATGTTTCATCCATTGCAGGGCGTGCCACCTTTCCTTTTCAATCGGCTTACCATTTGACAAAATGGGCTGTCGAAGGATTCAGCGAGGCCCTACGTTATGAATTGAAGGATTTGAACATCAAAGTGAAGTCTTTTGCTCCCGGCAGCGTGAAAACCAACCTTTGGAATGATTTGGGAAAACAGCCAATCGAGAATTACCCGGAAGAATATAAAAGCAATTTCAGGAACTGGTTTTCCTATCTGAATGCAAATATCCAGAAAGGATTTTTACCGGAGCATGAAGCCCTGGCTATTTTTCAGGCAGTAACTGACAAAAAGAACAAGTTCCGTTACAGCTCTGACAGGAACACTAAAATGGCCACATTTTTACATGCCGTTTTACCAATAAATGCTTTTCAGAGAATAATTTCAAAGCAGGCGCTTTAAGAAGCAAGAACCAAGAACCAAGAGCCAAGATAGGGACAAGTGATGAGAGATGAGCGACGATGTCAGGAGACTTCGCCGTGTAGAGTGGTTTATTTTACCTCCTGCAGTGAAGAGCTGAGATATTCTAAGCTATTCAGTTTTTTAACCTCATAAACAATGGTATAGGTTTTGCCGGCTTCGAAATTGAATGTTTTGGAAACCAATTCCGTATTGCCTTCAAAGCTTCCATAATAATCCAGGGTATGAGAGCCCGGTGTCAGTAGAATTTTATAATCGCCTTTCATGAAACTATTGAACTGGTGATGGGCTACCCATCCTCTTGCAACCACACTTCCTGCCATACCGTCAATCCGGTATAACATAGTAGTTCCATTGTCTTTTTCTTCTATAAGAACAGCATGAGGCTCCGATTCTGCCACCTCCTTATATAAAGGCATTTCCCGGTTTTCCGAAGGACAAGCTTTATCGTTTTCTGTTATCACGACCTGGTCCTTGTTGATTTCAAAGTTGTATTCCTTCCCGGCCTCTCCGGTAAAGGAGATTACCTGCGGATTATTGGTCATAAGTTGTATCTCCAGCTCATGTTTTCCGGGCAAAAGCATCAGATTGATATTGCCTGTAGGGGTAGAATTAAAAGTACTATAAAAGCCATCTGAAGGGGCCAGTTTTCCGTCAACTTTGAATACCCACAACTTAACAGCCATTTTATTGCCTTTGAAGCGCAGCGCAACAAGTTCATTTTCCGGTTTTTGGTTTCCGTCGTATGCATGAACAGGCTCATTCTGCGCAAAAATCACTCCCGTGAATAATGTCAGACTAAAAACAATTACAAAAAATTTCAATATAAGTTTCATAGACAGGGTTGTTTGACACAAATGTAGAAAAATATTTGTCTGGTTCTTATTTCACAAAAGTATTCTTTAACAACAACAATCTCCTTACTGCCTTGTTTTGTGTATTATAGAACAGACTGAAACAATACCATTCAAATTATAAAACAACCAATTTTTCTGCTTTGAACAGGTTATCGCCTTTGATCATTATATAATAAGTTCCTGTGGAAAAGCTATCCAAATCAATCTTGAAATTTCATTCAAATTACATTTTAGGATAGAATGATGCTTACGAATATTTGAATGCTCTTGTTACGATTGTTAAATGAAGCACAGCAAATGCATAATATACCTACGTTCGATAAAAGAATCGATAATTGATGATTACAGATTATTTGAAATATGGCAAATAAAAGCGGCAGTGGTAGCTGCATTCACGCATTATCTACAACAGGTGGTAGTTTTCAGATTTTTATCTCGACAAGAATGAGATAACCGAATTGAGGCTTTCTTTCAGCTTAACCTTATTCGCTTTTTGAAACATAAATGAACAATCCCCGTAAAACGTTTTACCCTCTGCCTTCAACCACAATCTGCTACTACTGAACTATTCCTGGGATCGTATTTGTGTGGGACGTATTATTTTAACAAGATGAACAGAACAAAAGCTGAACTTATTGCTGAGTTGAAAGAACTTCAAATTAAACATGCTGAATTGGAAGAAAAGTACTCAGAAGAGGTAAACAGATTGAAAAAAAACGAAGATGATCTGCTTTACAGATTGATGTTTCTTGAAGGAGTGGCAAATTCAACAATTGATGGATTTCTGGTAGTCAACCCCTATGGCCAGAAGATACTTCAAAACCAGCAAACCATTGATATGTGGAAAATACCAAAGGAAATAGCCGAAGATACCAGTGGCATAAAGCAGGTCAATCATGTCATGCATATGACTGTTGACCCTCAGAAATTTGTTGCGGAAATTGACTACCTCAGAGAACATCCTGATGAAAAAAGTCGTGACGAACTGGAATTAATTGATGGCACAGTACTGGATCGTTATTCTTCTCCTGTTATCGGATCTGATGGGAAAAACTATGGCCGTATCTGGACATTCCACGATGTTACTGAACGAAAAAACGCAGAAAAACAACTTATACAGCTTAATGCTGACAAGGATCGATTTATTTCAATTCTTGCACACGATCTGAGAAGTCCTTTCAGCAGCCTTTTGGGTTTCTCTCAGTTGTTGAAGAAAGAACTGAGGCACCTGTCTTTTGAAAAGATAGAAGAGATAGTGGAATCTATTTATTGTACGGCTCACAAAACATTTAAATTGCTTGAAGATACCCTCCTATGGGCAAGTATCAGATCAAAGAAAGTAACATTTTATCCTGTTGTTTCAAATATTGCTGATGTAATCAATGAGGTTATTGATATTCTCGAGCCTGGAGCAAAAGCAAAGCAAATCTCAGTTGAAAATAGTTCAAATAATGAGTTAATGGTAAATGCTGATGTTTATATGCTCAAAGCCATACTCCGAAACCTGATATCAAATGCTATTAAATTCACCAGAGAAGGCGGAAAAATTAAAGTTGCAGCTTGTCATGATCAATCAGTAACAACAATAAAAATTACTGATGATGGTGTCGGGATCACTGCTGAAGTCCTTGAAAAACTCTTCAGCTTTTCAGGTGTTCATTCGACAATAGGAACTGCCAATGAATCGGGAACCGGTTTGGGATTAATGCTTTGTAAGGAATATGTTGAAAAGCATGAGGGCAAGATTTGGATAGAAAGTGAGGTAAATAGTGGAACTGCTGTATATTTTACCATACCTGGAAGCAGATAGGACCTGTGGGACCATGATCCAAGCTTGCCTGCCGGACAGGCAGGAACCAGGATGGAGACAAGTGACAAGTGACTAGGAAAACTGAGTATGGGATTAGTGATGAGTAGCAGTAGACGCAATCATGCTACACAGCTCACCGCTGTTTAAGACCTTTATGGCGCAATAGATATTTTGGCTATATATTTTTGGTTTTTTCTCAATCATCCATATTGGTTCTGTTAGAAAATGCCTCCTGATAAGGATAGAAAACACACGAGAATAAGGATTTTCTAACCAAAGATTCTTATTTTTAGCATTTATTAGCAGCACCCTTATTATGAAAAAACTGATAACCCTGTTTTTTTTCCTGCTGTATGCAGGTATACAGGTTGCTTTTACCCAGGTAGCTATTACAGGAACAATCACAAAGGCAGATGACAATACTGTGCTGTCAGGTGTCACTGTATTGCTTAAAGGAACCAACGTATCTGCTCTTTCAGACGAGGATGGCAATTATGCAATTTCTGTTCCTGATCAGAATGCGGTACTGTTATTTACACATGTAGGTTATGTTCCACTGGAGGGGGAAGTTGGAGGACAGTCAACAGTGAGTGTTTCCCTTGTCGAAACGGGGAGTGAAATTGTTGTGACTGCCTTGGGTATTGAACGGGATTCCCGAACTCTTGGTTATGCCATAACCTCTGTTCATATGGAGGACTTATTAGTGAACAGGTCGGTAAATATGATGGAATCGCTTGAAGGTAAAATTGCAGGTATGAATATCACCATTCCTGCTGCCGGGGTTGGCAGCAGTTCACAGATACGTTTGCGTGGCCAGACTGGCTTTGCGGGTAACGCGCCACTGATTGTAATTAACGGACTTCCGATGGATCAGGATGCACGCGGTGCAAACGGTAATAACATGCGTGACCTTGGAGATAATCTGAGCAGTATAATTCCCGACGACATCGAAAGTATGACCATACTTAAAGGCACCACAGCAGCAGCCATATATGGGTCAAGAGCCGCCAATGGGGCTGTTATTATTACTACAAAATCGGGTCAGAAAAATCAGGGTATCAATATTGAATATTCAGGCAGCTTTATTGCACAACAAGCCTTAAACTACATGGATGAAATTCAGTACATCTATGGCCAGGGCATGTTTGGAAATAAGCCAACATCTGCAGCAGATGCAGCCATTACAGGCCAATTCGGATGGGGGGCCAGAATGGATGGTGACCCCGTTCCCATATTTGATGGATCCATGCAGTCCTATTCACCCAACAAGGACAATCTGTTTAAATATTACAGAACCGGAAAAGTTCTGATGAACACCGTGGCATTCTCGGGCGGTAATGATAAAGGAAGTTTCAGGGCATCCTATTCAAATACCAATTCCGATGGCATTGACCCGTTTAATGTATACAAAAGAAATACTGCTAATTTAGGCGTCAATTACAATATTGCTGACAAGTTGGTATTCACGGTGAATTTTAACTACTCCAATGAGAAATATTTCAATCCTCCTGAAGTTGGACAACAGGGCCCTGGTGCTGTGAACTTCTTTACGAGGTTATCTTCCTCCATTCCTTTTGATGCATTGAAAAACAGCGCCACCAACCCGGTTACAGGAACTGAAGCGCAGACCTCGGGATTTCAGGGCACCGTTCTTAATCCGTATTATGCTTATCAGGATGCCAATCAGCGCTTTGAAAACACAAGAGACCGCTTCCTTGGATCAATTGCCCTCAGGTATGATATTGCCAACTGGTTATATGTTCAGGGAAGATTTAACTATAATTATTTGGTAGATTTTGTAGAATCCAAGGTTCCGGGTGGTATTGGAACCAGTCAGCCGCAATACTTATCGGATGGCACTTATAAAGGCAGTTACACTGTTACTGAAGGCAAAGGAACAGACATTAATACAGATCTACTGATTGGTATAAACAAAAATTTTGATAGGTTTTCTTTGAATGCATTTTTAGGTGGGAATTCCTTAAGAATAAACGACCACAACTTCAATCAGGCTGTTACAAATTTTGTAGTCAGGGACTTTTTCTCCGTATCAAACGGAACCCAAAAGAATCAGAGTTATAATTCCGATAAATCCCGGATTAATTCGTTTTACGGACTTGCTGAACTTGGATATAATTCAACATTTTATCTCAGTTTTGCGGGAAGAAACGACTGGTTGTCTGTTTTACCTACTAACAAATCAAAATTCTATCCTTCTGTTACCGGTAGTTTTGTTTTCTCTAAACTTCTGAAAAATCTGAACTGGCTTGGTTATGCCAAACTGAGAGGTTCATGGGCAAAGGCAGGCAATGGTCCTGGTTCCCGACCTGAGAATTTGATAAACAGTGATTTTGACACGGGTACTGTAAATGAAAAAGAAATAGGATTGGAAGCAAGATTGCTTAACAATAAATTACATTTTGATGTGGCAGCTTTCAATAAGGTTTCATCTGACCAGGGATTACTTGTTGCTGTTTCCTCTTCATCAGGGTTACCTCAAAGTGTCAAAAATGTTGGCTCCTTGAGGAATTGCGGTATTGAATTCATAATAGATTATTTACTTGTCGAAACGCACAATCTCAGATGGACAACTTCATGGAATAACAGCTTTTTGAAGACAGAGGTTCTTTCTGTTGGTGAGAACTCAGATGGTTCAAAAATTAAGGATCTGCTGATAATCAACTTTAACAGTGCAGGTAACGAATTTCTCGGAGAGCTTCATTACACTGTTGGAAAGCCAATGAATCAGTTGTATACCCGGAGGTATTTAAGAAATGAAAATGGCGACATAGTAGTCAGATCCAATGGCAGACTGCAAGCAACAGCAGACTATCAGGCTATGGGAAGCTCAATTCCAAAATTTACCGGAGGATGGAATAATACTATCAAATTTAAGAATCTTACTTTCAGCGTATTCGTCGACTATAAGCTGGGAGGCTCTGTGTTGTCGGCAACGAACCTGAATCTGACAAGACAGGGGTTTTCGAATCTTTCACTGGAGGGCCGAAGAGATGGCGAGAGTGGAGTAGTATTCCCCGGAGTATATGATGCAGATCCTGATCCTGATGTTACCAATTGGCAACCCAATACTACTGCTGTTACTGATCTGCAAACATTTTACGGAGATTATCGGAATCTTCAGATCGGAGATCCCTTTACATTTAAGTCAGACTTTGTGAAGCTGAGAAGTGTATCAGTATCATATGATTTCACACAAACCCTGAACAGAGTGAAATTTCTTGGCTTTGTTAAAGGAATAGTACTAACTGCTTCCTGCAGAAATCTGGCCATTCTTTACAAAGATATCCCGAACCTTGACCCGGAGGCTGTTCAATCATCAGGAGATTTACGCACCGGTTATGAAAATGCGGCACTGCCAACTACAAGAAACTTCATGTTTACAATGAATGCAAAATTTTAGGGAACCATTATCCAACACCGGATGCTTATCATGACGATTGCTGTAATAGTGAAAACTTTCTTAACTTAGTACGGAATATTAATTTATTGTTGTTAGTGAATGAATGACCAGAATTGAGTGAAAAGGGAGTTGCATTATTACGTATACTCTAAACAAAATAGGTGTATTAAACAGAGAATTTAATCTACAATAAAATGAATAAAAGTATAGTATTCTTGTTTTTACTAATTGTGCCATCTATAAACAGCCTAATAGCGCAAAAAAACGAAAAGAAAATTGCTATTTCCGGTCAGGTTGTTGATGTTAACAACATGCCTGTTACAAGTGCACCAATTTTAATAGATAATAAGAAAACCAGAATTAAAACTGATGCAAAAGGCATGTATGTAATTAGGGTAAAATCAAGTGCACTTAAGATTGCCGTTTTTGAGCAGGCAAACGGACAAATTGAAGAAGAAATAAACGGTAGAAGAATAATCAACTTCAACTTGCCCAAAGGTATGCTGCAACAAACCGAAGCGCAAGAGAAAAATTCTGATAACAATGAAGTTAATGTTGGCTATGGATCAGCTTCAAAAAATAGCATCATTACACCCCCTGGTTCTGTAAATGGCTCAGAAGAAAATACATTCGCTTATCAGAACATTTACGAAATGATCCAGGGTCAGGTTGCCGGTGTTAGGGTACAAGGAAATAAAATATATATCCGTGGAATAACTACAAATGGGAATACCGATCCTTTGTTTGTGGTTAATGGTATGGAAGTTACATCAATCAATAACATCAATCCACAAGATGTGAAATCGATTGAGGTTCTAAAAGGAGGAAGTACTTCTATTTATGGTACCAAGGGAGCAAATGGTGTGATTCTGATCACTTTAAAAAGATAAATTAATATTACAGCTTCAGCTGCTTTCTTGTCCAATTGACCAACACCGAACTTGCCTGGCGGCAGGCAGACCTTGTGTACCACCTCACCACCGAATCATCATCACAACAGCTGATGAAATAGGAAAAATTTACTTACTTTGTTCGAACAGTTTGAATCAGGGGAGGGAATTTTTAAAATTTCACTTGAAAGTATTCATTTTGAATAAGGCTTCGCACCAATAACTTAAATTAAAATAACTATTTACCCATGAAAAAGCTTATCTACATTACTGCTCTTTCTTTTGTGGCAATCGTTTTTTGTTTGAATGGTTGCGCCCCGGGGGCAAAGCAAAGTGAAAAACCGGCTGTGAAAACCACCTATGGGGATGTTTCCGGCATTGTTGAGGATAGTATTTTTATCTTTAGAGGAATTCCTTATGCCAAGGCTGAAAGGTTTATGCCTC
>CAYVBH010000031.1:0-20247 GCA_964449015.1 uncultured Bacteroidales bacterium
CAAAACGGTATGCTGTTTCCAGTATTTTTTCGGGTTGCTCATCAACAAATACGCCTACCTTCTTTATCCTACCGGGTATCTGCTGAAACGGGGCATTGTCAGCATCAAAACCAACATACCTCTTAGATCCGGAGAAGAAGATAAATCCTATGTAATCAGGCCCAGTATTACTGATTTCCCTGATGTTCAAGGGATCCCGCATGCCACAAACCTTTACCTTAATCATGGTCAAATAGGATCAGTTTTACGAATTCTGAAAAAGCCTGGGCAGGCTCCGGCGTGCGCATGAAATTCTCCCCGATCAGGAATCCCTGGTATCCGCATCCCCGCAATTTCTTTATGGTAAGGGGGGAAGTAATGCCGCTCTCGGAGACCTTCACAAATGTACCGGGTATTTCAGTTGAGAGCCTTACCGATGTTTCCGTATCTACGGTAAAGGTTTTGAGATTGCGGTTATTCACCCCAACCATATCCACAAATTCATTCAGGTGTGCAAGCTCATCCTCCTGATGCACTTCAAGCAGTACTTGCAGTTGCAGCGAACGTGCAAAACGGGCCAGTTTTTTTGTCTGTTTCACATCCAGGGCAGCCGCTATGAGCAGTATGGCATCGGCACCAATTGATCTGGCCTCGGTAATCTGGTATTCATCCACAACAAAATCCTTTCGAAGAATGGGTATGGGATTCAGTTCACGAGCCCGCATCAGATCAGCAGCAGTACCACCAAAGAACTTTTCATCGGTAAGTACTGAAAGTGCTGATGCACCCGAGCGGAAATAGCCTGTGGTAACCTCCTCAATAGTGGACATAGAATTGATCACCCCCCGCGATGGCGACTTTCTCTTGAATTCCGCAATGATCCCTGTTTTATCAGGGTTCAACAGGAATTCAGTAAATGAAAGCGGTTTACGCTGAAAGTATTTGCTTTCTTCAAGCCGGCTGACCGGAATCGCTTCCTTTGCCAGCGCCACTTCCTTTACTTTATGGCTGATAATTTCATCAAGTATGGTCATGACTGCAGTTGAATTAGTTTTTTGAATGCATCATTGGCTCTGCCGCTTATAAGCGACTCAGTTGCCATGGTTTTGCAGTCTGCTGCTGTTTTCTCCGGAAAATAGCACATCAGCGCCACCTGCGAATTGGCAATAACCACCTGGTTTTGCGTTTGAGTACCTTTCCCCTCAAGGACCGCTTTGAAAATATCCGCTGATTCCTGGACAGTGCTTCCGCCTTTCAGATCTGCCAGGTTGGCTCTCGTGTAACCAAAGTATTCCGGAGATACGATCTCTTCCACCCCGTTAAGTATATATTTGAAATCACCGGTCAGCGAAATTTCATCGTAGCCATCGAGACTGTGGACAATGGCATACCGGTTATCCGACTGTTGGTAAAGGTAATTGTATAAGCGGGCCAAATCCAGACTGTAAACACCAATCAGTTGTTTTTTCGGGAATGCCGGGTTCACCATGGGACCCAGCATGTTAAAAAATGTTTTTACCTTCAGCGCACGCCTTACAGGAGCCACGTTCTTCATAGCCGGGTTAAACAGCGGGGCGTGCAAAAAGCAAACTCCCGTTTGATCGATTTCCCGGCGCAGCTTATCGGGATCAGTAGAAAATTTATACCCGAAAAATTCCAGGATATTCGACGAACCACATGCCGACGAAACCCCATAATTGCCATGTTTGGCCACTTTGGCACCTGCACCCGCAAGTATAAAGGTCGACAGTGTGGAAATATTGAAGGTATCCTTACCGTCACCTCCTGTGCCGCACACGTCAATGGTGTCAAAAGCATCCAGGTCAACCCTGTTGCACAAATTCAGCAAGGCATCGCGGAAACCCGTCAGTTCATCGACGGTGATGCTGCGCATCAGATAAACAGTAATAAAGGCAGCCATCTCCGACTCAGAATACCTGCCGGTGGCAATATTGGTGAGCACCTCCTCAGCCTCATTGCGACTGAGGGTCTTGTGATCAAACAAATAGTTCAGTATTTTTTTCATTACTCTATTTTTTTCCTTATTGGTTTTTTCTACTCTTGGCTCCTGCCTACCGGCAGGCAAGCTTGATTCTTGGTTCTTGGATCTTGGTTCTTGGATCTTGGTTCTTGGATCTTAGATCTTAGATCTCCACCCAGTTTCTGACAATATCCATCCCCTGCTCGGTTAGAACCGATTCGGGATGAAACTGCAAACCGCGGACATCATATTGCCTGTGGGTGATGCCCATAATGGTGCCCTCCTCATCCTCACAGGTGATGGCAAAGCAATCGGGCAGGTTTTTACGGGTGATTACCCATGAATGGTATCGTCCTGCCGTAATCGTTCCAGGGAGACCTTTAAATAAGGGCTCTGCAGGAGCTATTATATTAACCGGCGTAGCCAAACCGTGGTAAACTTGTTTCAAATTTGTGAGTTTTGCGCCAAAGGCTTCACCGATAGCCTGGTGTCCCAGACAAATACCCAATATGCTCTTACTGGACCCGAGCTGCCGGATCAGATCCAGGCATATACCGGCTTCTACAGGAATTCCGGGACCGGGTGAAAGCAATATCTTATCATATTTTGCTGCATCGGCAATTTCAATCTGGTCATTTCTGAAAACGTCCGGATGAGCTCCGGTTATCTTTTCAATATAGTGTACCAGGTTGTAGGTGAATGAGTCGTAATTATCAATTACCAGAATTTTTCTCATGATCGGTGCGGTTTAAATGATTTCACTGGCCATTTCAATAGCCTTTTTGAGTGCGCCCAACTTGTTATTTACCTCCTGAAGCTCGCTTTCTTCGCTTGAAATAGCCACTATACCGGCACCTGCCTGGTAATACAGCTTATTGCCCTTGCTTAGGAATGTACGGATCATGATGGCATGGTTGAATCGTCCGTTGAAGTCGAGAAAACCCAGTGCGCCGCCATAATAACCCCGTGCCTGGTTTTCATACTGATCAATCAGCTGCATGGCCTTGTATTTGGGTGCACCGGAAAGTGTTCCTGCCGGAAAGGTTGCGGTCATCATGTCGGTAACATCGGAAGCTTCATCAAGTTCTCCGGATACGGCCGAGACCAGGTGGATCACATGCGAAAAAAACTGGACTTCACGGTATCTTTCAACCGCCACCTTTTTGGCATGCCGGCTCAGATCATTTCGCGCCAGGTCAACCAGCATCACATGCTCGGCATTTTCTTTCAGGTCTGTTGATAATTGCTGTGCCAGCAATTTGTCATGCTCATCATCCCCGGTACGCTTAAAGGTTCCTGCGATCGGGTTGATATTGGCCCTGCCTTTGTTTATCTTAAGTTGTGCTTCGGGAGATGAACCGAAGATCTTATAGCTTCCGTAATCAAAATAAAACAGGTAAGGCGATGGATTTATAGACCGGAGTGCACGGTAAACATTGAACTCATCGCCTGTAAACTGTTGGGAGTACTGCCTTGAAAGAACCACCTGGAACACATCGCCACGGTAACAGTGTTCTTTACCTTTTGTCACCATTTTTTTGTATTCTTCATCGGTAACATTGGAGGTCTCGCTGCCGTTGGTCTGGAATTTATACAGGGCCAGATTGCGGCTGTTCAATAGGGTTTCTATCCGCTCTAGTTCGCTGGGTTCACCATTAATGCGGTTTTCGATGATGTGCAGATTATTCTGAAAGTGGTTGATGGCGATGATGTAATTAAAAAACTGGTACCTCACTTCCGGAATTTTTTGTTCGGGAATGGTTTTGGCTTTTAATGATATGCTTTCAAAATACTGAACTGCATCATAAGCTGTGTAACCGAACAGGCCATTTACCGGCACGCCATCCTGATCTGCTGCCTGCTCAAAAGATTTCAGGAATGACCTGAATCTTTCATTGAAGACTTTCTGTCCGGTTATTTTTGTTGTGACCTGTTTCCCGTCGGGATAGCTTTCAACAGCCACTCCGTTATCTACCTTAAACTCGGCAAGCGGCTTCAGGCAAATGAAGGAATAGCTGTTTTCATTTCCATGGTAATCGGAACTCTCCAGCAACAGGGAATTGGGGAAAACATCCCGTATCCGGAGGTAAATGCTCACCGGGGTGATCGTATCGGCAAGCATTTTTCGGGTTTTGGTTTTGATGTTGAATTTTTTCATATCGGTTTGATTAAAAAAGTTACAAAAGAAAAGCGGCCTACCGTGAGAACGATAGGCCGCTGCTATTGATATTTTTGACTATATACAAAAGGTGTACGGTCTCACGGGTTTATGAGAAACTTATTGTGCCACCACCACCAATTTGTATATACTTTATTCATTTTTGTATGTTGTTACAGGTGCAAATATAAAACTGTTTTTAAAAAAAACAAATCATCAGGCTGCTTTTAGTCGATGGAGGTTAATCTTTTCAATTTTTGATTTGGCCAATTCTGGTGTAATCACAACCTCGTTCTCGCCCGAAGAAGGCTGCTCAAACATCACGTCGACCATGATGGCCTCGCAAATAGAACGGAGACCGCGCGCCCCCAGTTTGAATTCAACTGCTTTATCTACAATATAATTAAGGGCTTCTTCTTCGAAGGTGAGTTTCACCTCATCCATTTCAAAGAGCCTAACATATTGCTTAATGATTGAGTTTTTCGGTTCGGTAAGAATGGTGCGCAACGTTTTGCGGTCCAGCGGATGCAGGTATGAAAGTACCGGTAACCTGCCGATGATTTCAGGAATCATTCCGAAAG
Source organism: uncultured Bacteroidales bacterium (assembly GCA_964449015.1). Lineage (GTDB taxonomy): Bacteria > Bacteroidota > Bacteroidia > Bacteroidales > UBA10428 > UBA5072. The sequence goes on from CAYVBH010000031.1 coordinate 4,700, forward strand.
CACGCAGATCTTGCGGGGCAATGTACTGCATGAGGTTTTCCCGCTCGATGCGGTCGGTTTGCCGTGAGGCATTATAACCCACCACCTTGGTATTCAAGCGCTGTGCTATTTTCCGTTCAATACCTTCAAACGCTCCACCGCATATAAACAGGATGTTGCGGGTGTCAACCGGTATCATCTTCTGATCGGGATGTTTCCGGCCGCCCTGTGGTGGCACGTTAACCACCGAACCTTCGAGGAGTTTCAGCAGTCCCTGTTGTACTCCTTCGCCCGAAACATCGCGCGTAATGGAAGGGTTGTCACCTTTACGGGCAATTTTATCAATTTCGTCGATGAATACAATTCCCTTTTCGGCAGCTTCGGTATTGTAATCGGCCACCTGGAGCAACCGGGTTAAAATGCTTTCAATATCCTCGCCCACATAGCCTGCCTCGGTTAGAACCGTGGCATCAACAATGGTAAAAGGCACGTGAAGCAATTTCGCGATTGTACGTGCCAGCAAGGTTTTCCCAGTACCTGTTTCGCCAACCAGGATGATGTTTGATTTTTCAATTTCCACCTCATCGGCCTGGTCACGGCGTGATGACTGCATCAGTCTTTTGTAGTGATTATAAACAGCAACGGAGATGGTTTTCTTGGCATCTTCCTGTCCAATCACATATAAATCAAGAAATTTCTTGATCTCTTTGGGCTTGATCAGCTTAATTGCGTTGATATCGAAAGGTGCCTTCTTTTTGGTTTCCTCCTGAACGATCTCATAAGCCTGCTCCACGCAGTTATCGCAAATATGCCCCGAGATACCTGCTATCAGCAGGTTGGTATCCCGTTTATCGCGTCCGCAGAAGGAGCATTTATCCATTGTACTTGATTTGTAATTGAATTAAACGATTTGATAGTATGCAAAGTTACGAAAAGTCAATGCACAATACTACTTTTTCTTGGCCCTTTCCAGGATCTCATCAATCATGCCATATTCCAGCGCTTCCTTTGAGGTCATCCAGAAATCCCTGTCGGAATCTTTTTCCACCTTTTCAACAGGATTGCCGCTGTGTTCAGCAATGATGTGATACAATTCGGAACGCAGTTTCAGAATTTCCCTGGCGGTGATCTCGATATCAGTAGCCTGACCCTGTGCACCTCCCATAGGTTGATGAATCATCACGCGTGAATGCTTCAGCGCAGAACGTTTTCCTTTTGTTCCGGCGCAGAGCAGCACGGCACCCATGGATGCAGCCATACCAGTACAAATGGTTGCTACATCGCAGGTTACATATTGCATGGTGTCATATATGCCCAACCCGGCATGAACAGCGCCTCCAGGAGAATTGAAATAAATCTGGATGTCCTTGCCTGGATCTGCTGAATCAAGGTAAAGCAATTGTGCCTGAATTACATTGGCTACAAAGTCATCAATGGGCAGTCCCAGGAAGATAATCCGGTCCATCATCAGCCTTGAGAAAACATCCATCTGGGCCACGTTGAGCTGACGTTCCTCAATGATGGTAGGTGAAATGTAACTGCCGGTAACCGATGAATACCGGTGCAGGTTCAGACTGCTGATGCCCATGTGTCCGGTGGCGAATTTATTGAAGTCCCTGATCAGGTCCATAATGTTAGAGAATTGATTCTTACTATTATTCTTTATCAAACAACTTATTAAACTTCTCCAAAGTTACTTCTTTGTTGTCGAGTTTTACTGTTTTCTTGATAAAATCAAATACCAGATTTTCATTCATGCTTTCTACATAGCGGTTGCGCTCTTCTTCGCGTGAAAGGCTTTCTTTGGCATACTTTTCAAGCATATCTGCAGGAACCTCTCCGATTCCATAGTACTGAACAAATTGCTGCCTGATGGCTTCCTTGGCATGTTCCAATAGTTCTGGTTCATCTATTTTCAATTCCTGATCGCGTGTGGTCTTCCCTTTGATCAGCTGCCATTTCAGATCGGAGGTGAAATGATCAAAATCCTTGTCGATCTGCTCCTGTGTCACCTTGCCTTCGTTGGCATGCAACAGCCATCTCTTCAGAAATGCTGAAGGGAGTTCCTGTTTGAATTTACCCAAATAATATTCTCTTGCATCCAACCGGAATTTATAATCACTATTACGATCAAAAACCATTTTCAATTCTTGTTCCACTTTCTGGTAGAATTCTTCGGATGATTTCACGGTATCCTTACCATAAGCTTTATCATAAAGTTCCTGGTTTATCTCAGCTTTTTCAAATTTTGAAACCGACTTGAGTTTTACATTGAAATCTGCCGAAATTTCACCCAGTTTTGTCTTATCCACTTTAAGCAGGGCCGCCCGGTCGGTTTCGTTTTCAAAAGCCTTATTCACGTCAATCACCAGTTGATCGCCGGCTTTGAGTCCTTTGAATTTCTTTTTAATATTCTCGTCCTTTACAAACTCAAGTGAAATGGAAGAATCTTCCACCTTAACTCCGTTTTCAACAGGATTTCCGCTGGCGTCAACCTCCTCCAGGTCGGCTTTAACCATCTCATTTTCTGTAACCTGATCAATCTCCTTAAAAGAACCGTAGCGTGAAGCAATTCGGTCGATCTGCTTATCGACTTCTTCCTTGTCAACCGAAATGGCATAATAGGGTATTTTATCTTTTTCAGAAATACTAAAATCCAGATTGGGAGCCAGTCCGATATCAAAAGCAAACTCGAATTCGGTATCGTTATCCCAATCGATTTGAACAGGTTTTTCGATGTTTGGCAACGGCTCACCCAAAATGTTGAGTTTTTCGTCAACCAGGTACTTGCTCAGTGATTCAGCCAATACCTTATTGATTTCTTCTGCCAACACCGGCTTCCGATACATTTTGTTCACAAGTCCCTGCGGCACCTTCCCTGGTCTGAATCCGTCGAAACGGGCTTTACGCCTGTAGTCCTTAAGGATATTGGAAACACGTTCTTCGTAATCTGATTTTTCAATTTTTACGGTCACTACTGCATTTAATTCGTCAATGCTGTCTTTCTTAATATTCATCCGGTTTACATTTATATTATTCTTTCCAGCCCAGTTCATCAAAGGGCTACACTATCCAAAGTTTCAGTGAACAACTGAACCCGGAACTTCCGGTCAGCTATTATTTGAAAATAACTCTGGTGCGGATGAAGGGACTCGAACCCCCACGCCTTACGGCACAAGATCCTAAGTCTTGCGCGGCTACCAATTACGCCACATCCGCGGCAAAATTTCGCGCAAAGATACCACTTTTTACTTTCCGTGAAAATAAATTGTCTTCATTTTGACAACCAGCTATTTTCCGCAAATTTATCTCAATTAAAATAAAAGATAAAAAAGTATTAATTTTACTGATTCGAATTAAAGCGAACCAATATGAAAAAACCGATTGTTTCAATGCTGTTTTTGTCACTAATCTTGCCGATCAGCGCACAACAGGCTTACATATCAAACAAGCTCGTAAAAAAATGGGAAACTCCCTCAGAACTGAAAGTCCCTGAATCTGTGTTCTATGATGCGGGAAGGAAGGTTATTTATGTTTCCAATGTTACAGGATCACCTACGGATAAAGATGGTACCGGATTCCTGTCAAAACTTACCCCCGAGGGAAAAATTGATGTGCTTGAGTGGATTACAGGACTGAATGCTCCCAAGGGCATGGGTGTTTACGGGAATTTCCTCTATGTGTCCGACATCACCCGGGTGGTTAAAATCGAAATCGCCTCCGGAAAAATTGTGGAAACTATCGAAATCCCCGGATCCAATTTCCTGAATGACATCACTGTTGATGACCAGGGAAATGTATATATATCCGACAGCAATGGCAATGCCATTTACGTGATCCGGAACGGAAAATGTGAGTTGTTGATCAAGTCTGCCCAGATAAATGGGGTAAACGGCTTGTTTTTTAAAGACGGAAGCCTGCTGGCAGGCATTCAGGACCGTATTGTAAAAATCAACCCGGTAAACAAAGAAACTCGTGATTATATTCTGAATACAGGAGGAATTGATGGTCTGGTTCCCGACGGTAACGGCAATTATTTAATATCCGACTGGCTGGGCAACGTACACCTGGTACATCCTGATAATCCAAAGGTAAAATTGCTGGATACCACGCCGGTTAATGCCAATGCCGCCGACATAGAATATGTTATCGATAAAAAATTACTTCTGGTGCCTACTTTCAGCGACAACAGGGTTGTTGCTTATGAGCTTCGGTAATTGGTAGTTTAAATTTTAACCAGTTCATATTTCCGGGATCCAAGGCCGATCTTTTCACCGTGGGCCAGTCCGGCCTCCCAGTGTACATTGGGATGGGTAAGGGCAAATTTATCTTTCCCCTGGTAGTGATTCTGTGCAGGATCTTTGTGGATGCGGCTTGCTTCCATTGCCGGCGCTGCTATTACCATATCTACGCAGGCCTGATCAAGGGCAACCGGGTCAAACGAAGCTGCTATGCCGATATCAGGAACCAGTGGGTAGTCATTGAATCCCCAGCAATCGCAATCAGGCGTTACGTTCATGATAAAGGAAATATGAAAACAGGGCCTGTCTTTTGTAATCGCCAGGGAATATTCGGCAATTTTGCAATTGGTGAGCTCCGACGCTGAATTCCATACTACACTGGCGGCATCATACTGGCAAACCGCAACACACTGGCCACAGCCTACGCACTTGGCATAATCAATCCGGGCTATCTTATCCGCACCTACCTCAATCGCTTCCTGGGCGCAATTTTTAACACATACCCTGCAGCCCGTGCAATTTTCTTCAACAATACGAGGCTGGGAGGTGGAATGCAATTCAAGTTTGCCGCCAACCGATGCGCAGCCCATGCCCAGGTTTTTTAAAACACCGCCAAATCCTGTCAGTTCGTGACCCTTGAAATGATTCATGCTGATCAGGACATCTGCATCCATCACCGCCTTGCCTATTTTGGCCGTTTTACAATATTCGAGTCCAACTGCAACTTCTTTATAATCCGTACCTTTCAAACCATCTGCAATGATCACCGGGCAATCCACCACAAGCGGATTAAAGCCATTTTCCCAGGCCGATCGCAGGTGATCTACCGCATTTGCCCTGCGTCCGGAATAAAGTGTATTCGAATCGGTAAGAAAGGTACGGGCACCCTTGCCGTTCAGATACTTCACCAGTGTAGCGGCAAAATTGGGCCTGATGTAGGCCAGGTTTCCCGGCTCTCCAAAGTGGATTTTGATAGCAGTTAATTTTTTGTCAAAATCAATCGTGTCAATTCCGGCTTTCCGGATCAGGATTTCCAGTTTTCGCTGCAGATTCAGAGTTGCATGAGCATGCAAATCAGTAAAATACACTTTTGAAGACATATTGAACAATTTGATGATTTGAAAATGAGATGATTTGAGAATTTAATGATTAAAAGATCAATCCATTAGACCTGTGGAACTGAAGACATTCAAACGGTTCCGTAAACAACTTCAGGTGCTACCTCAATTCGAAGTTCTTTCCCAGGTACACTCTTCTAACCTGTTCATCATCGGCAAGGTCTTTGGCAGTTCCAGCTTTCAGTATTTCTCCTTCAAATAGCAGGTATGCGCGGTCGGTGATTGATAACGTCTCGTGTACGTTGTGGTCGGTGATGAGAATACCGATGTTTTTGTCCTTTAGTTTGGATACGATCTCCTGGATATCTTCCACGGCAATCGGATCAACTCCTGCGAAGGGTTCATCAAGCAAAATGAAATTGGGTTTCAAGGCAAGTGCACGGGCAATTTCAGTACGGCGTCGTTCACCACCCGACAGCTGAATGCCGAGACTCTTTCTAATTTTCTGAAGACCAAACTCATTCAGGAGCGATTCAACCCGGAATCTTTGTTCTTCTTTAGACAGTTTTGTCATTTCAAGCACAGCCCGGATATTATCTTCCACACTCAGCCTCCTGAAAACCGAAGCTTCCTGAGACAGATACCCGATGCCCTTTTGAGCCCTTCGATAAACCGGTTCATAGGTAATTTCTTCATCATCCAGGAATATTTTCCCTGAATTGGGCTGAATCAGTCCAACGATCATATAGAACGAAGTGGTCTTGCCGGCACCGTTTGGACCCAGCAATCCGGCTATTTCACCCTGTTCCACTTCAAAGGAAACATCCTTTACCACCGTCCGGGTCCGGTATCTTTTAACAAGGTTTTCTGTCCTCAGTTTCATGACGCAAAGATATACAAATAACTCATGGCTAACCAGCCGGCGTTTCAGCTTCCCTGGCTTTTTCTACCCGCCTCGAAAGAACAATGCCGATCTCGTATAGCAGCAACATGGGGATGGAAACCATCAATTGTGTGAACATATCGGGTGTGGGCGTAATAATACCTGCCACTATAAGTATGACAACAATGGCATGCTTCCTGTATTTCTTAAGAAATGCCGGTGTAACCAATCCAATCCGGCTCAGGAAATAGACCAGTACGGGCAGTTCAAACAAAATGCCGCTTACCAGTACGATTGAGGTAACCAGTGAAATATAGGATGCCAGTGTGGGAATATTTTTCACAATGCTGCTCACCTGGTAATTGTACAGAAAGTTAATGGAAAATGGAGTGATCAGGTAGTAACCGAACAGTACGCCCAGCAAAAAGAGAAAAGTGATATAGAAAACAGCCCCCGTTGCATGCTGACGCTCATTCTGATACAGCGCCGGCCTGATAAACCTCCAAAACTCATAAAACATATAAGGAAACCCCAGTACCAGACCGGTAATCAGGCTGATCTTAATGTGAGCAACAAACTGGCCTGCCAGTGCGGTATTCTGAAGCTGAATGGGCTCGATATTCAAGCAAAGACCTTCAATATGGATCCTTTCTCCCAGGAGGCAAACCATCCGGTTTGTCCAGAAATCGTTCTTGCTTGGCCCCAGCAAAATCACATCAAACACAAGATTTTTAAAAACGAATGCCAGAATGCTGAAAGTAACAATAGCCAAAACCGATCGTATGATATGCCATCTCAACTCCTCAAGATGCTCCAGAAATGTCATTTCCTCTTTGCTGTTACCTTCCATGTGAGCTCACCTTTCTCTGTCGATCAGAAAATGTTAATAAATTTTAAAATGCCGGTTGGAGAATAGCGAAATAAGAAAAAAAATATTAATTTAGTTTACAAATGTATTTATTATTTTGAGATTGCCTTCAGACAGGCTTTTCATACCTGCAGAAACAACTGAACCTTTTTGTGTTAACAACGTATCAAGCCTGATTATTTGTTATGCCGGTCATTTCATCACAGATGATTAAGTTGTGTGCAGGCGTGAAGTATGAATTAACTTGAACTAAAAAAATGAGTGTTGGCAAAGATATTTCATTGATTGAGGTATTAAAGAAACATTTTGGTTTCACAAGCTTTAAAGGAAATCAGGAGGTTATTATCCGCAACGTACTTGATGGCAACGACACCTTTGTACTGATGCCTACCGGGGGCGGAAAATCGCTTTGTTACCAGCTTCCTTCGCTGATCATGCCCGGAACTGCCATTATTATTTCCCCACTGATTGCACTGATGAAGAACCAGGTAGATGCCATGCGAAGTTTCAGTGAAGAAGACGGGGTGGCACATTTCATGAATTCTTCACTGAATAAGGCTGCTATCAGTAAAGTTAAGCACGATGTCGTCGAAGGAAAAACCAAGCTTCTCTATGTTGCTCCCGAATCGCTTACCAAGGAGGAAAACATCCAGTTTCTGAAAAAGGTTAAGATTTCTTTCTACGCTATTGATGAAGCTCATTGCATTTCGGAATGGGGACATGATTTTCGGCCGGAATACCGGCGTATCAGGCCAATAATCAATGAGATCGGCACCGCCCCCATCATTGCACTCACAGCTACTGCCACCCCAAAAGTGCAGCACGATATACAAAAGAACCTGGGCATGTTAAATGCCAATGTCTTTAAATCATCATTCCGCCGGCATAACCTCTATTACGAGGTAAGACCCAAAAAGAATGTAACCAAAGAGATCATCAGGTACATCAAAAGCAATCAGGGAAAGTCAGGTATCATCTATTGCCTGAGCCGTAAAAAAGTGGAAGAACTGGCAGAAACACTTCAGGTAAACGGCATCAAGGCGCTCCCCTATCATGCAGGCCTCGATTCGGCTACGCGTTCCAAAAACCAGGACAGTTTTCTGATGGAAGAAGCCGATGTTATCGTAGCTACTATTGCTTTTGGTATGGGAATTGACAAACCCGACGTCCGCTTTGTCATACATTACGATATTCCCAAAAGCCTCGAAGGTTATTACCAGGAAACCGGTCGGGCCGGTAGGGACGGGGGTGAGGGAAACTGCATCGCCTTTTACAGTTACAAGGACATCCAGAAGCTGGAAAAGTTCATGCAGGGAAAGCCCATTGCCGAACAGGAGATCGGAAAGCAATTGCTGCTCGAAACTGTTGCTTATGCTGAATCCTCTGTTTGCAGGCCCAGGCAACTCCTCAATTACTTTGGAGAAGAGATGGGCGAAACCTGTGAAAACTGCGACAATTGCCTGCATCCCAAGACCCAGTTTGAAGGAAAAGATGATGTGGTTCTTGTGTTGAAAGCCATCCTTGAAGTAAAGGAAAAATTCAAAGTCGACCATATAGCTGCACTGCTTGCCGGAGTAAAAACACCTGCTATCAAATCATATAACCACCAGATGCTGGAAAGCTTTGGCGCCGGAAAAAACAAGGATGCCAATTTCTGGAGTATGGTAATCCGGCAGGCACTTATCAGAAGGCTTATTCAAAAGGAAATTGAGAATTACGGACTGCTCAAGCTTGATGAAAAGGGACATGAGTTTCTGAATAATCCCGTATCATTCATGCTTTCTGATGATCACGACTATTCTGATACGGATGAGGAAGAAGAAAACTTTGGTGGCCCGGAACGGCCGGGAACTGCCGACGAGGAACTCTTTAACATATTGAAAAACCTCAGGAAGAAACTATCCAAGCAGTTGCAGCTTCCGCATTTTGTTATTTTCCAGGAAGCTTCTTTGGAGGATATGTCCATTCAATATCCGATCTCCGTTGAAGAACTTCAGAACATCACCGGGGTGGGTGCCGGAAAAGCAAAAAGATATGGTGCTGAATTTATTAAAATCATCAAGAGTTATGTAGAGGAAAAGGAAATTATCCGTCCCCAGGATATGGTGGTTAAATCCATTGTCAACAAGTCGAACTTGAAGGTATTTATCATCCAGAGCATCGACCGGCAAATGGATTTTGAGGATATTGCCTCAGCCAAAAATATTGAGATGCCGGCATTGCTTGATGAAATAGAAGCTATTGTGAATTCGGGCACCAAGCTGAATATCGATTACTACCTCAATATTGTAATGGACCAGGATCACCAGCAGGAAATTTATGATTACTTCATGGAGGAAGCCGAGGATGAGTCACTCGAAAATGCCTTACAGGAACTCGGTGAAGACAATTATTCCGAAGAAGAAATACGCCTGGTTCGCATCAAATTCATGTCGGAATTGGGCAATTGATTCTCAGCTAATTGAGCCCCTATAATGCCTGCCTTTCCAATGATATCCGTTGACCAGTCCGGTGATTGAAATCCAAAGGGTTACAAAAGGGTACATGACCGAAAAAACAAGAAATTCCACAAGTGTTATCCTCTTCTGACAAAACCGAGTGTAATCCCTGACTAGGAGATAATCATTGAATGCCTTGCCGAAAAACAGCATAGGGAAAAGCCAGCAGTTTATACCTACAACCAGGAGTAAAGCTGAAACAACAACACAGAGATTAACCAGAAGCACCGTCGCTGCAGTTACTAACACATCCCTGTCCCTGTAGTAAATACTCTTTGATACCCACCGCCTGCGCTGAGCCATATACTCCGTTATGGCAGAAAAGCCCCGGGTAGTTACCAAAGCTTTGTATGATTTGACCAGCACGATTTTCCTTTCCGGCAATCTTTTCACCGCATGAAGAAAAAATGTATCGTCACCTGAAATTACTTTTTGGTTAAGCGGATCGTGCATTTCAATGAATAGGCTTTTTTTGAAAGCAAAACACGCCGCATTGCAATAGATGGGCCTTGAAGCAGCTGCAGCGCCCACACCCGAAGCAATGAGACTGAGAAATTCCACTTCCTGGTACCTTCCGAAGAAACCGGGGAGGCAGCTTATATCCATCGGACCGATGAGCATATCCGGCTGCTCATCCCTGTAGAAATTTGCTAAAGTGCCAACCCATTCCGACTGAAAAGTGCAATCCGCATCAGTAGTGATAATCAGTTCATTTGAGGAGGCACAGATTCCTGTCTCAAGGGCTGATTTCTTTCCTCCGGGAAGGATGTGATTATTGATTACCCGGAAATTGGGTAAGGCACTGCACAATTCCTTTGCCTTGATTTCAGAGTTGTCATCGGAATAGTCATTTACAAGAATCACTTCTAAAATTTCCGGAGGATACACCTGGTTCTTCAGGGAATGGATCAAGCGATCCATATTATCAACTTCATTCCGAAATGCAACTACCACACTGACAGGTTCTTTGACTTCATGCCCGTGTGGTTTGAACCCGGAATGTTTGTTCCAGGCATACCTGTACCCTTGTATTATATATACATAAGCAAAAAGTATAACAAGTGAGAAAAAAATCATCATCATGGACTGAGCTTCATGAAACCATCAGGATTGGCGCTGAACAAGCCATCTGTTAATTTTATCATACAGCTCATTGATATTCACCGGCTTGGTTATAAAATCATTGCAACCTGCCTGCATGCAACGGACCTTTTCCTCATTAATAGCATTTGCAGTCTGTGCAATAATGGGTAAATCGGGATTGAATTTCTTGATTTCTTCAGTAGCCATCAAACCATTCATTTCCGGCATCTGAATATCCATAAGCACAAGATCAATATTTGGGTTGCTCCTGCACAGCTCAACCGCTTCACGGCCATCGGAAGCCCGCATTACCTCAGCCTTGGTTTGCCTGAGAAAACCTTCCAGGAATTTGTAGCTGAATTTATCATCTTCAGCCACCAGAAATAGTTTACCGTCCCAATTGTATTGAGCTCTGGTTAATTTATTTTCAGGTTGTTCCTCTATTTTTTTGTTAACCGAGACAAACGGAATTGTAAAGTAGAAAACTGATCCGCTGTCGACTACCGATTCTGCCCACATGCGTCCGCCAAGCAGATCAACAAGTCCTTTTGAAATTGCCAGTCCCAGACCCGATCCTCCGTATTTGCGTGAAGGAGAACTGTCGGCTTGTATAAACCGCTCGAAGATCAGCTGAAGCTTGTCTTCCGGAATACCAATACCCGTATCTTTCACATAAAACTTCAGGTTTTTTATATCCTCCAGGTTATAGCCAAATTCAATAAAGCCCTTGTGGGTAAATTTGATGGCATTCCCAACAAGATTGGTAAGTATCTGACGTAATCTTGTGGGATCAGTTCTGACGAATGACTTTTCGTCGGGAAAGGCCTTTTTGGTAATTATTTTGACTTTTGATTTGTCTTTTCTCAGACTTCGTGTAAGAAATGTCGATTGTACCTGATCGAGGAGGCTGTTCAATGAAAAATCATCCTGGATAATATTTACCTGATCCGATTCAATTTTGGCAAAATCAATGATATCGTCAATCAGGTTGATCAGCATTTTGCCGTTACTGTTTATTATATTAAGGTACTTCTTCCTGTTGGCCTTGCTCAGAGTATTGTCATTGAGCATTTCCGCGAATCCGAGAATACCGTTCATGGGGGTGCGGATTTCATGCGACATATTGGCCAGGAACGCCGTCTTCAGCTTATCAGATTCCTCCGCCTTATTTTTGGCTTTAACCAGTTCATATTCAAGCTGACTACGGTGAAGGGCAACCGAAATCTGGTGAACAAAGGTTTCGATGATGTGCTTGAATTTGATGATGCTCTTATTCAGCGTAAGAATGGTGATGTTGCCCAGGCGTTTGTCATCTCGGGCAAGTATAATATTATAGGTTTTGTGCAGGTGGATCAGTTGCCTTATTTTTTGAAGTTGCCCGGAGGAAATCGGGCCGATCTGACTTTCAAACATTTCATCTTTAATAGTAAGCACCGTACCCACGTTTTCAGCAAGCGGCGGCAAGCTAACAGCAGGGAATGACATGCCAATGACAGGACGTCCCAGGATGTTTTCAACCTGCTTTGTATAAGGATCAAGTCCTGAAAAGCTCTCAATCACCATCCTATTTGATGTTTCGTCGTAGGAAGAAACCAGCACAACCGCATTTTCAAGGAATGAAGCCAGTTTTTCAGGTATGTACCAATAAATTTCATCCTTGGACGAAAGCCCCAGAAGCTCAAGGGCTGAATTACTTAAAAAGATGAGGTTGTCATGGTAAACCCTTTCTTTCAGTTCAGCCATTTTACGGTCGGATACATCCCTGGAATTAACAATGATTCCCCTGATTGCCGGATTGCTTAACTGGTTGGAAAAGATACTCTCAACATAGATCCATCTTTTGTTTTTATGAAGGCTTCTGTATTCCTTTTTGAGTTGCCTGCCCGGGTTTGCCAGGGCTTCCTTAATCACCACCCTAATCTGCGGTACATCGTCAGGATGTACCATGTCAAAGAAGGGTTTATGCAGCAGTTCTCCGATTTCGAAATCGGAAATCTTGTTTTTCTCAGAACTTTCAAAAATTATTTTGCCCTGCCGGTTAATGATGGAGATGGCATCTGAAGAGTTCTGAAGTAGGGCCCGGAACTGCTCTTCCCGCTCATGCAGGGTTTTTTCCATCTGGGTATTGTCGGCAATTTCCCTTGAAATACCGGCAATCCCCGTTACCTCACCCTGGTCATTGAATACAGGTGTTTTAAAGGTTTCAAAATTGCTGACCCCACTGTCCAGTCGCTCATATTGCTCGACAAATTGACGTTTTCTGCTGTGGATAACCTGTTCATCAGAATTTTTGAATTCCAGGGCTTTATCTAGCGGACAAAAATCAAAATCGGTTTTCCCGATAATGTCTTCAGGTTTCAGGTTGTATGAATCAGCAAATGCCTTGTTGACATGAATGTATTTTCCTTCCGTATCTTTCAGCCAAACAAGATAAGGAATATTATCTAAAATGGTCTGGTTCAATTCACTTTCACGTAATTCAGCCATTGTCATTCACCGGTAGCTTCAGATTGGTTATTCCTTTTTTCGTCTGTTGATTTCATCCCTGATCAACGAAGCCTTCTCGTAATCTTCAGCTGTGATCGCTGCATTCAGCAAATCCTGAAGTTCCTGAATATTGTTGTGCTTCAATTCGTCAGTAAATGAAGTATCCTGCACGGTAATATTTCTGGGAGGTGCGGCAGGATCCGCATTGGTCTGTAAGGCAGCTTCCTTTTCAAAATCAAGAATAATACCTGCCTTCTTTAGTATTTCCTCGGTTGTATAAATGGGACATTTGAAACGCAATGCGAGCGCTATGGCATCAGACGTTCGCGCATCGATCTCGATAATGCGCTGCCCGTTATCACAGGTAAGCTTGGAATAAAAAACACCTTCCTCCAGTTTATAAACGGTGATCTCCAGCAGGTCGATGTTAAAGGTGTGCGCAAAATTAAGAAACAAGTCGTGAGTGAGTGGCCGGGGAGGTTTTAAGCCTTCCAGCTGGATGGCAATAGCCTGGGCTTCAAAGCCGCCTACTATAATAGGGATCCTTCTCCTTCCATTCTCCTCTGCCAATACCAATGCATATGCCCCGGTTTGCGTCTGACTGTATGAAATTCCAAGGACGTTGAGTTTAACCTTATTCATTGTTCCCTGTCAGGTAGTTGTGTTTATCTCACAAATATAGTGATTTCATTCATTTAGCTTCCGAATAACTTCACCCTATCTTTAAAAGACTATTATTCTGTTACTTACAAATTCAGAACTCTGTCAATTGAATCAGAACCGGTTGTTGCCCTGCTGTTAATTAAAAATCAGGGAAAATACTGGCATTCACATTTATTTTATCTTAAATTACCTAATTATTTTGCAGATCATTCAAAGTTTTATATTTTTGCAGACCCAAAAATAAATTGAAATTATATATAAATGTACGCAATAGTAAGCATAGCCGGTCAACAATTTAAAGTTGAAAAAGGGAAGAAAGTATTTGTGCACAGACTCCCCGGCGAAATTGGTGATGAAGTTACTTTTGATAAAGTGTTGCTGGTTAGCAACGAGGATAAAGTGAATGTGGGTGCACCGTTTATTCCCGACGCAGTGGTTCTGGCCGAGATAGTTTCTCACCTGAGGGGTGATAAGGTTCTTGTATTCAAGAAGAAAAGAAGGAAAACCTATCAGAAACTGAACGGTCACAGACAGAATTTCACCGAGATTCTCATTGAAGATATCAGTGAAACCGGCACTCCCAAAAGAAGTGAAAAAAAGAAAGCAGCTCCGAAAGCCGTAGCTGAAACAACCGAAGCTGTTGCAAAAGAAGAAAAGCCGGTTGCTGTCAAAGCTGCTGCAAAAAAGGCCCCCGCTAAGGGAACTGAGGAAAAGGCAAAAAAAGCTCCTGTAAAAAAGGCAGCCGCCGGCACCGAAAAGAAAGCTGCAGCCAAAAAGTCGGCAGCAAGCAAAAGCGAAAGCAAATCAAAGAAGTAAGGAATTCAACATATTAAAATAGAAAACCATGGCACATAAAAAAGGAGCCGGAAGTTCCAGAAACGGACGCGAATCACACAGCCAGAGATTGGGAATCAAGATATTCGGAGGTGAACAAGTGAAAGCAGGCAACATTCTTGTACGCCAGCGCGGCACGGTCCACAATCCCGGAGTTAACGTAGGCATAGGTAAAGACCATACCCTCTATGCATTGATTGACGGGCAGGTTAAATACCACCGCAAAAAGGACGATCGTTCCTACGTATCTGTTCTTCCTGCAGCAGAATAACAACCGGATAACGGTTCCTGATAAAGGGCCCCTGAACTATAAACCAGATTTGTGTTTAGAGTTCAGGGGTTTTTTTTACATTTGCACAAACCACTTGCAAATATGCTAACGCTTAACCAGATCAGAGAAAACGCCGGTGAAGTGATCCGCCGGTTGGCTGTAAAAAACTTTGATGCCAACGACCTTGTACAGGAGATTCTTTCGCTTGATGAAGGCCGGCGATCCACACAAAATAAGCTCGATGGCACACAATCGGAACTAAACAACATCTCCAGGGAAATCGGAGCTCTTCTTAAATCAAACCGCAAAGAGGAAGCCGAAGAAAAGAAAAACAGAACCATGCAGCTAAAGCAGGAAATTGAAAAACTCTCGGCATCATTGACTGAAAGCGAAACAAGCCTGTTGAACATGCTGGTAAAACTCCCCAACCTTCCTTCAGAGTTTGTGCCGGAAGGAAAAGGAGCAGAAGGAAATGTGGTGGACCGTGAAGGTGGAAAAATGCCCGAGTTGTCACCCAATGCCCTGCCCCACTGGGATCTGGCCAAAATCTATGACATCATCGATTTTGAACTGGGAAACAAGCTCACCGGAGCTGGTTTTCCTGTATATAAAGGTCAGGGGTCTAAATTACAGCGTGCCCTGATCAACTTTTTTCTTGACGAAAACATCAAAGCAGGATATCT